>JBIIWP010000018.1:0-38043 GCA_044338855.1 Pseudohongiellaceae bacterium | reverse complement strand
CCAGCATCGACGGCCGCGCGCGATGCACCGATGGCAGCACCCAGCTTGTCAGCCAGCTTGTCCAGGATGGCGAAGTTTTCGGCACTGCCAAGGCCGCGTCCACCAGATACCACCACGCGCGCCGCACCCAGTTCGGGACGGCTGCTGCTGTTCATGCTGGCGCTGACGAAATGGCTGAGCTGCTGCACAACGGCAGCGTCCAGCACTTCCACTGGCGCTGCCGCATCCGTCGCTGCTGCTGCATCAAAGGCAGAGGTGCGTATCGTCAACACCTTGACGGCATCAGCTGAGCGAACCGTGGCCAGCGCATTGCCTGCGTACACGGGACGCACAAAGGTATCCTTGTCGACAATGGCGACGACTTCGGAAATCTGCGCCACGTCCAGCAAGGCGGCAACGCGCGGCAGGAAGTTCTTGCCCGTGGTGCTGGCAGCAGCCAGCACGGCATCGAAGCCCGCGGCCGCTTTCACCACCAGAGCCGAGAGGGTTTCAGCCAGCTGATGTTCCTGGCAGGCATGCTCCGCCAGTATTACCCTGCTGACGCCCACCAGAACCGCAGCACTGGCGGCGACGGCGGCACAACCTTGTCCGGCCACGAGGATGGTGACCTCCGCACCCATCTGCCGCGCAGCGGTTACCAGCGCTGCCGTCGCGGGCTTGAGGCTGTTGTTGTCGTGTTCTGCTACTACCAATGCTTTCATCAACTATTCCTCAGCCCAGAACTTTTGCTTCGTTGCGCAGCTTGTCGACCAGTTCGGCGACACTCTGCACCTTGATGCCGGCCTTGCGCGGCGCCGGCTCCACGACTTTCAGCGTAGTGAGATGCGACTTCAGCTGCACGCCCAGCGCCTCGGGGGTCAGCACATCCACGGGCTTCTTCTTGGCCTTCATGATATCGGGCAGCTTGGCGTAGCGCGGCTCGTTGAGGCGCAGGTCAGTGGTGACGATGGCAGGCAGGGCCAGGCGCAGCACTTGCTCACCACCGTCCACTTCCCGGCTCACGATCACGGCGTCAGCGCTCAATTCAACTTTGGAGGCGAAGGTGGCCTGGGCATATCCACACAGGGCCGCCAGCATCTGACCGGTCTGGTTGTTGTCACCATCGATGCTCTGCTTGCCAAGAATGACGAGCCCGGGTTGTTCCTTCACTACCACCGCGCGCAAAAGTTTGGCGATGTTAAGCGGTTCCAGATCGTCTGCCGCCTGCACATGGATGCCCCGATCGGCACCCAGTGCCATGGCACCACGCAGTTGTTCCTGCACTTTGTCCGTGCCCACCGACACCACCACCACTTCAGTGGCCAGACCCTGCTCCTTGAGACGTACCGCTTCCTCTACGGCGATCTCGCAGAATGGGTTCATGGCCATCTTGGCCGAGCTGAGGTCGATGCCACTCTGGTCACTCTGGACCCGTGGTTTTACATAGGCATCGATCGTGCGTTTGACGGCTACCAGAATTTTCATTGAGTTGACAACCTTTATCTGTCGAATGCAGCTGCATGTGAGCAGCTTTGCTGGGAAATTAGGGCTTTTGGACAGGCCGGAATTATAATGGCCGCCATCTCTCAATGACAGTCTCGGGTGGATGTTTTGACCAGCGCCAGTGAACGCGAAACCATGGAATTCGATGTGCTTGTCGTCGGCGCCGGCCCTGCCGGCCTTGCCGCGGCGTGCAGGTTGGCGCAGCAGGCACAGGCTTCCGGACAACCGCTGAGCATCTGTGTGCTGGAGAAGGGTTCCGAGATCGGCGCCCACATCGTTTCCGGGGCCATTCTGGAAACCACGGCACTGGATGAACTGTTTCCCGCCTGGCGCGAGCAAGGCGCACCCGTGAGCACCGCGGTCGCCTCCGAGGATGTGTTCTACCTGCCCTCGGCTAACGGCAAACTGCGTATCCCGGATTCCCTGTTGCCGAAAGACGTCCACAATCAAGGCAACTACGTCATCAGCCTCGGCCAGCTATGCCGCTGGCTCGGCAGCCAGGCCGAGGCACTTGGTGTTGAGTTGCTTGCCGGTTTCCCGGCAGTTGAGGTGCTGCGCGACGCCAGCGGCCGCGTCACAGGCGTGGTGACCGGCGATCAGGGTATCGGCAAGGACGGGCAACCTGGCCCCAACTACACACCAGGCTACGCACTGCATGCCAAATACACGGTGTTCGCCGAAGGCTGCCGTGGGCAACTGGGCAAGCAGCTGATTCGCGACTTTGCCCTGGATCAGCACAGTACTCCGCAGCACTACGGCCTCGGCATCAAGGAAATCTGGGAAGTACCCGACGTGGTCCATCGCCCGGGACATGTGGTGCACAGTCTCGGCTGGCCGTTGTCGGAATCGGGCACCACGGGCGGTGGCTTCCTGTATCACATGGCCGACAATCTGGTGGCCGTAGGGCTCATCACCGATCTCAACTACGAGAATCCCTGGCTGAGTCCCTTCGAGGAATTCCAGCGCATGAAGCAGCACCCGGTGTTTGCGCAGGTGCTGCGCGCCGGCAAGCGTCTGAGCTATGGCGCGCGCGCGCTTGCCAAGGGCGGCTTGCAGAGCCTGCCGAAGCTGGTGTTTCCTGGCGGCATGCTGGTGGGTGATGACGCAGGCACATTGAACTTCCTCAAGATCAAAGGCACCCATACCGCGATGAAGTCGGGCATGCTGGCAGCCGATAGCATCTTCCACGCATTGCAGGGCGATGCACCGGCGGAACTGCAGGCTTACCAGCGCGCCTTCAACGCGTCCTGGCTCCATGCGGAACTGCAACGCGCGCGTAACTGTGGCCCTGCCGTGCACAAGTTCGGCACTCTGGCTAGCGCCGCCTACTGCTTCGTGGACCAGCTGTTCCAGGGCAAACTGCCGTGGACCCTGCGTGACAGCACGCCAGACCACGCAACGCTGAAACCGGCGGAACACAGCAAGCGCATCCCCTACGCCAAACCCGACAACCTGCTGAGCTTCGACCGGCTCAGCTCGGTATACCTGTCGAACACGTTCCACGAAGAAAACCAGCCATGCCATCTGCAACTACTGGACCCGGACACGCCGATCCAGTTCAACCTCGCACAGTACGACGAACCCGCCCAGCGCTACTGCCCTGCCGGCGTCTACGAAATCGTGCGCGATGACGAGGTGCCGCGCCTGCAGATCAATGCGCAGAACTGCGTGCACTGCAAAACCTGCGACATCAAGGACCCGACGCAGAACATCCGCTGGGTGGCGCCGGAAGGTGGTGGTGGGCCCAACTATCCGAACATGTAACAGTGACATGCAAGCCAACCCCGCAACACAAGGAACCTGATGTACACGCACGAGGAACTGGCCTGGCTCGATGAACGACTTGCGTCGGGGATGCTGGTACTGGTGCCCAACTTTCGCAGCAGCCGGCAGCTGCAGGATGCCCTGGCCAGCTGGCGTTGCCGGCATGGTGCCAACAGTATCCAGCCGTCTTCGCCTGTCTTCGCCATTGACCTCTGGCTGTCCGATCTGTGGCAGCAGCTGGCCGGGCTGTCGGATGACGCGCGCCTCGCCGTCACGCTGCTGACGCCACTGCAGGAACACTTGCTGTGGGAACGTATCATCGGCGACTCACCTTTCGGCGCCACCCTGCTCAACGTCAGTGGCACGGCTGACGATGCGCGCCTGGCCTGGCAGCAGTTGCTGCAATGGCAACTGCCAAGAACTTTTCTGCACAGGATTCCAGCCAACCAGCACGACTCGCGCGAGTTCAGCGCTGCCGATATTTTTGGCGACTGGGCCCTGCGCTTTGCGGAACTGTGCCGGCAGCGCGAAGTCGCCAGTTTCAGCGCGATGCTGTGCAACCTGCTCGAACTCTGTCATGAACAACCCCGGTTGCTGCGGCAGGTCCTGCCAGCACGGCTGGGACTGTGGGGCTTCGATGATCCCCCGCCGCTCTACCGCGATCTGTTCCAGGCCCTGCGTACCCTGGAGCTGGCCGTTGAGCCACTGGCCTTCACAGTCTGCGAACCGGCCACCCGGCTCGTGGCCTGCCAGCAGGCTGGCAATGAGATGGCGGCTGCCGCGCGCTGGGCAGCAGAGGTCCTTGCAAGCGAACCGGATGCGCAGATTGGCATTATCTGCAGCGACCTGCAGCAGCAGGCTGCAAAGCTCCAGCGCATCTTCACACGTACCCACGGTCTTGCCGGGCGCATACTGTGCAACGTCCAGGAAGCCATGGGCAGCACCGGGTTCATGCATGCGGCGCTGCTGTTGCTGCAACTGCACGAAGACCACAGCGATACCCTGCTGTTGTGCGAGCTGCTGCGCTCTCCCTGGCTGCAAGGCGTCGACAGCGAACGTGACGGCCGCTGTGCACTCGAGCTGCTGCTACGCGAGCGCGGCGAGATCCACAGCCAGTTGAGCCACTTCCTCGAGGACTGCCAACCACAGGAAGCCTGGCAAGGTGCACCACTGCTCGCTGCTGCCGTGCTGGACTATCGCGCAGCGCTGCGACAGCCACCGGCACGTCGCCCGCTGCAGCAATGGTTCCCGCTTTTCGCGGGTTTATGGAGCGCACTGCTGGACACGGACAGGCTCGAAGCCAGTGGCGACAAGGTGCAGCTGCGCGCCTGGCAGGAACTGCCCGATACCGTGTTTTCCTGCAGCCACCTGCAAGGCAACTGCACGCTCGCACAGGCCCTGCGTTTCATGCACACCCTGTTGCAGAAGCAAACGGTTCCGCCGCTGTTGCAGACGGCGCCCGTGATGATCCTGAGCCCGCTTGCCGCTGCCGGCCTGCGCTTCTCGCATGTCTGGTGCATGGGCATGACCGAACGGCAGTGGCCCGCAGAACCGAGCCCCTCACCGTTTCTGCCGCTGGCACTGCAGAAGGCCGCCGGGCTGCCCGGCACCGATCCGCAACGTGCGCTGGAGCAAGCGCGGCTGCAATTGCAGGGATTGTTGGCAGGCACGCAAGCAAGTCTGGTGTTCAGTCACGCCCGCATGGAAGAAGACATGGCACTGAAGGCTTCGCGCCTTTTGCCTGACCTGCCGGTAGAAGAGGAAAGCGCCGGCCTGCTGCCACCCGGCCTGCATCCGGCACTGATCACCATCAAGCCGGCATCCCGGCAGGTCAGCGAATCGCCAACCCTGCCCTTGCCTCCCGGAGCCCTCGCGCAGGGTGGAGCTGCATTGCTGGCGAATCAGGCGGCCTGTCCGTTCCGTGCCTTCGGAATCAGCCGTCTCGAGGCCCGCGAGTACCCCGCGCCTGCCTATGGACTGAATGCCGCCGCCATGGGGTCCTGTATCCACCACATGTTCGAGTATTTCTGGAGTGATCTCACCGACAGCGCCTCTTTGTTTGCGCTCGACTCTATCGCCTTGCAGCAACTGGCCGCCCGCAGCGTAGCGCGCGCCTTGCGTGAAACGGCCCGCGACTATCCTGCCACCATGAGGCCGCGCCTGCTTCTCCTCGAACAGGAACGTCTCGAAGAGCTGCTGCTACAGTGGCAGCAGCAAGAGCGCAAGCGCGGCCCCTTCCGGCGGCTGCAGGCGGAGCAGCGCTTCCAGTGGGAACATCATGGCTTGCGCCTGTCGCTGCGTATCGATCGCCTCGATGCCGACGACGCTGGCTCTACTGTTGTGATTGATTACAAGACCGGACGTCCCAAAAACGTCAATTGGGAAGCGCAGCGCCAGGACCAGCCCCAGCTGCCCTTGTACCTGTTGGCGGTGGAACAGGCCGGCTATCCGCCGGTCAGCGCCTTGCTGCACGCCAACGTGAATCTAGAACAACCCGGCTACAAAGGTATCGGTGTCAACGACGCCATCCACCCGGGTATCGCCTTCGACCAGAAGGATGCGCTGCAAAGTCCGGACTGGAATGGTCTGAAACAGCACTGGTATCAGCAGGTGGTCGACTTGGCGGACGAGTACCTTGCCGGCCATGTTGCCGTCAGTCCCCTGCAACGCAGTACCTGTACCTATTGTCACCTGCAGGCCCTGTGCCGCATCGGGGAACGCCAGGCCCTGCCGGCAGACGGGGATGATGCGGATGATGGCGACGACAGCGATGTCGACAGCACCGGGGGTGACGCATGAGCCACGCCATCCGTGATGCTGAGCAGCGCGCCCGGGCACTCGATCACCGCGCATCGTTTTGTGTGCAGGCACCTGCCGGTTCCGGCAAAACCGAACTGCTGACACAGCGCATCCTGAAGCTGCTGGCGCACTGCGAACGCCCCGAAGACATTCTTGCCTTCACCTTCACACGCAAGGCGGCAGCAGAGATGCGCAAGCGTCTGCTGGATGCGCTGGAAGCGGCTGAAGGGCTGTGCCATGCCGATGGCAGCACCGACACTGAAGCCCTTGCCGGGCTTGCACCTCACAAGCGCCAGACTCTGGAACTGGGCCTCGCCGTGCTGCAACAGGATCGTCTGCTGGGCTGGAACCTGCTGCAGAACAGCCAGCGCCTGCGCATCAACACCATCGACAGTTTTACCTCCTGGCTCACCGCGCGCCTGCCGCTACGCGCCGGATTTGGTGCACGCCCCAGCATCAGCACCGATATGAAGGCCCTGTTCGAGGAAGCCGTGCGACTGACCCTGGACAGCCTCGAAGACAGCGATGCCAGCGCCGACCAGGTCGCCAGCCTGCTGCGCCACCAGCACGGCAACCTGCGCCGCGCCGAAACCCTGCTGATGCAACTGCTGGACAAGCGCGATCAATGGCTGCCGCTGGTGGGTGCCCTCGGCAGTGGTGATGACAGCGTGCGCACGATTCTGGAAGGTAACCTCAACACCCTGCTGTCCGAACTGATCGACGCTGCGGCCTTGCGCCTGGTGCCCTTCGCGCCCGCGATCATGCGACTCGTACAATTTGCCGCCAACCAACCCGCCAACAAGCAGGCAGCAGCCTTGCAGGCCTGTAATTTCGGCAACCAGTTCCCGCCCGCAACCTCGGGTGCCGCCAGCGCCTGGCAGCAACTCGGCAGGCTTTTCCTGACGGCCGAAGCCAAGGGCTTTCGCAAAGCTGTGAACGTGAGCAACGGCTTTCCGGCCGAGAGCCATGCTGCCAACCCGGAGCAGCGACAACTGTTCAGGGAGATGAAGGCACTGTTCCTCGCCACTGCAGCCGACCTCGCTGACGCTGGCCTGCTGCCCTTGCTGCAACGACTCGCGCAGATGCCTCCTGCCGCGTATGGCGAGCAGCAGTGGAGTGTCCTGGCCGATGTCGTTGCCTTGCTGCCCTTGCTGGCAGCGCGCCTGCGTACCGTGATGATGGCGCACGGTGTCATCGATCACACGGAATCCGCGCTGGCAGCCCTGCACTCCCTCGGCACTGAACTGGAACCCACCGACCTTGCCTTGCAGCTGGACTACCGCATCCGCCACATTCTGGTGGACGAATTCCAGGACACTTCCAGCATGCAGTTCCAGTTGCTGGAATTGCTCATCGCGGGCTGGAGCGAGGGAGACGGCCGCACGCTCTTCATCGTCGGCGACGGCATGCAGAGCTGCTATGGTTTCCGCAACGCCAACGTGGGGCTGTTTTTGCGCGCACGCGAGCAAGTCGTCAATGTGAAGATGGAATTGCTGCAGTTGCAGGTGAATTTCCGCAGCGCACCGCAGGTGGTGGACTGGGTCAACGCCGTGTTTGCTGGCGCCTTCCCAGCGGAGGATGACATTGCACGCGGCGGCGTCTGTTACAGCGCCAGCACGGCACGTCCGGACGCGCTTGCCGGCACGGGGGTGCATGCCCGTCTTTTCGTGGAGCAGGCGACGGACGCAACCCTCGTCGTGCCACGCCAACACGAAGCCACTGCCGTTGCTGCGCTGTGCAGCACGCTGCTGGATGCGCATCCAGACGACAAGGTCGCCATTCTTGTCCGCAACCGCGGCGTGCTTGCTGCCATCGTTCCCGCACTGCGCCGCGCCGGACTGCGCTGGAATGCCGAGGACATCGATCCGCTGTTGTCCTACCCGCCCATCAACGACCTCTTCACCCTGTTGCGCGCCCTGCTGAACCTGGCCGACAGCACGGCGTGGTTTGCCTTGCTGCGCTGCCCCTTCGTGGGGCTGGCGCTGGCCGATCTCGAAACCCTGGCGCTGTACCGTCGCCAGCAACAGCTCACACTCTATTCCACGCTGCTGCGTTACGCCGAGGTGCCTGGGCTTGGCGCTGATGCACAGCGGCGACTGCTGCGCATCGTTCCGCTGCTGGTCGCAGCGCGCCAGCGCTGGCAGTGCATGCCGCTGGCGGATCTGCTCGAACAGCTGTGGATGGAGTTGGGCGGTCCTGCCTGCCTCGACGATGACAGCATGTGGGACAACATCGACGACTTCCTGCGCCTCGTGGAGGCGGCCAGCCAGCACGGCGATATCCGCGACATCCATCAGTTCGAAGCGCAGTTGCGTCGCCGCCACGGCAGCGCCCAGGAGCCGGGCGTGCGCCTGCAGATCATGACCATGCACAAGGCCAAGGGTCTCGAGTTCGACCACGTGATCCTGCCGGGTCTGGAACGCCAGCCACGCAACGACAACAGCGCGCTGTTACTGTGGCAGGAATTCATCGCACGTGACAGCAAGTCCCGTCCCTTGCTGGCGCTGATGGGCAGCAAGGGTGATGACAGCGATCCTCTGCATGACTATCTGAAGAACGAAGCCAAACTGCGCAACCGCCTCGAAGCCACGCGGCTGCTGTACATTGCCGTAACGCGTGCGATCAGCAGTGCCTGGTTGTTCGGCACAGTCAAACCCAAAAAAGACAGTTACAGTGCTGCCGGCAGCTCACTGCTGCACGGCATCCTGCCGCAGTTGCTCGCAGATGAAGCAGCCCTTCAGGTGCAACTGGATCCCTTGCCGGTTGCTGCCGCAGCAAGCAGCAGCCAAACCTCGCTGCAAGCGGGCACTCCGCTGTTCCGGCAGTTGCCGGTGGACTGGCACAGCCCTTCCGGAGGCAGCCTGCTCGCCGCACCACTGCCCGCGCAGAAACCCGAACCCACGCACGATGTCCTTGCCGCGCAGATCGGAGAGTTGGTGCATCTGAGCCTGCAAGCCTGGGTCGAACAGCGCTGCGCCGATGCACCGGCGCCAGCAGTGTCTCCTGCACTCTGGCGCAGCCGCTTGCGGCCTCTTTGCAACGGTGCCACCCAACTCGAAGCAGCCCTGCAGCAGGTCGCAGCCCAGCTGCAAGCCTGCCTCTCGGATACAGCTACTGCCTGGCTGTTCCATGACCGACTGGCCGAGGATGCCTGCGAACTGGCCTTGACGGATTACAGCAGTGGTTTACGCCTCGACTACAGCATCGATCGCACTTTTGTGGATAGCACCGGGACTCGCTGGATCATCGATTACAAGTCGGCGCAGCCGCGCGCGGGGCAGGCTCTGGAGGAATTCCTGACGGAGCAGACTGAACGCTATCGCCCCCAATTGGCCAACTATGCCCGCTTGCTGCAAGCCCTCGACGCAAGGCAATCGCGCTGCGCCCTGTATTTCACAGCGCTGCCGCACTTGCACCTTGTGTCGGCAGTCCCTTGATGGACAAGAACCGGAGGCAGCTTTATGCTTGCCTGCGACTACATTGACAAGGGTGCCGCATGCACGGCACCCGGCACCCGGGGAACCCACATGAGCACTGCCTTGACGCGCCGCCACCTGCTGGCTGCTGCCGCCGCTTCACCCTTCTTTGCCTCACTGTTGCAGGCCGCCGAAGCTCCGCCGCCGCCTGGCCCTCCCATCCGCGAAGGCCGCCTGCGCCAGAGTGTGATGCAGACCGTCTGGGCCGGTACCGGCTTTACAGTGCAGCAACGCTGCGAAATCCTGTCACTGCTGGGCTTTGCCGGCGTGGATCTGCCGCAGGTGGCTGACCTGCCGGTACTGGCAGAGTACGGCCTGTCGCCAGCGATCATGACTGGCACTGGCACCAGCTTCCAGGAGGGCCTCATCCGCCCTGCCATCCATGACCAGATCGAGGAAGCCACCCTCGCCGGCATCGACATGTGTGCGGCTGCCGGATGCCCCAATCTCATCGCAATGCCGGGCGAGCGCCGCGGCATGTCACGCGAGGAAGGCCGCGACAACGCCATTGCCATCCTCAGTCGGGTGGCTCCCTATGCCGAGGAAAAAGGCGTCAACGTCTGCATGGAGATCACCAATTCCAAAGTGGCCGCCGATAACCGCACCGATCAGGTCTTCGACGACATTTACTGGGGCTTCGACGTGTGCAAAGGCACCGGCTCCTCGAACATCAAGGTGGTCTACGACATCTATCATGTGCAGATCGCCAATGGCGACGTAGTGCGCACGCTGCGTGACAACCTCGACCTGGTCTGCCACATCCACGTTGCCGGCGTCCCCAGCCGCCGTGATATCGACGGGACCCAGGAGCTGAACTACCGCTACATCGCAGAGCAGATCGCCGACATGGGCTATCAGGGTTTCGTGGCCCATGAATACCGCGCCGGCGACGGCCGCAACGCGCTGCAGAGCCTCACCGAAGGCTTCCGTATCCTGAACGTTTGAGTGGGGAAACCCGGTATAATGCGGCACTTTTGACCCAAGCAGCGGCCCCCCTGCCGAAGCCGCTGCTCCTTTAAGAAGCCGCTGCTCTTTGTTAATGCCGCAGTGCTGCAGATTGCCGGCGCCGGTACCTTAGGTGAACCCATGAGCGAAAGCACTCCCAACGTCCTCGACAATCCAAACACCAGCACCGAGAACGTCAACGTTGCAGGCTACCAGCCGCTGATGACGCCAGAGGCACTCAAGGAACGCTTGCCGCTGTTCGGGACCACGCTGGACCACGTGCGCCATAACCGCAAGATCATCCGTGACATCCTCGATCGCAAGGACCATCGCATTTTTGTGGTGGTGGGCCCCTGCTCCATCCACGACGTGGACGCCGCACTCGATTACGCCAACCGTCTGAAGAGGCTTGCAGACGAAGTGGAGGATACGCTGGTGCTGGTCATGCGCGTCTACTTCGAAAAGCCGCGCACCTCGACCGGCTGGAAGGGGCTGATCAACGACCCCGAGATGAACGACAGCTTCAAGATCGAGAAGGGCCTGCACATCGGCCGTCGTCTGCTGCTGAAACTCAGCGCGCTGGGCCTGCCCACGTCTACCGAAGCGCTGGATCCCATTTCGCCACAGTACCTGCACGACATCATCACCTGGTCGGCCATCGGCGCACGCACTACCGAATCGCAGACGCACCGTGAAATGTCCAGTGGCCTCAGCTCACCGGTGGGATTCAAGAACGGCACCGATGGTGGCCTCGAGGTCGCCATCAATGCACTGAAGGCAGTCGCCAGCCCGCACCGCTTCCTTGGCATCGACCCGCGCGGTCAGGTCAGTGTGATCCACACCCGCGGCAATCCTTACGCCCATATCGTCCTGCGTGGCGGCAATGGCCTCACCAACTACGATGCGCACAGCGTCGCTGCCTGCGAAGCGGCCTGCCGCAAGGCTGGCGTCACCACCAACATCATGATCGACTGCAGTCACGCCAATTCGCTGAAGAAGCCGGAAAGGCAGCCCGAAGTGTTTGCCAACGTGGTGGAACAGATCGAACAGGGCAACCAGTCTGTCATCGGCGTGATGCTGGAGAGCAACATCAACTTCGGCCGCCAGGACATTCCGGCCGATCTCAAGGACCTGAAGTACGGTGTCTCGGTAACCGATGGCTGCGTCGACTGGGCCACCACTGAGCAAATGATCCGGGACGCCCATGCGCGCCTGAAAGACCTGTTGCCGCGCCGCTGAGGAATACGGCCATGAACCCGAGAAAGCTGGCAGCGCTGGGCGCGACTCTGGTGCTCATCGTGGCAGTGGTGGCCAGCCAGTTGGTGCTGCGTTCACCGGCAACACAGGACCAGGGCGACATGGATGCCGTTCGCCGCGCTGCCCTGCAGGAACTGGCAGCCGTGATCAGCAGGCATTACGAGGAAAACGGCACACTCCCCGCCCGCATCGCAGACCTGGTAGATGGCCGCAACTTGCAGGTATTACCCACCGATCCGGTCAGTGGTCAAACCTACGACTATGAACCTGAAGCCGATGACAGCTATGCGCTATGCGCAAGTTTCGATGGGGCCAGCCAGCAAGGTGCGGTGGCGGAGTTCTGGATGCACCGGGCGGGGCACAGCTGTTTCCGGCTGAGCCCCGCGTACGGAGAGTTCTGAGATCGGAAGGGCGCGGGGGCCCACCCCTACCGTTTTTTGGTGGTGTGCTGGGCCCATTTGCCCTTCTCGTAATACGCCGACCAGCCACTGGGCTTGCCGTCGATCTCGCTCTGCACGTATTGCTCGCGCGTCTTGCGGCTGAAGCGCAACACGGCGGGGTTGCCGTCCGGATCTTTCTGCGGCGCTTTCAGCAGGTAGTGGTATTTCTCGTCGATTGCATCCTTGTGCGGAATCAGCTCGCTGATCAGCGGCGCACGGGTTTCGCGGTTACGCGGGAATTTGCTGGCGGCCAGGAACAGGCCGGATGCGCCGTCACGCAGTACATAGTGATCATCCACCTTCAGGCACTTCAACTCCGGCATCACCACGGCGTCCATCTTGGGTGGCGCGGCTTCGCCATTGCGCAGCAGCTTGCGGGTGTTCTTGCAGTCGGCGTTGGTACAACCGAAGTACTTGCCAAAACGGCCGGTCTTCAATTGCATCTGGCTGCTGCACTTGTCGCATTCCAGCGTGGGGCCATCGTAGCCCTTGAGCTTGTAGTTGCCGCCTTCCACTTCGAAGCCGGAGCAGCCCGGGTTGTTGCCGCAGACGTGCAGCTTGCGCTTTTCGTCCAGCAGATAGGAATCCATCGCAGCGTCGCAAAGTTTGCAGCGGTGTTTCTTCAACAGTACGCGTGATTCGGCCTCATCGTCGGCATCGACGCTGATGGCTTCGTCGCCGGGGATCAGGTTCAGGGTGCTCTTGCAACGTTCCTTTGGCGGCAGGTTGTAGCCCGAGCAACCAAGGAACACACCGGTGGCGCCCGTACGGATCTGCATGTTGCGGCCACAGAGCGGGCACTTGATGTCGGTCTCGGTCGGATCATTGGCACGCATGCCGCCTTCGTCAGACTGGGCCTGGTCGAGCTGCTTGCGGAAATCAGCGTAGAACCCGTCGAGCACGCGCAGCCAGTTCAGCTTGCCCTGGGCGATGTCGTCGAGATGTCCTTCCATGTTTGCAGTGAAATCGTAGCTCATCAGCTCGCTGAAATTCTCGGCCAGCCGATCCGTCACGATGTCGCCCATTTTCAGGGCATAAAAGCGGCGGTTTTCTAGCTTCACGTACCCGCGTTCCTGGATCGTGGAGATGATGGCGGCGTAAGTGGAAGGACGGCCGATGCCGCGCTTTTCCAGTTCCTTGACCAGACTGGCTTCGGTGTAGCGCGCCGGCGGTTTGGTGAAATGCTGTATGGGATCGAGTTGTTGCAGCGCAAGCACATCGCCCACTTTGATATCGGGCAGCACCACATCCTCGTCCTTGTTGGCTGGAAATACGCGCGTATAGCCGTCGAATTCCATGATGCGGCCCTTGATGCGCAGCTCGAAATCACCTGCAGCAACATCCGCGGTAGTGCTGGTGTAGCGTGCCGGCGTCATCTGGCACGCCACGAACTGCTGCCAGATCAGGTTGTACAGGCGCACGGCATCACGCTCCAGCGCGGACAGCGAAGAGGCATTCTCGGTAACGTTGACGTCACTCGGACGAATGGCTTCGTGCGCTTCCTGCGCACCTTCACGGCTGCTGTAGCCGATGGGCTTTTCCGGCAGGTACTTTTTGCCGAAATTCGATTCGATATAGTCACGGCAGGCTGTTACGGCATCGGCGCTCAGGTGCGTGGAGTCGGTACGCATGTACGTGATGAAACCCGCTTCGTACAGACGCTGCGCCATCATCATGGTTTTCTTGACGCTGTAGCCCAGGCGCGTGGATGCGGCCTGCTGCAGCGTGGAGGTGATGAAGGGTGCTTTGGGTTTGGAGGTGGTGGGCTTGTCCTCGCGGGCGCTGACCTTGTAGGCCGCCTTGCCGAGTTTGGCCACCGCGGCCTGCGTCAGCGCCTCGTTGGGCGGACGGAACTCCTTGCCACGTTCCTTTATCACCTGGAAGCGCATGGCTTCCGTGTGTTTGGCTGAGTTCAGGTCAGCAAACAGCTCCCAGTATTCCTCGGGCACGAACGCACGGATTTCCTTCTCGCGTTCGACAAGCAGGCGCACTGCCACGGATTGCACGCGACCGGCCGACAGCCCGCGGGCCACCTTGGCCCACAGCAGCGGCGAGATCATGAAACCGACCACACGGTCGAGGAAGCGACGTGCCTGCTGTGCTTCGACATGCTTCATGTCGAGTTCGCCAGGCTTGGCAAAAGCGGCCTCGATGGCTTTCTTGGTAATCTCGTTGAAGACGACGCGCTTGTAGCGGGTCTGGTCACCGCCAATAGCTTCACGCAGGTGCCAGGCGATGGCTTCCCCCTCGCGATCCAAGTCGGTCGCGAGATAGATGGTGTCGCATTCCTTGGCCAGCTTCTTCAATTCGCTGACGACTTTTTCCTTGCCGGGCAGGATCTGGTATTTGGCTTCCCAGTGCTTGTCAGGGTTGATGCCCATGCGGGCGACCAGCTGTTCCTTGGCCTTGCGCGCCTTGTGCACCACCTTCTGGGTGGCACTGAGTTTACGGGTCTCGGCGGCGGCCTTGGCGCGCGCCTTGGTGTCGACGGAATCGGCGCTGGCGCCCACGGGAAGATCACGGATATGGCCGATGCTGGACTTCACAATGAAGTCCTTGCCCAGGTACTTGTTGATAGTCTTGGCCTTGGCCGGAGACTCTACGATGACCAGATTCTTAGCCATTACTGACTGATTTTCCTTGAATTTTTCGGAAAGAGCGGGAGCCGTTGGATGCCCGGCCACGGGGGCGCGCCTGCCACCCCGGAAAAAGGCCGGCATTTAACCATCGCTGTCTGGAAAAGGAAAGCAGAGGTCTGGCGGGGCCGCCAGTCCATCAGGAATGTGCTCGCGCGGAGGCCAAAGGGCAACCGCGCTCATGAGCAGGCCTCAGTCGAGCTTGACCGGGACGGTCCAGCCAAAGTTGTCGGCATGGTCGCCGCGCTGGATCTGACAGAGGATGTCATACAGCTTTTGCATTACGGGGCCCACCTTCTCGCCGTTGGCATAGAAACTGTGCCACTGGCCGTCGAACCAGATACGCCCGACCGGGGACAGCACCGCGGCGGTACCACAGGCGGCTACCTCACTGAAGGTGTCCACTTCGGCGCGCAGGTCGATTGGACGCTCCTCGGTAGGCATGCCCAGCTCATGCTTGGCGATATCCATGATGGAGCGGCGCGTGATGCTGGGCAGGATGGCGCGCGAGGACGGGGTGATGAACTTGCCATCCTTCGTGGCAATGATGATGTTGGCCGATCCTGCTTCTTCTATATAGCGGTGCTCGGCGGCATCGAGGTAAAGCGCCTCGTAAGCGCCCATCTCCTGTGCCTTGCGCGTGGCATACAGACCACCGGGGTAGTTCGCGCCCGCCTTTACATCGCCAAGGCCATGCGGTGCGGCACGGTCAAAGTCAGACACGGCCAGGGAGATGGCCGAGAGACCGCCACTTTTATAGTAGGGGCCGACCGGGCATACCATTACGCGGAATTCATATTGCTTGGCTGGCCGCAGGCCCATGTTGGCGCCAACGCCGATCAGCAGCGGACGAATGTACAGGGTGGCACCACTGCCATAGGGCGGGACCCAGGCGGCATTGGCGCGCACAGCCTCGTGCACGCCGTGCAGGAACAGTTCAGGCGGCACGCGCGGCATCGACAGGCGATCGGAGGTGTTTTGCATGCGCTCGCAGTTCAGCTCGGGGCGGAACAGCAGGATGCGTCCATCCTTCGCAGTCTGGGCCTTGAGACCCTCGAAGCACTGCTGGGCATAATGCAGGGCGGGCGAGCCCTCGTGCATCTGGATTATTTCAGAGGTCAGCAGTTCGCCGGGCGACCATTGGCCGTCCTGCCAGATCGCCGAAAAACGGTAATCAGTTTTGGTGTACTCGAAACCGAGCTTGCTCCAATCGATGTTCTTCTTTTCCAAGGCCATCTCCCTGTCTCGCGTGGGTGCCATAAAAGTGCCCAATTATAACCAGCCAAATGGCATTTGGGTAAGCATGGTTGACTATTCTTCTCAGGAAGCTGTGACTGGGATCGGAACGGGCAGGTTCAAGACCCGGGTTTGCGTTGGCCGGAGGGTGCCACTACCATCCGCGGCTCCGCAGCCAGCAGCAGCTTTAAATGCGCAGTCCACCCCTCATCGACATTGGCGTCAACCTTGGCCACGAGAGTTTTGACCACGACCGCGAGCAAGTCATTGCCGACGCCCGCCGCGCCGGGGTCGAGGCCATGATCGTTACCGGCACCAGCGTGGAGAGCAGCGACAAAGCCGCGGCCCTGGCTGCCCTGCTGCCTGGTTTTCTCTACAGCACGGCTGGCATCCACCCGCATGATGCCAGCGGCTTCGGCAGTGACAGCTGCGCGCAGCTGCAGGAGATTGCCCGGTCGGAGCAGGTGGTGGCCATCGGCGAGACCGGTCTGGATTTCAATCGGGACTTTTCCCCACGTCCGCGCCAGCAGCTGGCGTTTTCAGAGCAGTTGGCGCTGGCTGCCCACACCGGCCTGCCGGTGTTCCTGCACCAGCGCGACGCCCATGACACCTTCCTCGCCATTCTCAAGGAGCAACGTGACGCCCTGAGTCGCGGCGTAGTGCACTGTTTTACCGGTACGCGAGAAGAGCTTTACGACTATCTGGACCTCGACATGTACATCGGCATCACCGGTTGGGTCTGCGACGAACGGCGCGGGCTGCACCTGCAGGAACTGCTGCACGACATCCCTGCCGGGCGCCTGCTGCTGGAGACCGATGCGCCCTATCTGCTGCCGCGCAACATGCTGCCGAAGCCCTCGGGCAGGCGCAACGAACCGGGCTACCTGCCCTGGGTGCTGCAGATGGTGGCACGGTGCCTTGGGCAGGCTCCGGACCTTGTTGCCGCGCGGACGACGGCCAATGCACGCACCTTCTTTGCCCTTTGATTGGCCCTTTGGGCAACTGGTACCAATAACTGCTTTTTTTACCCGGAAGAGTTTTGTATATTGCCCGGCATATGAAAAAAAGAACCTTTCTCAAGGCATTGTTGGCATCAGGGGGTATGGCGCTCACGGCACAACGCCCCCTGCAGCCAACGTCCCCTGCCCTGACCGGTTCCGCCAGCCCCGCCCCAGCCTCCACCACTTCCACAGTACCCGAGCTCGTCGACAGCAGTGCCGAAGAAGAGATTGCGCTGAGTCGCCTGCAGCAGAGTGAACTGCATCCGCAGTTCGTGCATCACGAACATCATGACCACGACACTTCTTCAGAAGGCGTCGATACCGTCGCCTTCGAAGCTGATCTGACCCAGGCCAGCAACCCCGATGAGGTGCAGCAGGTCATCGAGCAGGCCAGCGATGGTGAAGTGGAAGAATTCCTGCAGAAGATCCGCAACTTCGACGCCAATTTCCACAACGACATCTATCTCAGCGAAGCCAACTCCTTGTTGCTGTTACCGACTGTACAGCGCCTGGAGCGCGTGCAGACCTTTGTTGGTCACGCCAACTTCAACCTGCTCAGCTTCGAGGAGATGCTCTACTTCGCGCGCAACTATACCGACATCGGTGCCTTTTCCCGGGCCGAGCTGGATTTCCTCGATGAGATCTTCCATGCCGATGCCACTGAATACGGTTTCTTTGGCGAGAAGGTCACGCCGGAGCTGAACCACCGCATCCTGCAGAAGGACGTCATCAAGATCGAGAACAGCGGCCACTACCTGCACCGTGGTGAATCGCTGCGTCACTTCGAGCTGATCCGCAAGGACGTGGGGCAGCAGATCCAGCTCACCAGCGGTATCCGCAACAACGTCAAGCAGACCCACTTGTTCCTGGCCAAGGCGCTGCAATCGCAGGGCAACCTGTCGAAAGCGTCGCGCTCCCTGGCACCTCCGGGTCATTCCTTCCACAACGCCGGCGATTTCGACGTCGGCAAGGCCGGCTTGGGCGAACAGAACTTCACCGCAGATTTCTCGAACACCGAGGAGTACCAGCGCCTGATCCGGCTCGGTTACGTGGACATCCGCTACACCGACGACAACCAGTTCGGCGTGCGCTTCGAGCCCTGGCACATCAAACTGGCCTGAGCTGGTTCAGGGCTCGATGCGCGCAAAGAATGCGCTGATCTCATCCGCATCGAAGGGCCAACCCAACTCCAGCCACTCCCCGTCTGCCGCCTTGCCGGCCAGCACCGGTATGCGCAAGCCGTAACTGGCGACCAGATCGTCGCTGTCGCTGATCTCGACCAGCATCACTTCGCCGTAACTGTCCCCCAGCAGGAGCTGCAGCAACTGCTCTGCCTTTTCGCAGAGATGGCAGCCGACCGAGGTGTACAGATAAACGGGCGTGTCACTCATGTTCCCGTGCCTGCTCCATTGCTGTGGCACAAGCCTGCACTGCATCCCTGATCAGGGCGGGCCCTGCATAGATAAAACCGCTGTAGAGCTGCACCAGGGTGGCGCCAGCCCGGATCTTGTTGGCGGCATCGACCCCCTGCATGATGCCCCCCACGCCAATCACGGTCAGCGTGCCATTGAGCGCTTCCACCATCTTGGCCTGCACACGAGTCGACATGACGGTGAGCGGTGCGCCGCTGAGACCTCCTGCTTCTGCACCCTGTGGCGACTGCTCGACGCCAACGCGGCTAAGCGTAGTGTTGCTGACGATCACCCCTTCCATGGCAGTGGCACGCAGTATCCCGGCGATGCCGACGATCTCGTCGTCGTTGAGGTCGGGGGCCACCTTCAACAGCAGCGGCACGTAACGCTGCTGCTGCAGCGCCAGCTCCGCCTGTGCGTCTTTCAAGGTCTGCAGCAGCTTGCGCAGTTGCTCGCCGAACTGCAGCGAGCGCAGGCCCGGCGTGTTGGGCGAGGACAGGTTTATCACGATGTAGTCGGCCAGTGGATATACCGCGCGCAGGCAAGTGAGATAGTCGTCGACGGCACGCTCGACTGGCGTGCTCAGGTTCTTGCCGATATTGACGCCAACCACGCCTTTGAAGCGGCGCTGCTGCAGCCGCATCAGCATGTGCGCCAGGCCCTTGTTGTTGAACCCCATGCGATTGATGACGGCGTGCTCGCCCGCCAGGCGGAACAGACGCGGTTTCGGGTTGCCTGGTTGCGGCTTGGGTGTGACGGTGCCGACCTCGACAAAACCGAAGCCAAGGGCGCCCAGCGCATCGAGATAATCGGCATTCTTGTCGAGGCCCGCGGCGAGGCCCACGGGGTTGGGAAACTCAAGCCCAAGTGCCTGCAGGGGCGCCGCATCAATGCGGGGCACCAGCAAGCGAACCAGCCCCAGAGCATGCAGCAGCCGCAGTCCCTTGAGACCAAGATCGTGGGACAGTTCGGCGGGCAACAGGAACAGCAGGGAACGCAGCAGGGAGAAGAGCATGGAGGGCAGGAATCCGGGCGGAGAATCACACAATTGATGCACAATATAGAGATTGCGTCCGGGCCGCTCAAGCAGCATTTTCAATGCCCGGATTTTCCCTATATCATCCGGGCGTCCGGACCCGTTACCGCGCAGGATATCCCGCTCCCGGGGCCCCGCCCGACCCGCACCCCGACCCAAAAACTATCCGCAGCACGAGACTCCTTCATGGCAACACAGCAGGCGATCGCAGCACTCAAGCACTGGCTTTCCGGACACATCATCGGCCAGGAAAAACTCATCGACCGCTTGCTCATCGCACTGCTTGCCAATGGTCATCTGCTGGTCGAAGGCGCACCCGGTCTGGCCAAGACCAAGGCCATCAAGAACCTCAGCGAAGGCATCGAAGGCGACTTCCACCGCATCCAGTTCACGCCGGACCTCCTGCCCAGCGACATCACCGGCACCGAGATCTATCGTCCCGAAGACGGCAGCTTCCGTTTCCAGCACGGCCCCATCTTCCACAACCTGGTACTGGCCGACGAGATCAACCGCGCGCCGGCCAAGGTGCAGTCGGCGCTGCTCGAAGCCATGGCCGAGCACCAGGTCTCCGTGGGCCGTCAGACCTTCAAGCTGCCCGATCTGTTCCTGGTGATGGCAACCCAGAACCCGATTGAACAGGAAGGCACCTACCCGCTGCCTGAAGCGCAGCTCGACCGCTTCCTGATGCACGTTACCGTGGACTACCCCAGCATCGATTCCGAGCGCAAGATCCTGCACCTGGTGCGCAACGAAGCGCGCCATCTCGATCAGCCACCGCCGTCCGTGGTTAGCCAGGAGCTGCTGTTCGCCGCGCGCCAGGAAGTGCTGGCCATCCACATGGCCGAAGCGGTCGAGGAATACATCCTGCAGCTGGTCATGGCGACGCGTAATCCAGCGGTCTACAGCAAGGAACTGGCCACCTGGATCGACTTCGGTGCCAGCCCGCGTGGCACCATTGCACTGGACCTCTGTTCGCGTGCGCACGCCTGGCTCAAGGGCAAGGACTTCGTGAGCCCCGAAGATGTCCACGAAGTCTTCCATGATGTACTGCGCCATCGCGTGCTGCTGAGCTTCGAGGCAGAGGCCGCCGGCGTAACCCCGGACAAGGTGCTGAGCACCATCCTGGAACTGGTGCCGGCCGCCTGAGGCGGCTGCCACGACGACCGCCATGGCGCGCCGACCCCAACTGAATCTCGAACAGGACCAGTACCGCTGTCGCGGCGCCTTCCTCACGCTTGCGCAATTGCTCGACCAGCGCCATGTGGCTCGCCATCTGGAAATGGACTACAGCGCGCGGACGCGCCTCGGCATGACCGGCACGCACATCTCGCGCATCAAGGGCCGTGGCGTCGACTTCGAAGAGCACCGCCCCTACCAGCCGGGTGACGACATCCGCACCATCGACTGGCGCGTCACGGCGCGCAGCGGCCGCGTCTTCACCAAGGTCTTCCGCGAGGAGCGGGAACGTCCGGTCATCATCGGCGTGGACCAGGGCCACAACATGTATTTCGGTTCCCAGGTGGCCTTCAAATCCGTGGTAGCCGCCGAAGCAGCCGCCATCCTCTGCTGGACCACGGTGGACAACGGCGACCGCGTGGGTGGCGTATTGTTCAACGACGCCACACAGGAACTGGTGAAGCCTCGCCGCAGCAAACGCTCCGCGCTGCGCTTTCTCAACGTACTGGCCGACTACAACCAGGAACTCGTACACAGCCATGCGCAGGCCAGCACCACCGGCAGCACCTTGAAGCCGGCACTCGAACAGATGTGCCGCATCACCAAGCCGGGTTCCAGCGTTTATCTCATCAGTGATTTCAACGACTACGATGCCGAATGCGGCCAACTGTTGCAGCAGCTTGCCATGCACAACAGCATGACCTGCGTGCTCGTGTACGACGCGCTGGAGGAGAATTTGCCCACGCCTGGCGTCTACAGCATCACCGACGGTCATTCGCGCAGTGCGCTGGATACCTTCAGCCGCAGCATCCGTGAACGCTATCACCAGGGCTTCGACCAGCGCCTTGCGCAATTGCGCGAGAATCTGGTGCGCTGCAAGGTTCCCCTCATCACCATACGCACCGATCAACTGGTGCTGGACCAACTGGAAACATGGAAGCAGAAGACCCTCTGAGCCAGCTGGCAGACATCCATCTGCCCGCCGCCGTTTCCCTCTGGCCCCCGGCTCCCGGCTGGTGGGTGCTGGCGGCCCTGCTTTTGTGCGGCCTCGCGCTGCTGGGCTTCGTGCAGGTCCGTCGCTGGCAGCAGCGCCAGCGTCTGACCCGCGTACTCGCCGAACTCACGCAGGCCCGCGCGGCCTGGCGCAAGGCCGATGACAGCAAGCGCAACGAAGCCGGGCTGGCCCTGCTCTACGCCATCAACAGCCTGCTGAAGCGCGTCGCACTGCTGCATTTTCCCGCAGCCCAAGTGGCCCCACTTGCCGGCAAGGATTGGCTGCGCTTCCTCGACGCTCATGGCGGCACCCAGGATTTCAGCACGGGCGCCGGACAGGTACTGGCCGACGGTGAATACCGCCCGCTGTTCAACGCCGATGGCGATGCTTTGTGCCAGTTGGCAAGCCGCTGGATCCAACGCCAGTATCTGCGTCCGCACGACGCGTCAAGATCGGCTCCTGCTGCGACTGCTGGAGTGACGACATGATCGAGTTCCTCTGGCCCTGGGTGTTTGCAATGCTGCCGCTGCCGTTGCTGGTACTCCTGCTGGTACCCCGTGCCGGCAACCGCGACGCGGCGCTTTACGTGCCCTTCTTCCGCAGCCTGACGCGTCTCGACGCCAACGCCCCCCGCACAGGCACGCGCAAGGGTTTCCTGACCTTGTTGGCCATCCTCAGCTGGTTGCTGCTGGTCACGGCCGCGACCCGGCCACAGTTCGTCGGTGATCCCGTGCAGTTACCCACCACCGGGCGCGACCTGATGCTGGTCGTCGACATCTCCGGCTCCATGGAAGCGCAGGACCTGCAGCTTGGCGGCCAGAACGCCACCCGCCTGCAGGTGGTCAAGTCGGTCATTGGCGATTTCGTGGCGCGCCGCACCGGCGACCGTCTGGGCCTCATCCTGTTCGCCGCGCGTGCCTACACCCAGGCGCCGCTGACCTTCGACCGCAAGACCGTCGAAACACTGCTGTACGAAGCGCAGATCGGCATCATCGAGGAAAATGCCACCGCCATCGGTGACGGCATCGGCCTCGGCGTCAAGCATCTGCGGGAACGCCCCCAGGCCAGCCGCGTGCTGATCATGCTGACGGACGGTGTGAACAATGCCGGCGAAGTCACGCCCCTGCAGGCCGGCGAACTGGCGGCGCGCGAAGGCATTACGGTCTACACCATCGGCGTGGGCGCGGAGACCGGAACCTCCAGTTCCCTGTTCGGACCACGCAGCGTAAACCCCTCCGCCGACCTCGACGAGGCAACGCTGACCAAGATTGCCGAAGACACTGGCGGCCTTTACTTCCGCGCCCGCGATCGTACTGAACTCGAAGAAATCTATGCGGTACTCGATCGCCTGGAGCCGGTAGACCAGGAAGCAGAAACCTACCGACCCACGCTGACGCTGTTCTACTGGCCGCTGGGTGGCGCGCTGCTGCTGAGCTTCCTGCTGGCATTGTGCAAGCTGCCGTGGGCGCAGTTGCTGTCACGCAAATCCGCCGCGGCAGCCACCAGCACCGGCGGCCCTGCCGGCAACAAGGCGGCCGGACTGCAGGAGAGGAAAGCCTGACATGTGGCCCTTCACACCCGAGTTCATCGAAAACTTCCACTTCCTGCGGCCCTTGCTGTTGTGGGCACTGCTGCCGGCGTTAGCCTTGTTTCTGGTGCTGCATTATCTGCAGAGCAGCCAGAGCAACTGGGCACGTGCCATCGATCCCCTGCTGCTGCCCTACTTGCTGGACCGCAGCATGACAGCGAAGCAAGGCTGGCCCCTCTATGGTTTGTTACTCGTGTGGGCATTGGGTGTGGTGGCGCTGGCAGGCCCCGTGTGGCAACAGATTCCGGTACCGGTGCAGGAACGTGAGGACGCTGCCGTGATCGTGGCGGACCTGTCCCTGTCGATGTATGCCGAGGACCTCAAGCCCAACCGGGTGACGCGCGTGCAGCGCAAGATCATCGACATTCTCGAAGCACGCCGCCAGGAAGGCCAGACCGGGCTCATCGTCTATGCCGGCAGTGCCCACACCGTAACGCCGATGACGGACGACGTCGAAACCATCAGCAACCTCGTGCCCTCGCTGCAACCCAACATCATGCCGCAGGCCGGCAGCAATCCTGCCAGCGGCGTCGCGCTCGCCATCGAACTGCTGGCCAACAGCAGCCTGGTCGATGGTCGCATCCTGCTGCTGACCGACGGCATCCTGAATACCGACGTGCTTGCAATTGGCGAGCAGCTTGCCGGCAGCGGTCACACTCTTTCCGCGATCGGCTTCGGTACTGAAGCCGGCGCGCCGATCCCCAACGGTCAGCAGGGCTACCTGCGCGATGCCAACAACGCCATCGTCATCCCGCGCCTGGAACGCGCCCCGCTGCAGCAACTGGCGCAGCGCAACGGCGGCTATTACGCCGACGCCCAACTCGGCGGCGACGACGTCAGCCTCACACTGCAACGCAACCTGCTGGGCGAGAATGAGAATCTGCGCGAAGTCGAAGACCGTGAATTCGACAGCTGGTACGAGATGGGTCCCTGGCTGTTGCTGCTGACCTTGCCGCTCGCTGCAATGGCGTTTCGCCGCGGCTGGATCCTGTTGCTGGTGTTCGCTTTGGGCCTTGGTGGCAGCCAACCCAGTTACGCCTGGGAATGGCGCGACCTGTGGGAACGCAAGGACCAGCAGGGCAGCGAGGCCTTCAGCAGCGAAGACTTTGAAACTGCCGCACAGCAGTTCCGCAATCCCGACTGGCGCGCGGCGTCCAACTACCGCAAGGGTGCCTTTGAGGAAGTGATCCAGGATCTGGCGCTGATCGACGCGCCCGAAGCCCACTACAACCGGGGCAACGCGTTGGCGAAACTCGGCATGTTCGCCGATGCCATCGCTGCCTACGAGCGCACCCTGGCGCAGGTGCCGGACCATGTTGATGCACTGCACAACAAGGAACTCGTGGAAAAGCTGCTGGAACAGGAAGAGCAGGAGAACCAGCAGAACGAAGGCCAGGACCAGCAACAGCAGCAGGACCAGCAGCAACAGGAACAACAACAGCAGCAGGAACAGCAGCAACAACAGGACCAGCAGCAACAGCAGCAGCAGGATCAACAGCAACAGGACCAGCAGCAACAGCAGGAACAGGAAGAACAGAATCGCGACCAGAACCAGGAACGCGAGGAACAGGAACAGCAGGAAAAGGAAGAACAGGAACAGCAAGAAGAGCAGGAGCAGCAGGAACAGGACCAACAGGCCAACGACAGCCAGAAACCCGAGACCGAGGAAGAGCAGGCCATGCAGCAATGGCTCATGCGCATCCCGGACGATCCGGGCGAGTTGCTGCGCAACAAGTTCCGCTACCAGACCCAGCAGCGCGTATTCGAAGAGCTGCAAAACCCGGGCGCCGCGGGCGCCGGGACGAACCAACAGATATGGTGAACGCTATGGTGACAAGAGCATGGTCCAGGCTCTGCCTGCTGGTACTGGCGGTATTCACTGCGCAGTTCGTACTGGCGCAGGCAATTCCGGCACAGCGGCTGACAGCCTATGTGGACCGCACCGACATCACGCTGAACGACGTAATCACGCTGACCATCCGCGTGGACGCCAGCATGGGCAACAACCGTCCCTCGCTGGCCGGCCTCAACCGGGATTTCGACCAGGTGGGCGGCATCAGCACGCGCAGTACCTATACCAACAACGGTGGCACCATCCAGTCGTGGACCGAGTACAGCATCATGCTGCGCCCAAAGGATACCGGCACCTTCAGCATTCCCGGTTTCCGCGTCGGTACCGAGACCACAGGGCCGATCAATGTGACCGTGAGTGAAGCTGGCCAGGCCTCGGCCAACGGCAACGACGAGATCTTCCTGCGCAGCAACGTCAGCAAGGAAGATGTCTACGTCCAGGAACAACTGCTGTATACGATCCGCATCTACTACTCCATCGGTTTTGACCAGGGCGCGCAGTTGAGCTCGCCGCAGGTGACAGACGCGGTGGTGCAGCAACTGGGCAGCGATGAGAACTTCCAGGAAGTCGTGGACGGCATCGGCTACAGCGTGACCGAACGCCGCTTCGTCATCTACCCGCAGAGCAGTGGCGAGCTGCAGATTCCGCCGGTCTATTTCTCGGCCAGCGTGGGCCGCCGCGGCGGCATCAACCGCTTCTTCAGCAACCGCAACACGGTGCGCGAGATCAACCTCAACAGCGATGCGCACAGCATCAATGTGAAGGCCCGCCCGGCTGCTTTCCCGGGCCAGACCTGGCTGCCTGCCGCGGAGCTGACGCTGACCGAAACCTGGAGCGGCGAACTCGACACCGTGGAAGTCGGCGATGCCATCACGCGCAACGTGGTGGTCACTGCGCGTGGGCTGTCCAGCTCGCTGCTGCCTGGCATCGAATACGCGGATCAGCCTGGCCTGCGCTTCTACCCCGACCAGCCAGTGCGCGAAGACAGCTCCGACCGTGACGGCGTGATCGGTACCCGCAGTGAAGGTACTGCCATGGTGGCCTCACGCCCCGGCGAATACAGCCTGCCGGAAGTACAGTTGCCGTGGTGGAATACCGAAACCGACCAGCTCGAAACTGCCGTATTGCCGGCACGCACCATCATCGTGGTCGCACCCTCAGGCAGTGACAGCAGTGCGGGCGGTGAGACTCCCCTGCCCGGCCTGTTGCCACAACGTGACGCCGGCGTCCTGGACAACAGCGGCGGCGCCGGTGCCTCCTCGCTGTGGATTGCCGGCACCGCCGTGTTTGGTGTGGCCTGGCTGCTGACCCTGTTCCTGTGGCTGCACAGCAAGCGTCAACTGGCTTACGTTGAAACGGTCGGCGTATCCGCGGGTTCGGGAGTGCTACCCGCACTGCGCCTGCCCTCCGGCAAGAAAGGCGAAGCCCAGCGTGCTGAATTGCCGGAAGCAAACTCTGCCCTGCGCGTACTGAAGACCGCCTGCGATAGCGGCAAGCTGCCTGACGTGCGCAAGGCTGTACTGAAATGGGGTCAAGCCACGGTGCAGGAGCCGGGTATCCAGACCCTCGCGCAACTCGCGCAGAAGTGCCACAGCGTTGAGCTCATGCAGCAACTGCAGCTGCTCGATGCTTCCCTGTACGGCGCGACCATGGACAAGCCTGACCTCAAAGCGCTTTACGAGACGGTCGCGGCGCTGCACAAGCAAGGCATCACACAGCCCGGCGGCACCCCCAAATACGCGCTGCCACCGCTGTACAAGCACTGAGTGCTGGTTGTTGTTATGTCTCGCGGAGCTTGTTCCGGGAATGCCTGCCAGCAGGCTTGGTGAGGGATCCGGAGAGCTTTGGTACGGGTTTCTCGCAAGGAATGCTGGCAGTGGCTTCGTTATCGGGGAGTGACAGTTTTTCTCGCCAAGGGCGCCAAGACGCGAAGGCGCCAAGAGTTCAAAGCGGTGTTTGGCTGTGGTGCTCTGCTCGGGCAAGGTAAGCCAGGCAAGGGGTTCAACGACGAGAACAGATGCGGATGAACAAGCCCTGCTCTTGGCGCCTTCGCGTCTTGGCGCCCTTGGCGAGAAAAACGGTCACTGTACCCTCCGCCTCCCCAATGCCCCCGCAGCAGATCAGTCCCCTTCCGCCCACCGTGAGCAACAATACCCGAGACCACTCAGCTCCAACTCTGGCGAGGGAAGCGGGGCTCGTGTGCAGGATGTCAGGGCCGCGCGGACGGTGAATTCAATACCTGCGGAGCAGTGCGCACAAACACCCGCAAACCGTCCGGGTCCCAGAAGCTGAAGCCGTTGGGCAGGAAACTTTCCACGATGCCACCAGCGCCAAACACGGCCTCGGCTGCCGCGTCCATGTCGGTATTGGCCACCAGCACTGAAAAATAATTGAAGCCCGCGGGCTGGCCTACGGCAGTCTGGATCAGACGCAGGCGCGCATGGTTGCCGATGCTGAAGAACTGGGAACCGGCCACGGCGTTTGAGGTCTGGCCCAGCAGGCGTGCGTAGAACATCGAATCCACCTGCATGTTCGTCACGTTGATGGCAATCTCGTCGATCAGCAGAGGCTGGAAGACTGGCCTGCCTCCGGCTACCGAGAGCGCTGACGCAGCAAGCTGCCCCCAGGGCAACGCTGCTCCCAAACGGGTACGTACCCCATCCCTGTCCTCGACGAGCAGACTGCCATCAGCCTGGTTCTGCACGCGGATGCCCAAGTCCTGCAAAACAGCCTGCAGCGCCGGGATCGGTGTCTCCACGGCAAAGCCATGCTCAAGCACCGCAGGCTCGGCAGCTGCCTGCAGCAGCAGGATGCTTTCGCCCAGTTGCAGAGCGATGCTGCCGGTCGACGTTTCCTCGCGCAGTACGGCGCCAAACAACGCTGCATGGAAATCCAGTGATCGTGCGCGGTCACTCACCCCCAGCCTTACCTGGTCGATACCTGCCAGCGGCGGTCCTTCGCGTGCCTGCAGCAGCGTGCTGCCACCGGCTGCCGCCAATACGAGAAGGGAAAGTACAGAACGACGCAGCATGGGTTACCTGTCTCAGGAAGTCCGGATTTCGGTGCGCAACAGGATCTCCAGATCGTCGGCCGACATCGGCTGCGCGAACAGATAACCCTGACCGAGGTCACAGCCCGCCGCCGCCAGCAGGTTGTGCTGGGCATCGATCTCGATACCTTCCGCGACTACGCGGATACCGAGGCTGTGCGCCATGGTGATCATGGCTTTGCAGATAACATGGTCCTCGTTGCCGGGGGCCAGATACTGTATGCCGCTGCGCGCTTCCAGCCGCAGACCTTCGGTGATCTCCACAACGATGGCTGAACCATCGACACCGGCCTCGCGCAGGTCCCAGGCTAAGGTATCGTCCTTGCTGTCGAACTGCACTGGCGAGCGGTTCACACTGATCTTGAAGTCGCTGCGCAGTGCCAGCATGCGGTGCGCCGTGCGCACAGCCTCGCGGAACACACGATTGCCGAGCTGAACCACCAGTCCGGACTCCTCCGCCACGGGGATGAACAGTTCGGGACTGATCATGCCCTGCTCCGGATGCTGCCAACGGACCAGCGCCTCTGCTTTCACGATCGCTCCGCTCGCCATGTCCACCACCGGCTGGTACAGCACGATGATCTGGTCGGTTCCCAGCGCTTCGCGCAGTTCACGCTGGATGCGTGCCTTGTGATCCACTTGCTGCTGCATGGCCGGCGTAAAGTAGTTGAAGCGGTTGCGACCTTCCCGCTTGGACAGGTACATGGCCTGGTCCGCATTCTTCAGCAGCACTTCCGGCGTAAGACCATCGTTGGGGAAAATGGTGACACCAACGCTGGCACCAACATACACACTGGTGCCGTTGAGAACGAAAGGCGCCGACAAGCGCTCGATGATCTTTGGTGCAATGTTGCCGACTACGCTGTTGTCGCGCACATCGTTGAGGATGATGATGAACTCATCCCCTCCCAGACGTGCCACGGTATCGGTAGCGCGTACGCTGTCACGCAAACGTACTCCCGCCTGGCGTAACAACAGGTCGCCCATATCATGCCCCAGCGTGTCGTTTACTTCCTTGAAGCGATCCAGGTCCAGGAATACCAATGCCATCATGGAACCGGCACGCCGTGCCCGTGCCAGTTCGTGTTTGAGGCGATCGAGGAACATGCTGCGACTCGGCAAACCGGTGACCGCGTCGATGTTCGCCTTGATCCAGATCTGCTCCTCTGCCAGCTTCTTCTCGCTGATATCGGAGAATTGCGCTACCCAGCGCACCACATTACCGCTTTCGTCTTTCGCAGCATTGATGGCAAGCCATTCGGGGTAGATCTCGCCGTTCTTGCGCTTGTTCCATATTTCACCTTCCCAGTGGCCATTGGTGTTCAGGGCTTCCCACATGGTCTTGTAGAACTCAGGCGACTGGCGTCCGGAATGCAACACATCAGGTCTGCTGCCCACGACATCCTCACGGGTGTACCCTGTCACCTCGGTAAAGCGGCGATTCACATCGATGATGTTGGTATCCATGTCGGTAATCATCATGGCTTCGCGACTGTTCTGGTATACCAGCGCTGCCAGTTGCAATGCTTCTTCGGATTCCTTGCGCTCGCTGATGTCACGCACCACTGACACCAGGTAGTCACGATCCAGCACGACGTACTTGAGGCTGGCTTCGACGGGAAACTCGCTGCCATCCTTGCGGCAATGGGTACTCTTCCATTTGAAGTCTTCACCATCGCGCAGCCGCTGCATGTTGGCAGCAAATACTTCGCGGGGCATCGTACGATCGAGGTCAAACACCGTCATGCCCAGCAGCTCTTCGCGCGTATAGCCATGCTCCCGGCAGGAAACGGCATTCACGTCGAGGTACTGTCCCGTCCAGGGATCCAGCACCTCGATCACATCCACTGCGTTGTCAATGAGCTCGCGGAAAACGAGCAGTTGCTGCTCCCGCTCCCCCAACTGCTGCATCACACTGTCGTTGCGCACGAATACCGACAGCAACTTGCCCACCAGCACGGTCGCCAGCGGATAGAGCAGCATTACCGGCAGCGCCACCGTGCCATAGATCACGCTGGCAAGGTTCGCCGGTAGCGTCAGCACAAGCAACGCCAGCATCATGACGTGCACGCACAGACCAACCACGTACAGCTCACCCAGGCTTATCGAATCGAGCGCCGGACGGCGCCAGCGCAGCCAGGCGTTGCCCAGGGTGCCGGTGGACAGAACAGCCAATACCCCGCCAAAAGCGGCGGGGCCGCCAAGCCAGATACGGAATGCTGCCGTGATCACCATGGCGACCAGCACGGGAATACCGCCGAAAAACAGGCCGGTGAGGCTCAGCAATACCGAACGCGTATCAACGATGAGCCCATCGCTGTACTCCACGGGGCTGAGCAGGATGGCAATCCCGGTGATCCCCATCAGGACGCCGGTTACCAGTTGTCGACGCAGGCTATTGGAAGACAGCTCGAGCCGCTTCACGGAATCGTGGCGGCTCACCATGGCGAACACCACCACCATGCCAAGCAGCAGCGCGGCATTGTGCATCATGGCGGACAGCGGGGTGTTTTCATGCCCGGATGCCTCTTGCCTGCTGCCCAATCTACACGGCATGGTTCACGCCTTGACCACGTTGTCGGCAGGATCCAGGTAGACGCCGCGGGTATCGACGATCAGGCGGGCATGCCGGCGGATGAAGTCGTAGTCGAACAGCTCATGGTCAGTCGCGAGCAACACGACATGCTGCGCTTTCAATACTTCTGCCGTCAGCTCAACGCTGGAGAGGTCAAAATGATGTTCGCGCATCCGGGGAAACACCGGCACCCAGGGATCGGAGTAGGTAATGATGGCGCCCTTGTGCTGCAATAATTCCATCAGCTCTACGGCCGGCGACTCACGCATGTCGTCCACGTTCTTCTTGTAGGCGATGCCCAGCACCAGGATGCGCGCACCCTTCACCGAGCGCTCACGCGCGTTCAGCGCGTCTGTCACCTTGTCCACCACCCACTGCGGCATGGCGCTGTTCACTTCGCCCGCCAGCTCGATGAAGCGCGTATGGATGCCGTACTCGCGCGCTTTCCAGGTGAGGTAGAACGGGTCGATGGGAATGCAGTGGCCACCCAGACCCGGCCCGGGGTAATACGGCACGAACCCAAAGGGCTTGGTGGCGGCGGCGCGGATCACCTCGTGGATGTCGATACCCATGCGGTCCGCCACGATCTTCATTTCGTTGACGAGGCCGATGTTGATGGCGCGATGTATATTCTCCAGCAGTTTGGTCATCTCTGCCGTACGCGTGGAGCTGACTGGTACCACCTTGTCGATGACCTTGCCATACAGCGCGAGGCCGGCCGCGAGGCAGGCCGGTGTGGAGCCCCCCACGATCTTGGGAATGGTGCGGGTATTGAAGTTGCGGTTGCCGGGGTCCTCGCGCTCCGGCGAGTAGACGAGGAAGCAATCCTCGCCGATCAGGAAGCCCGCCTGCTCAAGGCGTGGCCGCAGTATCTCTTCCGTGGTGCCGGGCCAGGTAGTGCTCTCCAGCGAGAGCAGTTGGCCGGGCCGCAGGTACGGCAGGATGCTGTCGAGCGTGGAGACCACGAAGCTGAGATCCGGCTCACGATAGCGGTCCAGCGGCGTCGGTACACAGATGAGGATGGCATCGACCTCGCCAATGCGAGTGAAATCGCAGGTGGCCGCCAGACCGCGCGACCTGGCCTCGGCCACGGCAGCGTCGCCGATGTGGCGGATGTAGGAGCGGCCAGCCATGAGGTCGCTGACCTTGGCGGCATCGATGTCGAAGCCCAGCACGGGGGTGCCAACCTCGGCGAAACGCAGCGCCAGCGGCAAGCCAACATAGCCGAGACCGATTATGCCGACGGAGTGCTGAGACTGCATGGCGTACCTATTCCTGTGACGGGCCCTGCCGGGCATTGTAGAGCAGCCAACGCCAGGTGTCGGCACACATCTGGTGGATGTCGCGCCGGGCCTGCCAGCCGAAAAGCTCCCGTGCCAGGCGCACATCGGCGTGGGAACTGGCAACGTCGCCCGCGCGTCGGGCTACCACCTTGTACGGAATTCGCACACCGGATTCAAGCTCGAAGGCATGCAGACTGATCGCAGTAACACCGAACTTTTCAATGCGCTGCTGCCACTGGCCGCACTGGTGCCTCTCACCGAACAGGCACTGCATGCCTTGCCTGACATCCATGTGCGGCGGGGCATCGCGGTCATTTATGCCTGGCCCTTCCGCATTGGTCGTGAATCCCGCATGCTCGTGGATGAAAAGAGCGGACAGATTGCCAGACTGGAACGCTATCGGCCTGCAGGCTTCACACCCACCAACGATCTGTACCTGATCGATGAGGGCCAACTGCTGAGTATTTCGCGCGAGCACCTGCTGATCTAACGCAAGGACCCCGGCTTCGAGGCAAGGGATCGCAACAGTGCCTGCGGCTTTCTGGTCGATGGGACACATGTGGGCGGAGAAAGTGCCGGCGGCACGCTTGCCCTGCAAGACGGCCAGACCCTGACGCTGGGATGGAAGGAAAGCCCCTATCGCTATCGCTTTGTGGACTTTACGGCGCTGGCAGCAGCTGCATACGCAGGCGCCTGAGACGCAGGAATAATGTCCGAAACGCTTTCCGCACCGTCAGCATCCGGAAAGCGTCTGGACTCTCGCTGAATCCGACCGGTTCAGTCCGGCAGGCCGAATACGAACAGCCCTGCACCCGCTGAGACTGCCACGTACTGCTTGCCATCCATCTCGAAGCTCATCGGGCCCGAGGCCACCTGGCCACCGAGTTGCAGGCGCCACAATTCCTCGCCCGTTTCCGCCTGCAGCGCGTAGAAGTAGCCATCGCGCGCACCGGCAAACACCAGGTTGCTGGCCGTGCTCAGCACGCCACTATCGGTTACTTCATTCGTCACATGGCGCCACACGATTTCGCCGGTGCGCGGGTCGATGGCCTGGATCGCACCAAGCCCTTCTTCCGGACGCCGCTGGTTCTGCAGACGCACACCCAGTGCCGGCATTGCCATCGTGGGATAGGCACCCACGTAGGTCTGCCCCGGTACGTACTCGACGGGACGCTTGGTGTAGACCGAATAGGTATCGAGCCAGGTCGGCACGTAGAACAGTTGCGTCGCCGGGCTCCACGACGGTGAGTACCAGTTGGTTGCGCCCTGGTTGTTCGGCATGATGAAAGTGCCCTCCTCCGTCGGCGACAGCGCGCGGATGGGTCGGCCGCCCTCCTCGAAACCACTCATCCAGTTCACCGCAACGAACGGCTCGCCCAGCAGGAACTCACCGGTGCTGCGGTCCAGCACATAGAACAGGCCATTGCGGTTGGCCGTCATCAGCAACTTGCGCGGCTGACCCTGCCACTCCATGTCCACCAGCACGGGCACCTGCGTGGCGTCATAGTCCATCTCGTCGTGCGGGGTGAACTGGTAGTGCCAGGCGAGTGTGCCGGTGTCGGGATCCAGCGCCACCACGGATTCGGTGTAGAGGTTGTCGCCGGGACGCGAATCGCCGTTCCAGTCGGGGCCGGGATTGCCGACACCCCAGTACATCAAGTTCAGTTCCGGGTCATAGCTGCCGGTGGTCCAGATGGAACCACCACCGAGTTTGTAGGCTTCCTGTTCCGGATCGGACCAGCTCTCGAAGCCGGGTTCGCCGGGACCGGGGATGGTATTGAAACGCCACAGTTCGGCGCCGCTTTCCGCATCGTAGGCGGCGATGAAGCCGCGGATGCCGAACTCGCCCCCGGCCGGACCCACGATGACCTTGTCACCGATGACCAGTGGCGCCACCGTCAGCGCATAGCCGATTTTCGGGTCGCCGATCTGCGTGCTCCACAACACGGTGCCACTACGACGGTCCAGCGCCATCAGGGTACCGTCGATGGCACCCATGATGAGCTTGTCGCCGTGGATGGCGAGGCCGCGATTGACACGGCCACAGCAGACGCGTGCATCGGGACTTGGCGTGTAGGTGTAGCTCCAGAAGGTGCGGCCGCTGCGTGCGTCGATGGCAATGACGTCATTCGGCGGACCCACCGTGTACAGCACGCCATCGAGGTACAAGGGCGTGGCCTCGAACTTCTCCGAAGCACCATCGCGTGAACGCGTCTGCCAGATCCACTTCAGCTCCAGTTCGTCGACATTGTCGGGCGTGAGTCCGGTGAGATCGGAGTGGCGGTGGCCGTCATAGCCGCCGTGGTACAGCAGCCAGTTGCCCGGCTCCTGATCGGCCTTCAATAAACGCTCGGGGCTGACCTGTGCCATGGCGCTGGCGGCAAGCATGCCGGCAAGACCGCAGGCCAGCAGCACACGGGTAAACAAAGATTTCAGCTGCATGGCCTTACTCCTTCAACGTCAACAGATAGGCCACGAGGTCGGCGACCTGCGCGGCAGACAGCACATCGAGATTGGCGGGCATCGGGCTGGGGATGAAGCCCTTGTCGCTCAACTCGTCACTGCGGAAGGAACGCAGCTCTGCGTCCATGGTGAGCAGCTGGACGCTGTGGCGGTCCTGGTTCATCAATTTGCCCTGCGTCACCTGCCCATCGGTGGCAGTGACCTGGAAGAAGCGCTGCCCTTCCCGCACTTCCGCCATCGGATCCAGGATGGACTGCTCGAGGCTGGCCGGCGAGCGCTGCGCGCCGATACCGGCGAGGTCCTGGTACAAGGGTGAACCACCACCGTCCACGCCATGGCAGGTGCTGCACATGGCACTGCCGAAGTACAACTGCTCGCCCCGCGCAGCATCACCGATCGCGACTTCACGGGTGTCTTCTTCACGCACGGCACCGCCAGCCTGCATGGAGCGCAGGAAGGCGACGAGCGCGCGCAATTCACCGTACGCAAGTTGCGGACGCGGAATCATCAGGGTGCCGGGAATGCCGCTGCGGATCAGCGCGATGAGGTCTTCGTCGGAACTGGCTCGACGGAAGCGTCCGCTGGCGAGATTGCTGCCTTCCACCATGTTGCCGTTGTCGCCGTGGCAGCCGAGGCAGTTGGCCTGGTACAGGCCCCTGCCTTTCTCGATGTCGCTGGGTGCGTAACTGTGTTCCTGGGCCTGCAGCACAGTGCTGCCGCCCAGCAGCAGGGTGGACCAGGCCAGCCTGCGCAGGTGGATCATTATCATTATGCGGGTTCCCCTGTTGATGGTGCGCCTGTGGCGTCTCTCCGGAGCGCTTGCAGCGTCTAGTGATGCGCTGGCAGTGGCAGAGACTAAAACAGTGCCATGTTACAAGTAAACCGGGTAGCAGGTCTCAGCCCTGGTAAATGCGCTTCAGCACGGCGCCAATGATGGTGGCAGCCTGCTGCAGCGTGTGCTCAGGCACCGCAAATGAGAGGCGGATGCACTCGCGGCTGTGCGGCCAGTCTTCCTGCAGGCCGGGAAAGGCCGAATCGCCGGGAATCACCAGGACGCCGGCCTGCTTCAGCTGGCGGTACAACTCGGCCGTACTCACGGGAAGGCCCGGAAACCACAGCCAGAGAAAGAAGGCGCCTTCGGCCACGTGCAGGTGGCAAGGGACGTCCTGCAGGGCTTCCAGCAGTGCCGCTTCTGCCAGCATGGCCTTGTGGCGGTACCACGGCTGCAGCACCTTGCGGCTCAGTTGCAGCAGTCCACCGCTCTTCAGCAACTCTGCAGCCAGCAGGGGACCGACGTTGCCGCTGGCCAGGTTGAGTATGGTGTTGGCGCGACTGAAGGCCTGTATGAGATCAGGTGGACCGACGAGGAAGCCACTGCGCAGGCCCGGCAAACCCAGTTTGGACAGCGACAGCATCAGCACGCTGTTGTCGCTCCACCAGGCACCGCTGGGGCCCGAATGTGCGTCTGACAAACTTGATGCAGACGAATGTGAGGATGAAAAGTGCAGGCCGGGGAACGGCAACCCGTAAGCCGCGTCAACGATGAGTGGAATACCCCGTGCACGTGCACGCCGGTCGAGCTCGTCCAGCTCTTGAATAGTCAGCACGTTGCCGCTGGGATTGGTGGGACGCGATACGCACAACGCACCCACGCCGTCATCGAGTTGCAGACGCCCGAAATCGACACGGTACTTGAAGCGGCGCTGCGGCAGCAGTTCCAGCGCGGGGCGCGTGCCCGAAAAGAATCCTTCAGTGAAGCCGGCATCGGCGTAACCGAGGTACTCCGGCAGCAGCGGAAAATGCACACGTTGCACAGACCCGTCAGCCATCTCCCCGGCCAGCAGATTGGCGAGGATGCCGAAGGCGCTCTGGCCGCCGTTGGTCACCGCGATGTGCTCGCGCGTTACCGCCCAGCCGTATTCGTTTGCCAGGGTTTCGGCCAGCAATTCCCGCACTGCTTCGTCACCGAGCGGACCCTGGTAGCGGCCCAGCATGGCATAGGCACTGTCGGCGTTCTGCAACAGGCGCTGCAGCTGTTGACGGTAGACCTGCTCGACGGCATCGATGCGCGCCGGCGTGCCGCCGCCGAGCATCAGCATGCCGGGGTTCTCCCGCAAAGCTGAGCCCAGATCATCCATCAGGTTGACGATGCCGGAGGCGGCGGTGAATTTTTCGCCGAAGCGTGAGAGTCGACCGAAGCGCGAGAGTGGAGTCATCTGGCTCAGGCCTGGTCAGGAAATGAATTGGTGCCGGCAATAGGAGTCGAACCTACGACCTTCGCATTACGAATGCGCTGCTCTACCAACTGAGCTATGCCGGCGTGTTCCGGGGGCGGTTTGAAGCGGGCGCCATTCTACCCGATTCAATCACTTTGTGGACGGCTTTTTTCCGGCCTTGCGACCAAGCCATTGCAAGCGGTAAAGATCGTGGCGACGATCCTGGGCGTTGCGCACGGAGCCCTGGCTGCGCACCTGCACCAGCTTGCCGAGGTCCAGATCAGTGACGAGGTTCATCGCGCAATTTGCCGTGGCTTCGGCAAGCACGGCATCGTGGGGAAAGCCGTAGTCGGACGGTGTGAATACCGCACTCTGCCCATATTGATTGTCGAGGCAGTCCACCTCCGGCAGCATGCCGACGCTGCAGCCCAGCACCACGTAGCACTCGTTCTCGATGGCGCGGGCCTGCGCGCAGAAGCGCACGCGCTGGTAGCCGTACTTGCTGTCGGTCCACGAGGGCACAAACAGGATGTCCATGCCCTGCGCTGCCTGCAGGCGTGCCAGCTCGGGGAATTCGACGTCGTAACAGACCTCGATGCCGATGCGCCCGGCATCGGTGTCGAACACCTGCAGTGCCGTCCCGCCCTGCATCTGCCAGTCGCGCACTTCGCCCGGGGTGGGATGCAGCTTGTACTGGGTCTCGATACTGCCATCACGCCGGCACAGGTGGGCCACGTTATACAGCGCCCCTTTTTCCCACACCGGCATGGTGCCAGCGATGACATTGATGCGGTACGCCACCGCCATGCGCGCACAGGCCTCCACCAGCTCGGGAGTCAGGCGCGCCAGCTGGCGCATCCCCTGCAACCCATCGAGGCCCTGCGCCAGGGTCAGCAGCGGCGCCGTAAAGAATTCCGGGAATAACACGAAGTCGGCCTTGTAGGAGGCCTGGGCCGCAACCAATACCTCCACCTTCTGGATGAACAGCGGCAACGAGTCGAACGCCTGCATTGGCCATTGCACGCAACTGACGCGGACAGCGCTGCGCGGCGGCAGGGCTGGACGGGGTCGGGAACTCGTTTTGCTGGCCATGGTGCCGGCTCCTGTCTTTGGGCAAGGCGGCGATTCTAGTGAAATCACCCGTAGCTGTCGTGAGCGAGATCTGAGTGATACTTTAACTCTAAAGCGTTACAACGTTGTAGCGCTGTACAGTTATACAGTTACGCAGCTAAAACTGTGCTACTACCCGATAATCCAGTGAACGCCAGCAAAGCCGGCAGCGTATACACCGGGGCTTTGCAAACAGGTGTCGGCTCCTGCCCGGTTAGTGGTTTAATGCCACCCGCCGCGAGGGCCAAGCCCC
>JBIIWP010000134.1:0-6721 GCA_044338855.1 Pseudohongiellaceae bacterium | reverse complement strand
ACTTCAGACCGGTATTGAAACCGGCGCCACCACGGCCGCCGAGGCCACTGTCCTTCACCAGGTTCATGATGTCGCGCGGCACCATCGTCAATGCCTTCTTGACGCTCTCATAGCCACCCGCAGCCACGTACTGCTGGAAATCGAACGGTGCGCGACCGATCTGGATGTTCTTGGTTAAGGGCTTGTCCATGTTACTCATCGGATTTCTGACTCGTTAGGCCGTGTGGTTCTGACGCGGGCTTTTCAACCCCTGGCTTTCGGTTTCACGCTTTGTGCCCGGCGATGATCTGGTCGATCTTTTCCGGCGTCAGGTTGCGGTACTGGGTATCGCCTACCATCATGGTCGGAGCCTTGTCGCAGTCGCCAAGGCACGGCACCGGGATCAAGGTGAACTGGTTGTCGCTGGTGGTCTGGCCGTAATCGATGCCCAGGGTTCTGGTGATGTGGCCCTTCAGCGAATCGCAGCCCAGCATCCAGCACGCGACACTGTCGCAGAACAGGATGACATTCTTGCCCACGGGACGGCGGTAGATCAGGTTGAAAAAGGTCGCCACACCTTCGAGGTCATCCGGCGGAATGTCCAGGTATTCGGCCACGGCCAGGAGGCTTTCGTCACTCACCCAGCCCTGGTGCTTCTGCACGATCTTCAACGCTTCCAGACCCACGGCCTGGGCGTAGGGGTAGTGCGTCTTCTCATGTTCGATCTCGTGGATCTCTTCCGGTGTGAGTTTCCGGGCCTTCGGCGCAGTGCTGGCGATTAAGTTGCTCATGCTGTCTCTGTTTCCGCTTTATGCTGTCGCGTTCTACCGCTGTCGTTCACCTGGATCCGCTTCGTTGCCGCATTACTTGTCGACGTCCGCCATCACGAAGTCGGTGGTGGCGACCACTGCCGTGAAGTCGGCCAGCATCAAGCCGCGGCTCAGGAACGGGATGGCCTGGACGTGGATGAATGACGGTGTGCGGATATGGGTCCGGTAGGATCCGATGCCGCCATCGTTGACCATGTAGTACATGTTGAGGCCCTTGGTAGCCTCGATCGTCATCGTCACCTCGGTCGGTTCCATCACCGGCCCCCAGCTCACGCTGAGGAAGTGGTTGATGAGGGTTTCGATGTCGAGCTTGCTCTTTTCCTTGATCGGCGGCGTGGTCAGCGCGTGGTCGGATTTGTAGGGGCCTTCCGGCATGTTGTTCAGGCACTGCTCAATGATGCGGCAGCTCTGGCGCATTTCCTCGAGACGCACCGCAGCACGGTCGTAGCAATCGCCGTTGAGGCCGATGGGTACTTCGAACTCGAAATTCTCGTAACCACTGTAGGGACGGTTCTTGCGGAAGTCCCATTCCAGGCCGGTGGCACGCAGCGCTGGTCCGGTCATGCCCCAGTCGTAGGCATCCTGCGTGTTCATCACGCCCACACCGCGGGTACGCTGCTTGATCACGGTATTTTGCATGACCATTTTGTGGTATTCGGCGAGACGGTTCGGGAAGGTGGCGACGAATTCACGGATCAGCTTGTCCCAGCCCTTCGGCAGGTCCATTGCCAGACCACCGATGCGGAACCAGCTCGGGTGCATGCGACCGCCGGTGATGGACTCGATGATATTGAAGGCTTTTTCGCGATCCACAAAGGCGTAGAACAGCGGTGACAGCTGCCCCAGATCCACCGCCCAGGTACCGAAGAACAGCAAGTGCGAACAGATGCGGAAGAATTCACAGAGCATCACGCGGATGGTCTGCACGCGATCGGACACCTGGATGCCGGCCATTTTTTCCACCGCCATCACATACGGCAGGTTGTTCATTACGCCGCCGAGGTAATCGATACGGTCGGTGTAGGGGATATAGGTATGCCAGGTCTGGCGCTCGGCCATCTTCTCGGCGCCGCGATGGTGGTAACCCACGTCGACGACACTGTCCATGACGTTTTCACCATCCAGTTGCAGCAGGAAGCGGATGACACCGTGGGCAGCCGGATGGTTCGGGCCGAAGTTGAGGAACATGAACTCGTGCTTGTCATCGCGCGTCTTCATGCCCCACTCTTCCGGCTTGAAGCGCAGCGCTTCCTGCTCGTAGTCCTGGATGTCGTCGCTCATCCGGAACGGGTCCATCTCGGTAGCACGCGCAGGATGGTCTTTGCGCAAGGGATGACCGACCCAGGTGGGTGGACACAGGATGCGGCGCAGGTGCGGATGACCGCTGAACTTGATGCCGAACATGTCCCAGCATTCCCGCTCCTGGAAATTGGCACCGGGCCAAAGTCCGGTAACGGTCGGGATGTTCAGATCATGCTCCTTCAGCGCGACCTTAAGGCGGATGTCGCAGTTGCCGGAAAAGGAAATCTGGTGATAGACCACGGTGAAGTCACTGTTCGGTTGGCCCTCACGATGCAGTCGCACACGCTCGTCGATTGCAGTCAGGGACAGCAGCATTTCATAGCGGGGACGATGGCCGTCGCGCAGGAATTTCAGGACTTCGATGATCTTGTCGCGTCCTACCCACAGGGTTGGCATGCCTTCGGCCGTGTGCTGGCGCACGAAGGAAGTCTCTCCGAATTTCTCGTAGAGGGCGGCGATCACTGCGGGCAGTTCACTGGTTTGGCTGTTGGTTGCGCTCACTGTCACTCTCTTCCGCTTGGAAACCGGTATCGGATACCGCTTTCCCGGTTCTGCACCATGAATTTGTACTTTTGAATTCGTTCTTCAGCTGTTCCTTGAACTGGACGCGGACGCCGTGCGGCTGCAGCGGAGTCCACCACCGGCTCACACTTCGTCGGGGCTGCGCAATTCGGTGGCCGAAATTCGCTCATCCCGACGTTTCAGGCGCTGCACTTCAACCTTCTCCCGCTCGTGAATGCCCTGGTCGGAAATGACCCAGCTTACCGGACGACGCTTCTTGCCGATGGAATCCTGCAGCAGGATCAAGCCCTGCAGCAGCGCTTCGGGACGCGGTGGGCAACCGGAGACGTACACGTCGACCGGCAGGAACTTGTCCACGCCCTGCACCACGGAATAGATGTCGTACATACCGCCGGAGTTGGCGCAGGAACCCATGCAGATCACATACTTGGGTTCCATCATCTGTTCATAGAGGCGCTGCACTACGGGCGCCATCTTGCGAAACACGGTGCCGGCGATGATGATCATGTCGGCCTGGCGCGGCGTGGCGCGGAATACTTCGGCACCGAAACGTGCGATGTCATGGCGTGAAGAAATCGCCGTGGCGGCTTCCACGTAGCAGCAACTGAGGCCGAAGTTGAAGGGCCACAACGAATTCTTGCGGCTCCAGGCCAGCATGTCTTCCAGCGTCGTCATGACCACATTATTGCGAATGTAGTCATCGAACTGGTTCATGCCGGGGCTCGGCGAATGGGTTTCTTCGGGTTTGACCAGTTCCCAGCTCATTAGTGCGCAGCTCCTGTATGGCCGATTGTATGGCCGGTACCACCCGCATCATGACCGTGGGCATCATGGCCATGGCCGTGCTGCTCATCCGGATTGACCGCAGGCTTCTTGCCAACGTTGACTACTCCACCCTCGCCTTTCAATTCGGCCAGGTCGCGTACCTGACGCTGCGTGCGCCATTCGAGGGCACCGCTGCGCCACAGGTACAACAGGCCGGCGAGCAGGAGGAAGATGAAAATGAAGACCTCGACGAAACCCAGCCAGCCACTTTCGCGGATGGAAATGGCCCAGGCGAACAGGAAAGCAGCTTCCAGGTCGAAAATGATGAAAAGGATGGCTGTGCGATAGAACGGGACGTTGATCTTGAGATTGGCGGAGCCGGTAGGCACCACGCCGGACTCATAGACATCGTAGGTGGCATGATCCTGGCGCTTCTGCCCCAGCAGCGTGGACACGAACAGCAGCCCGACGATCAGGCCGATGACGATCACCGTATAAACAAGAAGTGGCCAGAGGTCTATGTTCACGCCTGTATCCTGTCAGAAAACATTGGAAATCGGAGGCAATCACCGCAAGGTACGGCGAGCAAGGGTGCCGTGTTGCACACTTGCGCGGAGACTTGCGCGGAGCCCTTAAATGAGAGGCCTGAAGTATGCTGCAAACGGGGCGCCAATTTACACACTGGACCCGCCTGATTCAAGTTTTTTATCGCTCGAATCCGCCTGATTATGCAGCCTTTTTCTGCTTCAAAAGACGCGGTTGATGCCGTCCAGCGCGGCCACCTTGTACGCCTCTGCCATCGTCGGGTAGTTGAAGGTGGTATTGAGGAAATAGTGCAGCGAGTTGGCCTCGCCTTTCTGGCTCATGATGGCCTGGCCGATATGCACGATTTCGGACGCCTGGTCCCCGAAACAGTGGATGCCGAGAATCTCCAGCGTGTCGAAGTGGAAGATCAGTTTGAGCATGCCTACTTCATCGCCGGTGATCTGCGCGCGGGCAATGTTGCGAAAGAACGCCTTGCCCACTTCGTAGGGAATCTTGCGCTCAGTCAGCTCGCGCTCGTTGAGGCCCAGCGTGGAAATCTCCGGAATGGTATAGATGCCGGTGGGTATCTCGTCCAGCGAATGAAAGGCATCGCAGTTGAAGATGGCATTGCTGGCAGCCCTGCCCTGATCGTAGGCAGCACTGGCCAGCGCCGGCGAGCCTATGACGTCACCCGCTGCAAAAATGTTCTCCACCGAGGTCTGGTAGCGGTCGTTGACGTCCAGCTGGCCACGGCTGTTGGCCTTGAGCCCCACCGCAGCGAGATTCAGGCGATCGGTATTGCCGGTGCGTCCGTTGGCCCACAGCAGTACGTCGCTCTTGATGCGCTTGCCTGATTCCAGATGGGTGACAACGTGGTCGTCGTGGTATTCGATCTTGTTGAAATGTTCCTGGTGATGGCAGCGCACGCCAAGGTCCTGCAAGTGATACCCGAGGGCTTCGGATATTTCGGTGTCGAGGAAAGACAGCAGCGAGGACGCCGGATTGATCAGCTCGACCTTGCAGCCGAGGCCACCGAAGATCGAGGCATATTCGCAACCAATGACACCGGCGCCGATGATGGTGACCTTGCGCGGTTCGTAGTTGAGATCGAGGATGCTGTCGCTGTCGAACACACATCTGTGACTGAAGTCGACATTGTCGGGATGCCAGGGCCGGGCCCCGGTGGCAATCATGAAGTGTTCGGCGTGCAGCAGCGTCTTGTTCTTGCCCTGCACGACCTGCAGGGTATTCCCGTCCACGAAGGAACCCACCCCCTCGTAAATCGGCACCAGATTGCGCTGGAAGATGTCATGCCGCAAAGAGGCCTGCTCCGCCACCACGCGCTGGGTGTGCCGGATCAATTGCTGGTAGGTGACGTTATGCGCGTCCCCCAGCTCCTGCATCAAGGGATTCGTCTTGATCTGCATGACCTGTTTGACACAGTGGCGCAGCGCCTTGGACGGGATCGTCCCCAGGTAGGTGCAATTGCCACCGGGCGGGCGGCTGCAGACCACGGCCGCCTTTTTTCCCAGTTTCACGGCATTGATCGCGGCCGACTGTCCGGAAGGTCCGCTGCCGATGACAATGAGGTCGTAACTCTGCTTGGCCATAACTTTCTTCACCTTCTGCTGCTGTTGCTTACGGACTGCTGTTGCCACCGTCCACCAGATAGTCGGCGAAACGTCCCGTGGTCTGCACCTGCCACGCTTCGCCTGCCCGGATTATAAAGTACGCAGAGAGGCCAAGCCTATCCGCAACACGAACACCGTCACTCGGCCCCAGCACCATCAGTGCCGTAGCCCAGGCATCGGCCTCCATGGTGCTTTGCGCCAGCACCGTAACTGCAGCCAGGCCATGTTGCACGGGCACACCGCGCAAAGGATCGATCTCGTGTGACTGGCGCACACCGTCAACCAGCCGGTAGTTGCGGTAATCACCCGAGCCGGCAAGGGCCAGAGGCTCTCCGCGCGTCTCGATCAGGGCCTGTACCTCGCGCACGTCGGCATCGGGCTGTTCGATGGCAATGGTCCACGGTTCGTCATCAGGACGCAGCCCCTGCAAGCGCAGTTCACCGCCGATCTCGACCAGAAAGGAGATGAACCCGCGCGCTTGCAGCAGTTCCACGACCCGATCGACGGCATAGCCTTTGGCAATACCCGACAAATCGAGCTGGACCCGGGCGGGCTTGCTGACAGTGCCCGCTTCAGCGTCCACCTGCACTTCTGCAGCGCCCAGCCGCGTCCGTGCCTCCGCTATGGCCTCCGCGTCGGGGGAGACTGTGACCTCTACCGGACCGAAACCCCAGATATCCACCAGTGGTCCCACGCTGGGATCAAAGGCGCCATCGCTGGCGGCATGGAAAGCCAGAGCGGCCTGCAGCACCTGCAGCAGCTCGGACGAAACCGGCACTGGCTGGCCGCTGGAATCGCGGTTGAGACGGTTGAGCTCGCTGTCCGGCGCCCAGGTTGAAAACACCTGCCGGTCCAGCGTCTGCAACAGGACCTCAATTTCGCCAGCGAGGCCCTCCAGCTCCCCTTCCCCGTCATCTACCAGCTGAACCTGCCACTGCGTGCCCATGCTGGCGCCGGCAAGGCTCAGCACTTCGGCGCGCGGCAGGAATGCAAGCAGCAGAAGCAAAAAAGCGCCCACCGCAGAAGCGATGAGCGCTTTCATGGAAAGACGAGGCACGGGCTCAGTTGCCCATGATTTCGTTTTCCGGATAGGTCAGGTGGTTCACGCCGGCCATCTTGGCCACCATGCGTACCACCTGATTGCTGTAGCCGTACTCGTTGTCATAC
>JBIIWP010000060.1:0-18756 GCA_044338855.1 Pseudohongiellaceae bacterium | reverse complement strand
GCGTGAACCGATGAAGTCGCTGGACACGGCGTCCGGAGATTCGGTAAAGCCCAGCTGGTTCTGCAGCGGCGAGTGCAGCGAGATCTTGCGCAGGTACTCGTTGATCTCTTCACGGGTACAGGAAGTCTGCAAGGTCACGTTGCAGATGGCCATCGACACGTTGGCCACCGGTACGCGCACGGCATTGCCGGTAAGCCTTCCGGCCAGTTCCGGTACAGCTTTGGCCACGGCTTTGGCGGCACCGGTTTCGGTCAGCACCATGTTCAGTGCGGCACTGCGGCCACGACGGTCAGCCTTATGGTAGTTGTCGATCAGGTTCTGGTCGTTGGTATAGGCATGTACGGTTTCGACGTGGCCGTGCACGATGCCCCAGCGGTCGTTGATCAGCTTCAGTACCGGCGCGATGGCGTTGGTAGTGCAGGAGGCAGCCGTGATGATGCGGTCTTCCGGCTTGATCATGTCGTGGTTGATACCCGTCACGATGTTCTTGAGGTTGCCCTTGCCCGGTGCCGTCAGCATGACCTTGCTGACACCTTTGGACTTCAGGTGCAGCGACAGGCCGGCTTCATCCCGCCATTTGCCGGTGTTGTCGATGATCAGCGCATCATTGATGCCGTACTTTGTATAGTCGATGGTATCGGGCGCGTCCGCATAGATGAAATGGACGATGTTGCCGTTGGCGATGATGCGGCTGTTTTCTTCATCCACGCGCACGGTACCTTCGAAGGAACCATGCACGGAGTCGTTGCGCAGCAGGTTCACGCGCTTCTGCAGGTCGCCGTCACCACCGCGGCGCACCACCACGGCGCGCAGGCGCATGACCTGCCCATTGCCGGTCTGTTCCAGCAGCAGCCGGGTCACGAGGCGGCCAATGCGACCGAAACCATACAGCACCACATCCACCGGCTTCTCGATGGGCTTGTGTTGTTTGTCGATCAGGTGGGCCACTTCCTTCCTGAGCCAGGTTTCCATGTCGGCACCACTGCCGCCTTCGGACTGATTCATGTAGCCCACGGTGAGCTTGCCGAGATCGATCTGGCAGGGACACAGATTGAGACCGGCCAGCGCCGTCAGCACGGGATAGCTTTCGAATTCTGACAACTCGTTGCGGGCCATCTGGCGCACGCGGCGGTGCGACTTCATGATGCTGGCAACGGAGCGGTTATTGAGGGGACGACCGTAGAGAAAAATCTCCACGCCTTTTTCGGTTTCCAGTTTGCCGAGTGCCGGCACCATTTCCTGTACCAGCGCTTCGCGCTGTTTCCAGTCTGAGAAAAAACCTTCGTCGATGTTGGGTCTGACCACGGTGTATTCCTTGTAAGGGTGGCGAAAGCCCACGCATTATCCTTTGGCACAGGGGCCTGTGTCCAACCAAGTACTTGAGTTGGGGCAACTAATTGCGCTGCCGTTGCGGTGCTCCCTGGCGCTGAAGCTGCCTTGCGAGCGGCCTGCTCCAAACCAGCAGCGTCAGGTCTCTTGATCCAGGTGCACAGGTTCAAAGCCGGGCAACCCTCTGTCCCTTGGTTTATACTGCGCACCCTTTCGCTGTAGGGAGCCGTAGTTGAAATATCTCGACCTGAATGCCCTGCCCCCGGTACCGGAACCGGGTAGCCGGCAGCAATGGGGGGGCCTGCAAGGCTCCGCCCCGGGTTTGGTATTGGCCAAAGCCGCCGCCGCATTTCCCGGACTGACTCTGGTCGTGACCGAGAACAGCCGCCAGGCCGATCGCCTGCTGGCGGAACTCGGCTTCTTTCTGGATGCGCCGGCTCATCCCGGGTTCAAGGTCTTGCGCTTTCCGGACTGGGAAACCCTGCCCTACGACAGCTTCTCGCCGCACCAGGACATCATCTCGGAGCGCCTGCGCACCCTGCACCAGCTGCCCCGGACCACGCACGGCGTGCTGGTGATTGCCGTCAATACGCTGCTGCACCGGCTGCCACCAGCGGCCTACATTGCCGCCAACAATCTTGAACTGGCGCTGGGCCAGCGCTTTTCCATCGACAGCATGCGTCGCACCCTGGAAGCTGCCGGGCACCAGTGCGTGGATTCCGTATACGAACATGGTGAGTTCGCGGTGCGCGGTTCGATTATGGATCTGTTCCCCATGGGCAGCAGCACACCCTATCGCATCGAGTTGTTCGATGACGAGATCGAAAGCCTGCGCTGCTTTTCACCGGAGACCCAGATATCCAGCGACAAGGTCGAGCGCATCAGCCTGCTGCCGGGGCGCGAGTATCCACTGGATGCGAACGCCATCGCCGGTTTCCGCAAGGCCTTCCGCGAAGTGTTTGCGGTGGACGTGCGCAAATGTCCGCTGTATGAAGACATCACGCGCGGCATCGCAAGCGCTGGTATCGAGTATTACCTCGACCTTTTCTATCCGGAACTTGCGACCCTGTTCGACTACCTGCCAGGCAAGGTGCAGTGCCATACCTTCGGCGAACTGGAGGTTGGTGCCGAGCAGTTCTGGCGCGAAATCCGCGCCCGCTATGACGAGCACGGCGTGGACACCGAACGTCCGCTGCTGCCGCCTGAGCGCGTGTTCGTGCCGGTCAACCAGCTGTTCGGCGCGCTGAAGCAACTGCCACTGACTGAACTGTTCTCGGCACCGCAACCCGAACGCGTCCGCAGCTGGAACTTGCGCAGTAGTGTGTTTCCCGACCTGGAAGTGGAACCCAAAGCGCAGGAGCCACTGCTCCAGCTGCAACGCTTCCTGCGCGAACAGACCGGCACCCCGGTACTGTTCTGCTGTGACTCGGCTGGTCGCCGCGAAGTCATGCTGGAGCTGCTGCGCCGTATCGACGTCGCGCCGCTGGTACTGACCGACTGGCAGGACTTCCTCCAGCAGCGTCCTGCGTTGGGTATTACCGTGGCACCACTGGAGTCCGGACTATGGCTGCAGGAACCAGCCATGGCTCTTCTTACCGAAAACCAGCTCTTCATCCACCACGTCAGCCAGCAACGCCGTCGCGGTCGTCAGGCCGACAACACCGACTTCATCGTCAAGAGCCTCACCGAACTCAAGCACGATGATCCCGTGGTTCACCTGGACCACGGGATCGGACGCTATCGCGGCCTGCAGACCTTCGATGTAGAAGGCCAGCTCACGGAATTCCTGGTACTTGAATATGCCGACGAGGCCAAGCTCTACGTCCCTGTGGCCAGCCTGCACCTGATCAGCCGCTACAGTGGCGGCGATCCCGAGAATGCACCGCTGCACAAACTGGGAAGCGACCAGTGGCAGAAGGCCAGGCGCAAGGCGGCCGAGAAAATCATCGACGTTGCTGCCGAGCTGCTGGAGCTGCATGCACGCCGCGCCGCGCAGAAGGGCTTTGCCTTCAAGTTGCCTGAGTCCGACTATCAATTGTTTGTCAATTCATTTCCCTTCGAAGAGACGGATGACCAGCAGGACGCGATTACAGCCGTTCTGAAAGACATGCAAACCCCGCGCGCGATGGATCGTCTGGTGTGCGGCGATGTAGGCTTCGGCAAGACTGAAGTAGCACTGCGCGCAGCTTTCGTCGCCGTCAGCAACCACAAACAGGTAGCCGTGCTGGTGCCTACGACCCTGTTGGCGCAACAGCATTACGAAACCATCCGCGACCGCTTCGCCGACTGGCCCGTGAACATCGCGCTGCTGTCCCGCTTCGTCGGCGGCAAGCAGCAGGAGCAGACGCTGACGCAACTCGCCGAAGGCAAGGTGGACATCCTGGTCGGTACCCACAAGCTGCTGCAGGAAAGTATCAAGTACCAGGATCTCGGACTGCTCATCATCGATGAAGAGCACCGCTTCGGTGTGCGGCAGAAGGATCGTCTGCTCGCGCTGCGCGCCAGCGTCGATATCCTGACACTTACCGCTACACCGATTCCACGTACGTTGAACATGGCCATGAGCGCCATGCGTGATCTCTCGATCATCGCCACACCACCGGCACGGCGTCTGTCCGTGAAGACCTTCGTGCGGCAGTCCACCCAGGCACTGGTGAAAGAGGCCATCCACCGTGAGCTGCTGCGTGGCGGCCAGGTGTTCTATCTGCACAATGAAGTCAAATCGATCGAGAAAGTCGCCGACGAGATCCGCGCCATGATTCCCGAGGCGCGCGTCGTGGTAGGTCATGGCCAGCTGAAGGAGAGCGAACTCGAGCGCGTGATGTCGGACTTCTACCACAAGCGGGGCAACGTACTGGTGTGTTCCACCATCATCGAAACCGGCATCGACATCCCCAACGCCAACACCATCATCATCGACCGTGCCGATACCTTTGGTCTGGCACAGTTGCACCAGCTGCGCGGTCGTGTGGGTCGTTCCCACCATCAGGCCTACGCCTATCTGCTGACACCGCATCCACGCTCGCTCACCGCCGATGCCACAAAGCGCCTCGAAGCCATAGCAGCCGCCGACACTTTGGGCGCCGGATTCACACTGGCCAGTCATGACCTCGAAATTCGCGGAGCCGGCGAGCTCCTCGGCGACGAGCAAAGTGGACACATGCACAGCATCGGATTTACGCTCTACAGCGAGATGCTGGCGCAGACTGTAAAAATGCTGAAAGCGGGCAAGAAGCCTGATCTCGACAAACCACTCGTCAGTGGTACCGAAGTGAACCTGCGCATCCCGGCGCTGTTGCCGGACAGCTACCTGCCTGACGTACATGGCCGCCTGCTGATGTACAAGCGCCTGGCCAATGCCATGTCCGAACTGGAATTGAAGGAACTGAAGGTGGAGATGATCGACCGTTTTGGCCTGCTCCCCGAGCCTACCCTGCACTTGTTCTCCGTAACGAGCCTGCGACTGCGCGCCCAGCAGATCGGTATCGACCGCATCGAAGCGACCGCGTCCGGTGGCAAACTGCGCTTCGCGCCCGATACGCGGGTAGACCCGCTGGCCATCGTGCAACTGGTGCAGAAGCAGTCTGGCCGCTACGCGCTGGCAGGACCCAACGAGCTGCGTTTCCGCCATGACAGCCATTCGGCAGAGCAGCGCATCGCCAACGTGGACCAGTTACTGGGCTTGTTTGAAAAAAGCAGCAGGAGTGCAGCATGAGCCTGAAACAGTGCGTTCGCTGCTCACTTGGTGTTGCCAGCTTGTGGCTGGCGGGCCCTGCTGCACAGGGCCAGGACACCGGGACTGACGCTCGCCGCTGGTATGAAGTGGAAGTGGTGGTGTTTACCCACGAAAGCCTGGCAACCCAGGTCAGCGAACGTCCGCTGGCCGATCCGACGCGACTGGGCTGGCTGCCACGCCTGCGCACGCTGCAACCGGCCAGTGCCAGCCTGGCCTTCGAATTCGAACCGGCAGTATTGGTGGTAACGCCTGACACCCCCGCTGCACAGCTCCCCGGCAGCTCCAGCTCGCTGCTGCCGTCCGAGCCGGCACCGCCTCTGGCGGCGGCAGAACCGGTATTCGGACCCATGCCGGCACCGATGGCTGCACGCGGTTTCAGGCTCGCCGACAGCAGCCGCGATCCCTTCATAGCCCTTGACCCGCGCGCGGCCTTGCTGGCGCAGGATGCCCGGCTGCTCGAAACGGCAGCGGAGCATCGGGTACTGTGGCACAGCTCCTGGCGCCAGCCCATGCTGCCTGCCATCCAGGCCGGTTCGGTGCTCGTGAAGGGCGGCGCGCCTTACGGCGACCGGCATGAACTCGAAGGCAGTTTGCGCTTCAGTGACAGTGGCGGCCGGGTGCAGTTGGACGCGCACCTTTGGTTCAGCAGTTTTCTGGCGGGTTTTGCCTCGGAGGGTACGGCCTGGACTTTACCGGCTCTGCCACCGGAACTGGCGCTGGTTGAGGCTAACCCCGGCGCGGTTGATGCTACCCAGCTTGGCACCTGGATGAGCAGTGGTGCCTGGCAGTTGCGGGACTCACGCTTGTTGACGTCCGATACCTACCACTACCTGGACAACCCTGCCATTGGAGTCATCGTGCAAATGCGCCCCTATGAAGTGCCGCCGCGCGACCTGCCCGGAACCGAGGAAGATTTCTGATCAGCCCGATTGCAGCAGCTGTGGCAGTGCTGCCTGCAGCAGGCGTCGGGCCGTGACAATGCCACTGTCCATGACACGCCTGACAGCCTCCATTTCGATGGTGGCGGTATCAAGCCCCGCCGCACGATTCACCACCAGCGCCAGGCACGCATAGTCCAGCGCCAATTCCCGCGCGAGAGAGGCTTCCGGCATGCCGGTCATGCCGACGATGTCGCAGCCGTCGCGCGCCAAACGGCGTATTTCTGCGGCAGTTTCGAGGCGCGGACCCTGGGTGCAGGCATAGACGCCACCATTGTGCAGGGGCAAGCCAGTCCGGAGGGCAGCTTGCAGCAGCACTTCACTCAACAACGACGAATAGGGTGCGGTGAAATCGATGTGCTTGTCGAAGGCGTGGTTCCCGGCGAAGAAGGTATGTTCCCGTCCCCACGAATAATCGATGAGCTGGTCAGGCAATACCAGCACGCCTGGCTGCATCGAAGCCGAGATGCCGCCTACGGCATTGACTGCCACTATGCGCCGGACGCCCACCTCACGCAGTGCCCACAGATTGGCGCGGTAATTGATTTCGTGGGGCGCAATGTCGTGGTCTTTGCCATGGCGAGGCAGGAACCACAGCGCTCCGGCAGGTGTGGGTTCAAGTGACAGCAGCACCGGTGCCGCCGCGTACGGAGTACTTATTTCATGCAGTTCTGCCGTTGCCTCCGGATCGAGGCAGTAAAGACCACTGCCGCCGATGAGTCCGAGGCAGGAACCACTCTCATTTCTTGTAGTAGGCATTTTCCTGCTTGCTGTGGTCCGTGGCATCGCGGATACCGGCAGGTGCTGCAGCAGGGTTTTCTCAACACCTTCTTTAAGCGTCAGGTCCACTGCACTGCAACCCTGACAACCACCACCGAAGCGCAGCACAGCGATGTTGTCCTCAGTGATCTGCTCCAGCGAGATGTTGCCACCATGCGCGGCGAGGCCGGGATTGATTTCGTTATAGAGAATATAGTTGATGCGGTCCTGCAGGGTGCTGTCAGCACCGATGCGCGGCATGCGCGAATTGGGCGCACGGATGGTCAATTGTCCGCCCATGCTGTCTTTGACGTAGTCCACGACAGCATCGGACAAGTAGGGTTTGCTCTTCTTCTCGATAAAGGCGCGGAATCCACTGTACTCGAAGGGTTCATCCTCGGCTTCCTCTTCACCCGGGCGACAGAAGGCGATGCAGGTCTCGGCTTTCGGCGTGCCGCCGTCGAGAACGAACACGCGGATGCCGATGCCTTCGCAATTCTGCTTCTGCAGCAACTCGCGCAGGTAGGTTTGTCCGGACTCTGTGATGTCGATCATGACTGCTGGGTACTCCTCATAGCCACTGCTGATTGCCGCTACTGCTGATTGCCGCTACTACTTGCTGTTACTACCTGCTGTTACTACTTGCCGCAACTGTTCGGAACCGCCCGGCAAGGCTGCGGATTCAGGCCGAAACCGCCTGGCATCCCGCTGTTGCTGTTAAACTGGATGCTATGCAAGCAAGTCCGACACCAGGAGACGTATTGTGGTACAAGGTCCCGACGAAAGCAAAAATAACCTGCAAAAACAAGCTGATACCCCCTTCTGGCGTGTGGTCTTGAGCGTCATCCAGGCGAGTTTCGGCGTACAGAGCCCGGCTAATCGCGAACGCGATTTCGCCAGTCGCAGCATCTGGCCCTACGTGGTGGCCGCCCTGCTCTTCACCGTACTGTTTGTGCTCAGCATCGCATTCATCGTCAAGCTCGTCCTTCCGGACTGACACCAGGCCTGACCTGGCCCGCACGCAGTACCAACGTGCGTACAACAAAAAACGCGACAGCCATCAAGACTGCCGCGTTTCATGATGTACTCCAACCTGATAAGCAGACGCCGTCGCGCGCGCTGTTACTGCTGGCTGATGAAATAGAGTACGCCGGTGACCGCGATGGCAATGGCGAAAAAGGCTGCGATGGCGTCGGCGCTGCTGTCGCGCGGATCGGGTTCAGGCTGGACGTCGTGGTGGTCGTGGTGGCTCATGCAGGCTCCCTTGAAGGAATTGCGGTCTGGAATCTGCGCGCGATTTTACGGCCATTCGCCATAATTTCAAGCCGCACCGCTGCCTGGTTACTTGGTTTGCCGATATGGATAATCGATAGTACCGGCATTTCCGGCAAGCGGGCACATAGTAAGATGAGGCCCTGATTTACCGGGATAGCCACCATGTACCGCTACGACGCCTACGACCGCCAGATGCTGCAGGATCGCATCGCCCAGTTCCGCGACCAGACCCAGCGCTTCCTTGCCGGCGAACTGGAGCCAGCCCAGTTCCTGCCGCTGCGACTGCAGAACGGCCTTTACATCCAGCGTCTGGCCCCCATGCTGCGCGTGGCCATTCCCTACGGCTGCCTTGCCAGCTATCAACTGCGCAAGCTGGCCCACATCGCGCGCCACTACGATAAAGGCTATGCCCACTTTTCCACGCGCCAGAACATCCAGTTCAACTGGCCGCAGCTCAAGGAAGTACCGGACATCCTGGCCGAGCTGGCCGAAGTGGAGATGCACGCCATCCAGACCAGTGGCAACTGCATCCGCAACACCACCACGGACCAGTTTGCCGGCGTCTCGCCGTTCGAGATCGAAGACAGCCGTCCCTGGTGCGAAATCATCCGCCAGTGGTCTACTTTCCATCCGGAATTTTCGGCGCTGCCGCGCAAGTTCAAGATTGCCGTCTGCGGTACCGAACACGACCAGGCCGCCACCCAGGTGCACGACATCGGCCTCTACATCCATAAAAATGAGGCTGGTGAAGTCGGTTTTCGTGTACTGGTAGGCGGTGGCCTTGGCCGCACGCCGGTCATTGGACAGGTAATCCGCGAATTCCTGCCCTGGCCGCACCTGCTGAGTTATCTCGACGCCATCCTGCGCATCTACAACGCGGAAGGACGGCGTGACAACAAGTACAAGGCGCGCATCAAGATCCTCGTCAAGGAAACCACTCCCGAAGTCTTCCGCGACAAGGTCGAAGCCGAATGGTTGCTGGTCAAGGACGGCCCTGCCACGCTCACGCAGGACGAAGTGCAGCGCTGCAAATCCTTCTTCACGGATCCTTCCTATGAGCCGCTGCCTGACGTGGATGCCGGCGTTGCCCGGCTGCTCGACAGCGATGTGCGCTTCAACAACTGGATGGAGCGCAACGTGAAGGCGCACAAGCGCCCCGGCTATCGCATCGTCACGCTGTGCCTGAAGGCCACGGGTGTTGCACCCGGCGATCTCAGCGCGGGGCAGATGGACTTCGTAGCCGATCTTGCGGAGCGCTACAGTTTCGGTGAACTGCGCGTAACCCATGAGCAGAACCTGGTGCTCACCGATGTACGTCTGCAGGATCTGCCCGCGTTGTATGCTGCTCTGAAAAGTCAGGATCTGGCGACGCCCTATGCGGGCTTGCTGAACGACATCATCTCCTGCCCCGGTGGCGATTACTGCTCACTTGCCAATGCCAAGTCGATTCCGATCGCGGAAGCCATCCAGCGCCGCTTCGATGACTTCGAGCGTCTCAAGCACATCGGTGATATGAGCCTGAACATTTCGGGTTGCATGAATGCCTGTGGGCACCATCATGTCGGCAACATTGGCGTCCTCGGCGTGGACAAGAAAGGCGAAGAGTTCTACCAGATCGTGTTGGGTGGCTCTTCCGACCGCAACGCTGCCATCGGCAAGGTGCTGGGACCCTCCTTCGCGCAGGATGAGATTCCCGACGTGGTGGAAAAACTCGTCGACGTTTACCTGGAACAGCGCCAGCAAGGCGAGAAGTTCATCCAGACCTACAACCGGATCGGCATGGACCCATTCAAGGAGCGCGTATATGCCAAGGCTGATTGACAAGAGTGGAGCGCTGATCCCCAACCTCTGGACGCTGCTCGACAAAGACTGCCCGCTTGAGCAGGCCGTGAGCAGCGGCGCGCACCAACTTGTCGTGCCGCTTCAGTTGTGGCTTGACCACAAGGCGGCACTGCGTGCCAGCGGCAAGCAACTGGCGGTATGGCTGGACAGCGAAGAATCAGTAAAGACCATCGCAGCCGATCTGCCTCAATTGCCATTGGTGGCGCTTAATTTTCCCGTGTTCACCGACGGCCGCAGTTACTCCAACGCAACGCGCCTGCACCAGCACTACCGCTATGGCGGCGAGATCCGCGCGATCGGGGACGTCTTGCGTGACCAGCTGTTTTACATGCGCCGCTGCGGCTTCAGTAGCTTCGACTTGCGTGACAGCGTCAAGCTGGAAGACGCCCAGCAGGCCCTGCAGGACTTCAGCGACAACTACCAGAGCACCATCGAACAGCCGCTGCCGCTGTTTCGCCGCCGCTTGAGTGCCTGAAGCGTCAGCTCTCCTGAGTTCACTGTGGCGGACTTCAGGACCAGTAACGCTCCTTGTCGGCGCGTTGCAGCCAGCGCCATAGCGTCTTGTCGAGTGTGGCGGACAAGGATCCTTCGAACAGTGACGACAGGCGATCCTTGAAGGATTTCTTCTGCTCCCATGCCACGCGGTAGACGCTCGCATCACGGCACTTGTCCGTGATCCACTCATCAGAGGTATCGATGGCATCGATGAGGCCGCGCTCGAGTGCCTGCATACCGGTCCACACTTCGCCGGTAGCGATGGCGGCCATGTCCATGCCCGGGCGGTTCTCGTGGATGAAGCGCTTGAACAGGTCATGCATTTCGTCGACTTCTTCCTGCACCTTGGCGCGATCCTTGTTGGTGTTCTCCCCGAAGGTGGTCAGCGTGCGCTTGTATTCCCCGGCCGTGATCATTTCGAAGTCGACTTTGTTGTCCTTCAGCAGCCGGTGCACGTTGGGCAACTGAACCAGTACGCCGATGGAACCAATATAGGCAAAAGGTGCCGCGATGAGCTCGTTGGCAACGCAGGCCATCATGTAGCCGCCACTGGCAGCCACGCGATCGACGCAGATGGTGAGCCCGATGCCGTGCTTGCGCAGACGGACCAGCTGTGACGCCGCAAGGCCATAGGCATGCACCATGCCGCCGGGGCTTTCCAGCCGCAGCATCACTTCGTCCAGTTCGGGACGCGCCAAAGTGAGAATGGCGGTAACGCACTGGCGCAGGTCTTCCACTTCGCTGGCGCGCATATCACCGTCAAAGTCGAGAACGAAGATGCGCTTGCCGTCTTCTTCCTCACTGGCCGGCTGGCTCTTTTTGGCCTTGGCTTCTTCCTTCTTTTTCTTCTTTTCGGCCTTGGCGTCAGCTTTCAGCACGTCCTCATCCAGAATCTCGTGGCGGATATCCTCCTTGAGGTCCTCGATCTCGTCGTTGAGCTTGCTGACGACGATGCTCCCCTTGCTGCGGCCTTCATGGCGATGGCGCACTGAATTGGCTGCAACGACGATGACCAGCAGCACCAGCACCACGGCAATGGTGAGCGTTTTGGCCAGGAACAGGCCGTATTCAGACAGGAATTCCAAGGGTGTTTACTCCGGTTCAGTGCGGGGTGACAGGGGCAGTGGCGTCGAGCTGTTCCCACAGCGCTTGACCGCCGCAACTCTTGCCGATGAGAGCGATGCACTTGCGGTGCATAGCCAGTTCTTCTGCGGTGGCAGGAATACGCCTGAGCGGAGTGCTGCGCTCTGCCAGCTTCATATCCGTGCCTTCGTTGCGATTCTCGGCGCCCTGCTCATAGCCCAGGCTCAGAGTGGACTGGCCACCCGTCATCATCAGATAGACATCGGCCAGGATCTCGGCATCCTTGAGGGCGCCATGCAGCTCGCGCTGGCTGTTGTCCACTTCGTAGCGCTTACACAGCGCATCGAGATTGTTCTTCTGCCCGGGATGCTTCTTGCGCGCCATCGCCAGCGTATCGAGTACTGCGCAGTAGTCTGCCATGGTCTTGTAGCCGCGGTTCAGCGCGGCCAGCTCATGGTTCAGGAAGCCGATGTCGAAAGGCGCATTGTGGATGATGAGCTCCGCGCCCTCTACGAATTCCAGAAACGTATCCGCGATGGCCGCGAACACAGGTTTGTCGGCCAGGAACACGTTGGTAATGCCATGCACTTCCAATGCGGCAGCTTCCACTTCACGCTCCGGATTCATGTAGAGATGCAGGTGGCGACCGGTGAGCTTGCGATCAACCAGCTCCACGCAGCCAACTTCAATCACGCGGTGGCCCTGGGCAGGATCGAGGCCTGTAGTTTCAGTGTCGAGCACTATCTGTCGCATGCTGTGGTCCGTACTTATAGCGTCATGGCAGTTCGTCGATGCCGCGGTTGGCCAACTGGTCGGCCAGCTCGTTTTCGGGGTGGCCGCTGTGACCCTTCACCCACTCCCACTGTACCGCATGCTGCGCCACCAGTTCATCCAGTTGCATCCACAGTTCACTGTTGAGCACCGGTTTTTTCGCCGCCGTACGCCAGCCACGCTGTTTCCAGCCGGGCATCCATTCCGTGATGCCCTGAATGACGTATTTTGAATCCGTGACGACCTTGACCTTGCAGCTTCGCGTCAGCGCCTGCAGTCCGCGGATCACGGCCGTCAGTTCCATGCGGTTGTTGGTGGTGGCTGGGTCTCCACCATGCAGGGTCTTGCGCGAAGCGCCGTATTGCAGGAGTACGCCCCAGCCTCCCGGGCCGGGATTGCCGCGGCAGGCACCGTCGGTGTAAAGCGTTACTTCAGGGGTCAAGCGGTGGATGCTCCTGATGCTGAGGCTGGGGCTTTGAGATTTTTTCGGCCAGCGGCAGGCCCATGGCGGGCATGGGCAGTTTGCGCCACCGCCGCTGGACTGGCGTCAGGGGGATGACCTGTTTGCGTGCGTGGATGATGTAATAGCCACCCGTCGGCCAGTTCATCCTGCTGGCGACAGCTTCCATCCACCCCGACCAGCGAATGCTGCGCTCACTGTTCACAGGCAACGCATAGGCACCGTGATGTACCTGGTCGACCTGGAAGTCCAGCAGCTTGAGCCAGTCGGTGAGCCGCCGCGCACTCAGGGGGGAGGCGTTCCATGGGCTCTGGCGACCTGCCGACCAGGGCATCAATGCCCGCACTCCCCAGGCGCTGAATGGATTGAATCCGACAATGACGACCGAGCCTCCCGCAATCAGTACCCGTGCCACTTCCCGCAAGAGCTGGTGCTGGTAGCCGGAAAAATCCAGCGCATGATGCAGCAGCACGAGATCAACGGATTCATTGCCCAGCGGGATGGCCTCACCACGGGCACAGGCCGTGTGCAAGGTACTGGTGCCCTCATGGGGACAAAACGAAAACTTGTGTCCCATTGGACTGGAATCGTGCAGCAGCATCTCCGCACAACCCAGTTGCAACAGGTGATAGCCGAAGCGGCGCTTGAGCAATTCCTGCACCTGACGACGTTCGTGTTGCAGCAGGTAGTCACCCAGCGGCGTGGCGAACCAATCCGTCATGTCCTGCCAGTCGATCGGGCTGTAGTCGTTGTGGCTATGGGTAATCTTCATGCCGCGAATGGTATCCTGATCGCAACCTTGCAGAAACCGACTTTTGCCTCCGTGGCGTGTCGCCCACGTTGGTCTGCGGTACACTCGGACCAGCCTGCGCGAGAACGATCCCAAGGAACTGCTGCCATGCTCGAACTAAGGCTTCTGCCGGCTTTCAACGACAACTACTTCTGGGTCTTCGGCCAGCGCGGCAGCGCGCAGGTCTGCGTAGTCGATCCCGGCGATGCCTCGCCGGTGCTGCGCTACCTGCAGGAGCAGAAGCTCACGCTGGAGGCCATCCTTTTGACACATCATCATGCCGATCATATCGGCGGCGTTCAGGATCTGCTGGACCACGCTCTGGTGCCGGTCTATGGACCCCGCAGCAGCCGCATGCCCTGCGTCAGCCACGTCGTTGGTGCGGGCGATACAGTTACCTTTGCCGCTACCCGCTTCGAGGTGCTCCATGTTCCCGGGCACACACTCGACCACATCGCGTGGTTCAGCCCGGCATCAGAGCACGCGCGCGAGCCCATCCTGTTTTGCGGCGATACGCTGTTTGGCGCTGGCTGCGGACGCATGTTCGAAGGTACGCCCCCGGTCATGCAGGCCTCCCTGCAGCAACTTGCCAACCTGCCACCCGCTACAAGGGTTTGCTGCGCACACGAATACACCCTGTCCAACCTGCGCTTTGCGGCAGCTGTGATGCCGGGGAATGCTGCAGTGAAACAGCGCAGTGTCCGTGACCAGGCCTTGCGTGACGCAGGCAGTCCCACCTTGCCATCGCAGCTGGCCGATGAATTGGCCACCAACCCCTTCCTGCGCTGCGGCGAACCGGAGGTGGTCGCCGCGGTGCAGCGCCATGCCCCCGGCAGCGGCAGCGATCCCGCGAGCGTTTTCGGGGTATTGCGCCGCTGGAAAGACACATTTTGAGCAGGTATCTTGGCGCCATGAACTTCTCCACCGCCCTGTCTGTTCGTTCCCAAGGTCTGCGCCGCGCGGGCCGGCTCCTGTCCACGCTGATTTCCTTGTCGCTGTGCTTGCTCGGGCCAGGTTTGGTCCAGGCACAGGGCAGCAGCAATACCGCCGTGGATTTCGCCACGCAGTCGATCCAGCTCGGCATGACCAGCGAACCACGCAACCTCAATTCCATGAAGGCCACGGACCAGCTCAGCGTCTTCCTGCTGGAGCACGTCATGGAGGGGCTGCTGCGCAAGGATGAGCACAACCAGTTGGCTCCCGGTATGGCCGAGCGCTGGGAGATGGATGGCACCCGCGCGAAGTTCTGGCTGCGCAAGGATGCCGAGTGGAGCGATGGTGTACCACTGACTGCCCACGACTTCGTGTTTGCATGGCGCAGCGTAGTAAATCCCGCCACTGCAGCTGAGTATGCGTCGATGATGTACGTCGTCAAGAATGGCGAAGCGATCAACAGTGGTGAGCTGCCACTGGAGGCACTCGGCATCACGGCTCTGGACGACTACACGCTGGAAGTGGAGCTGGAGACCCCGACCGGCTATTTCCTGCAGCTCATGACCTTCATGATCTTCTTCCCGGTGCGCGAGGACTTCTACCTCGCACAGGACGGCCGCTATTTCGCCGATGTCGACAACATGGTCTTCAATGGCCCCTTCCGTATCACCCGCTGGGTCCATAGCGCAGCACTGCGCATGGAAAAGAATCCGCGCTACTGGAACCGCGACGTCGTCCACCTGAACGTTATCGACATTCCCTACATCACGCCGGATTCTGCCGCGCGCTTCAACCTGTTCAAGGACGGCAAGATCGCCATCGAGGAAGGGTTGGTAGGCCTCGAAGCCGAGCAGTTGCGCAATGCCCTGGACAGCCGGCTGCGCATCCACAGTCATTCCGATGGCACGCTGTTCTATCTTGAGTTCAACCACCGCCCCGACCGGCCCACCAACAACCTCAACCTGCGCCGCGCCATGCAGTCCGTATTTGACCCGGAAGAATTGGTCTACAAGGTCATCGGCATTGCCGGTTATCGTCCCGGCGTGGCCATCCAGCCCAGTTACATGCCGGGCAAGCAGGGATTGTTCCGTGAGGAATACCCGGTGCAGCGACCACCGCTGAATCTGGCGCAGGCGCGCGAGTATCTGGTGCTGGCCAAGGCAGAGCTGGGTGTCGACGCAATCCCGCCGCTGGCCATCCTCGCCGATGAGCGCGAGATCTCGCGCTTGCAGGCGCAGTACTTCCAGTCGCTGTTCCAGCGCACTTTGGGGCTCGACATCAAGGTGGACGTGCAGACCTTCAAGATCCGCCTCGACAAGATGCTCTATGGCGACTTCGATCTGGTGCTGGCGGGCTGGGGTCCCGACTTCGAAGACCCGATGACCTTCGCGGACCTGTTTGCCAGCTGGAACGTGAACAACCGCGGCCGCTATGAAAGTGACCTCTACGACAGCTACGTGCGCACGGCGCAGGCCAGTTCCGATGCGGTCGTACGCATGGACGCCATGGGCAAGGCGCAACAGCTCATCATCGACGACGCTACGGTGCTGCCTACTTATGAGCGGGTAGCCAATACGGTGCAGCATCCGAAGCTCAGCGGCATAGTGTTCAAGCAGACCGGCTCGAGCATGATCCTCACCTATGCCCGTGTGTTGGAGTAAGGTAGTCTTCCCTGCATGCTGATCTACATCCTCAAGCGTCTCGGCATCGGCCTGCTCACGATCTGGTTCATCGCCACGGCCACCTTTGTCGCCATGCATGCCGTGCCAGGTGATCCGCTGTCCGGCGAGAAGGCCATGTCGGAACTCATCCGTACCAACCTCATGCGGCAGTACGGCCTGGACCGCCCGCTCACCGAGCAGTACTTCCTCTACCTCGGCAACATGCTGCGCGGCGACTTCGGCATCGCCTTCAGCGAGGAAAATCGTTCCGTCAATGACATCATCAAGGAGCACTTTCCCGTTTCTGCCGCACTGGGCGTGCTGTCTCTGCTGTTTGCTACAGTGGGCGGCGTGTTGTGGGGTGCCCTGACTGCGCTGTACCGCAATCGCATGCCGGATACGGTAATCATGTTTCTCGTCATCCTCGGCATATCGGTGCCAAGCTTCGTGTTTGCGGCCTTCAGCCAGCTTGCCATCCTGAATCTCAACGAATGGGCCGGCACTACGCTGCTGCCGGTCGCCGGCTGGGGCGAGTTCCGCGCCATGCTGGTGCCCGCGCTGGTACTGGGCCTGAGCACGATGGCATACATGACACGCCTGATGCGCTCGTCGATGCTGGAGGTGGCGCACACCGACTACGTCCGCACGGCCAAAGCCAAGGGTCTTTCAGCTACCCGCATCTTCCTGCATCACCAGTTGCGCAATGCTGTGCTGCCCGTAATCACGGTATTGGGCCCCGCCATTGCCATCATCACCACGGGCGGGTTCGTGGTGGAAAGCGTGTTCGCCATTCCTGGCCTCGGCCGTTACTTCGTGCAGGCCGTGGCCCAACTGGACTACACGGTGATCATGGGCACCACGGTGTTCTTCGGCAGCTTCCTGGTATTGATGGTGATCGCCGTGGACATACTCTACGGCTTCATCGATCCGCGCATTCGTCTGGGGGCTGCGTGAACGCGCCGTACCAGCCGGGCTCGGCCGATTTCGCCACTGTGACGGCACAGCGCGAGCAGAACCGCATCGCGCGTCCCTCGCAGTCCTATTGGCAGGATGCGTGGCGGCGCCTCAAGCAGAATCGCCGGGCGTTGCTGAGTCTTTACCTGTTGATCTTCATGGGCCTGTTTACCTTGCTTGGCCCCTGGGTGTGGCCGCGCGATCCGTCCTTCCAGGACCTCGACAACATTTCCCGTGGTCCCGGTCTTGGCAGCCAGGCCCTGGTGGTGGCTGACCCTGGAGGCTGGCAGGCACCAGAGCTTCCTGCCGAACTGCCTGCGACCGGAACTATGCCGGGGCGAACGGCCAACATCAGCACCGAAAGCGAGGCGAATACCCAATATGTGCGCCTCACGTGGGAACCTGTCGCTGGTGCCACCTCCTACCTCATCTACCGCAATGATCATGCACCCAGCTCGCCCGAGGATCTGGGACTGCCGCTGGCGCAGACCCTAAATGGGCGCACCGTCGGTTTCCAGGATCGACTGCAGTTGGGCGCACAGCCCTATTGGTACACCATCATCGCCAGTGACGGTTTTACCGAATCCCGAGACGCGACCACGCAGCGCATCGATGTGCAGCGAGGCATCTCGGCCAGCCAGGCGCGCGAACTGGGTCTGGACGCGACTCCCGGCCTGACGGTGACCCTGGCCGCCAATCCATTCGGCACCGATCACCTGGGCCGGGACCTGCTGGCACGCACGATGTACGGCGCGCGCGTGTCGCTCTTTATCGGCATCGTGGCACCGGCGCTGTTCGTGCTGTTTGGTACGCTCTATGGCGGCATCTCCGGCTACTTTGGCGGCACCGTCGACATCGTGATGATGCGCCTCGCCGATTTCGTGATCGCACTGCCCTTCCTCTTGTTCATGATCCTGTTCCGCATCGCCTTCGGCATTGGTCCGGGCGAAAGTGGGGTGTTTCCCATGCTGCTGGCGCTGATCCTGCTGCGCTGGCCGGATACTGCGCGCCTCGTGCGCGGCCAGATCCTGCAGATCCGCGAGGAAGCCTACGTGCAGGCCGCGCGCATGCTTGGCGCCAATCCTGCCTACCTCATCCTGCGTCACATGATCCCCAACACCATTGGCCCCCTGCTGGTCACGCTGACCTTTGCCATTCCCATGGCGATCTTCACGGAAGCGTTCCTGTCCTTCATCGGCATGGGCGTGGCGCCGCCGGTGCCGTCGTGGGGCTCCATGAGCAACGAGGGCATCCGCACCATGCTGTCGAGCCCGCATGAACTGATAGTGCCTGCCGTGTTCATCAGCCTTACGGTACTGGCCTTCAACATGCTGGGCGACGGCCTGCGTGATGCGCTGGATTCCCGCATGAGGTCGCGCGAATGAAGCTGCCGGCACTTGAGGTCAACAACCTGTCGGTGGAATTCGACACTTACGGTGGTACGGTCAAGGCGGTACGCGATGTGTCGTTCACACTGCAGCAGGGGCGTACCCTTGCCATCGTCGGTGAATCCGGCTGCGGCAAATCCGTAACAGTGCAGAGCCTCATGGGACTGGTCCCGATGCCGCCCGGACGCCTGACGTCGGGTTCCGCCCGTCTGTTCGGCGAGGAGATCCTCGGGCTGCCGCAGCACAAGCTCAACGCCTACCGCGGCAAGCGCATCGGCATGATCTTCCAGGACCCGATGAGTGCACTGAATCCCACCATGACCATCGGCAAGCAGATCGCGG
>JBIIWP010000129.1:0-7707 GCA_044338855.1 Pseudohongiellaceae bacterium | reverse complement strand
CCCACCGCGAAGCCGTGGACCTGCTGCAACTCGTGCAGATTCCGGAACCCGAGCGGCGCGCCCGGCAGTATCCCTTCGAGTTTTCCGGGGGCATGCTGCAGCGTGCTGTCATTGCCATGAGCATCGCCTGCAAGCCGGACGTGCTGATCGCAGACGAGCCCACCACAGCACTCGACGTGACGATCCAGGCCCAGATTCTCAGCCTGCTCGGCGAACTGCAGTCCTCGCAGGGACTGTCGATCATCCTTATCACGCACGACCTTGGTGTGGTAGCGCGCATGGCGCACGACGTCTGTGTAATGTACGCAGGCAAGATCGTTGAAAGCGGCAGCGTGGATGACATCTTCTATCGCTCGGCGCATCCCTACACACTGGGACTGCGCGGCGCGATGCCCAGCAACCGCCGCGACCGCCAGCGACTGCTGACAATTCCGGGCAGCCCACCCGACTTGTTCGCTCCGCCGGCAGGCTGCGGCTTCTTCGACCGTTGCCCGCACGCGATGCAGGTGTGTGCAACGCAACAACCGCCCTTGTTCGGAACCGGTCACCGTGCGGCCTGCTGGCTACAGCATGCCGCATGCCCGAGCAAGGCCTTGCACCGTCTCGATACCACGCCAGGCGAGGTCCCGGCATGAGCCAACCCTTGATTGAAGCCAGGGCGCTGCGCAAGCATTTCCGCATCGGCAAACAGCAACTGGTGCATGCGGTGGATGACGTGTCGCTGGCCATTGCTCCCAATGAAGTCGTAGGCCTCGTTGGCGAGAGTGGCTCGGGCAAGACCACCTTTGGCAAAGCCCTGATCGGCCTCCACGACAAGACTGCGGGCGAAGTACGGTTCCAGGGCAAGGCTCTGCCGGCACGCTACACGTCCGAAGACTTCCGCCGCCAGGCCCACGACATCCAGATCATCTTCCAGGATCCCTACTCTTCCTTGAATCCCCGCATGACTGTGCTGGAAATCATCGCCGAGGGCCTTGCCATCCGCGAGGGCAAGCGCCTGTCGCAGTTACGCGATCAGGTGGTGTACTGGCTGGAGCGAGTCGGCCTGCACGCCGATCATCTCTCACGCTATCCCCATGAGTTCTCCGGCGGTCAGCGCCAGCGTGTGGGAATTGCGCGCGCGCTGATCGTGGAACCAAAGTTGCTGGTATGCGACGAGCCGATCTCGGCATTGGATGTCTCGGTGCAAGCACAGATCGTGCACTTGCTGGACGAGCTGAAGGCATCGCTGGGGCTGGCCATGCTGTTCATCGCGCACGACCTGTCGATGGTGCGCTATGTATCAGACCGCATGGCTGTGATGTATCTGGGTTCGCTGATCGAGATCGGGCCGGCTGACGCCGTGTATTTCGAACCGCAGCACCCGTATACGAAGTTGCTGGTGGCTTCCAATCCAGAGCCTGATCCGGTACTGGAGAGGCAACGCAAGGATGTGATCATTCGCGGCGAGATACCCTCACCCGTCAACCTGAAGCCGGGTTGCCGCTTTGCCACACGCTGCCCGCTCGCAGAAGCACGTTGCCATGGAGAGCGCCCGCTATTGAGGGAAGTACTGCCGGGACACCAGGTGGCGTGCCACCTGGTGTAGCAGGACTGAATCAGAACTCCTCAGCTCCGAAGTCCTCGAATTCGTCCACCGGCGCCACAGCGTCCCGGCCGAGGATCTCGGCGCGATTTTCCAGGCTGAAGAAATAGCCGGCGAAATCGAGTGCTGCAGTCTGCTGGCTGAGGAAGCTGCGCATGCTCTGCTCTTCGTCGGCTTCGAGGTCGGCGTTGGTGCCTGGCACCACGCTTTGCAGCTCGACGACCACGTATTCACCGCTGGGCAGCTGGAAACCTTCCACCGTGGTCTGCCCCTCAGCGGGCGGCTGCATGGCGAAAATGCGCTCCAGAATTGCCGGGTTGATGCCTTGATTGTCACGCTCGATGGCGTCATAAGCTGCCCAGCTCAGGCCCTGCGCTTCCAGCAGGCTGTCGATATTGTCGCCAGCCTGCAGGCTGCTGACGATGGTCTCACCGATCTGGCGAGCCTGCTCCTGCATACGCTCAAGGCGCAAGGTGACGGCAATTTCGCCAGACACCTCGTCCAGCGGGCGCGTTTCCGGCAACTGGTGTTCCAATACCTGGATGACCACACTGCGGTTCGCGTCGATCTGGATCAGTTCGCTGTTGAGGCGTTCTTCAAGAATCTCACTGCTGAAGCTGCTGTCGATCACGGCGCCAACCGCGGTGATCCCGGTGCCACCGGAACGGCCAAACCAATCCGACTGCTGCAGTTCCAGTGACATGATGCTGGCGGGCTCTTCCAGGCCGACGGATTCGAAGGCCAGATTGCCAAGCTCTTCGCTGCGAGCGATGAACAAGGTCTCCGCCTCCGTGCTCTTCAGATCGCGCTCAAGTGCTTCACGGCGCCTTTCGTAGGGTTCGCTGTCGGAGGCATTGACCTCCAGCAGCTTGATGAGGTGAACACCGAACTCGGTGCGCACCGGATCGGACACCTGTCCGACCTCGAGGCCGCGCAAGGCTTCTTCGAACTCGGGAACGAAGCTGTCGCCGGTGGTGTAGCCCACGTCGCCGCCGTCCTGTGCGGAACCGGCATCATCGGAAAACTCTGCGGCCAATGCCGCAAAATCTTCGCCTGCATCAATGCGGGCCTTCAATTCGCTGGCAGTTTCCAGGGTCTGTTCCGTTTCGCTGGCATCGGTAGTTTCGAACAGTATGTGTGCCGCACGGCGTTCGGTCTGGGCCTGGAAGGTAGCCACTTCCTCATCGTAGCGTGCACGCACCTGCTCTTCAGAGACGCTGATTTCATCCATCAGCTTCTCCTTGTCCAGCTCCAGCCAGGCGATTTTCACCTGCTCTTCCCGCTGGAACGCGCTCTGGTTGGTCTCGTAAAAAGCAGCGATATCCGCTTCGCTGATTTCGATATTGGCGCCCTGGCTGTCCAGACTGAGGCTGACGTGGCGGAAGCTGCGCTTCTGATGCACAAGTGAGGCGAGATGCTCCAATTCCTGGTTGGTGACGAAACCACTGGCCGAGTAAGCAGCCAGGATCTGGTTCAGCAGCATTTCCTGGGACAACGTGATGCGGTACCCCGCAGGACTCAGGCCCATGCTGGTCAGCAGGATGTTGGCACGCTCGTCGTTATAGACACCGTCAACCTTGAAATCCTCCGTCTGGAGGATGCGGCGATCGACGCTGGTAGCAGAAACCTCCATCCCGGAATTGGCAGCAGATTGCTTGAGCAGTTCGCGCTGGATCAGTTCATTGACAGCGGACACGCGGAACATAGCATCGTCGATGCCGGTGAAGTCTGCATCTTCACCCTGTTCGGCGTAGAACTCCTGGGCCTTGCGTTGCGACAGGTTGTCGATGTCGAGACTGTTGATTTCGACACCGTTCACCTCGAGCGCGGGTATCGGATTCAGGAGGGTACCGACGATGGTTTCCACCCCAAACAGGGCGAACACTGCGATGATGAAGCCAATGAATATCTTGGCGATCAAGCCTTGGGTATTGTCACGGATTTTCTGGAGCATGAGGCATCCTGGTTCAGGGCAAAGGTCAGGTTCAAACCGGGGCGACGGACGACCTGAAAAACAGAAGGCGCATCATAGATGCGCCTTCATGTGGTGTCAAAACTGCTTTCAAATCGTGCTCTTGCGGCTGGAATCCGGAGGATTCGGCACCACCGTTGCAACAGGACTTCAGGAGTTGACGGAGTCCTTCAGGGCCTTGCCCGGTTTGAAGGCTGGTACCTTGGATGCTGCGATTTCGATGCTTGCACCAGTTTGTGGATTACGGCCGGTGCGGGCTGCGCGGGCCTTCACGGTGAATGAACCAAAGCCAACCAGACTTACCGTGTCACCCTTGGTCAGGGCATCGGTAACGGCATCCAGCACTGCATCAATTGCACGCGTTGCCGATGCCTTCGGCAGGTCTGCACTTTCCGCTACCACATCAATCAGTTCTTGTTTGTTCACGATAACCCCTTCTATCCAAAGTGTTGAGAAAAATTCGTTCGTCTGTTCGCAAGTGGCCGGGTTTATATCAACTGTGCAAAGATTAAGTCAAGAAATACCCCGGCTCAGTGGGTATTGATTGCCTTCTTGCCCTTGTCACGGCCCTTGGTGGTCTTCACTGCCTTTGCTGTATCGGCCTTCGCCTCCACGATTGGCGTCGGCATATACTGCAATGCAATCTGCAGGACTTCGTCGATCCATTTCACAGGTTTGATCTGCAAATCAGCTTTGATGTTGTCCGGTATCTCCTTCAGATCGCGCTCGTTCTCCAGCGGTATGACGATGGTCTTGATGTTGCCACGATGGGCAGCCAACAGTTTTTCCTTGAGCCCTCCGATCGGAAGCACCTGACCTCGCAGCGTGATCTCACCTGTCATGGCAACATCCTTGCGAACCGGAATGCCGGTGAGCACGGAAACCAGCGCCGTACACATGCCGATCCCCGCGCTGGGGCCATCTTTGGGCGTCGCTCCTTCCGGCACATGCACGTGAAGGTCCTTGTGCTCCTGGAAATTCTCCTCGATTCCAAGGCTGTGACTGCGACTGCGGACTACGGTAAGTGCGGCCGTGATGGATTCCTGCATGACGTCTCCCAGAGATCCGGTCATCGTCACCTTGCCCTTGCCGGGAATCGCCACCGCCTCGATGGTAAGCAGCTCGCCACCGACCTGGGTCCAGGCCAGACCGTTTACCTGGCCGATGACATCCTCATTCTCGGCCTTGCCGAAATCGTACTTGCGCACACCGGCGTATTTCTCGAGCGCATCCGGGGTGATGAATACCGGATCAGAGGTCCCCGCAAGGCTCTGCTCCTTGACCACTTTACGGCAGATCTTGGCAATCTCGCGCTCAAGACCGCGCACACCCGCCTCGCGCGTATAGTGGCGGATCAGATCGAGAATGGCGGACCCCTGGAACACCAGCTCGCCTTCCTTGAGGCCATTGTTGTCGCGTTGCTTAGGTACAAGGTAGCGCTCGGCGATATTCTGCTTTTCATCCTCGGTGTAGCCCGGCAGACGGATGACTTCCATCCTGTCCAGCAAGGGCCCGGGAATGTTCATCGAGTTGGACGTGCAGATGAACATGACGTCCGACAGGTCGTAATCGACCTCCAGATAGTGGTCATTGAAACTGTGGTTCTGTTCGGGATCCAGCACTTCCAGCAGCGCCGAGGCGGGATCACCGCGGTGGTCCATCCCCATCTTGTCGATCTCGTCCAGCAGGATCAGCGGGTTGCGCACGCCGACCTTGGCCATCTTCTGTACCACCTTGCCGGGCAGCGAGCCGATGTAGGTACGACGATGGCCGCGGATCTCGGCTTCATCGCGCACGCCGCCGAGCGCCATGCGCACGAACTTGCGGCCGGTGGCACGTGCAATGGATTCGCCCAACGAGGTCTTGCCCACGCCAGGGGGTCCTACCAGACAGAGGATAGGGCCCTTCAGCTTCTTGACGCGCTTCTGTACAGCCAGGTATTCGAGAATGCGTTCTTTCACATCCCTGAGGCCGAAATGATCGCTTTCCAGTACCGATTCCGCCTTGTGCAGGTCGTTCTGGATCTTCGTGCGCTTTTTCCAGGGCACGTTGATCATCCAGTCGAGGTAGGTACGCACCACCGAGGCTTCTGACGACATTGGCGACATCATCTTCAGCTTGTTCAGTTCGCCATTGGCCTTGTCGCGTGCTTCCTGCGGCATACCGGCTTCGTCGATCTTGCGCTTGAGTTCCTCGGCCTCGTTGGGCGTCTCGTCGAGCTCGCCCATTTCCTTCTGGATGGCCTTCATCTGTTCATTGAGGTAGTACTCGCGCTGGCTCTTTTCCATCTGCTTCTTGACCCGGCCGCGGATGCGCTTCTCGACCTGGAAGATGTCGATTTCGGATTCAATCAGCGCCATGAGATGTTCGATACGCGGCTTGAGATTGGCAAGTTCGAGAATGTTCTGCTTTTCCTGCAATTGCAGCGCCATGTGTGTTGCGATGGTGTCTACCAGACGGCTGGGATCATCGATGCTGGTGATGGAGGTCAGCACCTCGGGCGAGATTTTCTTGCTCAGCTGCACGTACTGGTCAAACTGCGACAGCAACGAGCGAATGAGTATCTCGGTATCTTTCTCCTCGACCACATGGCTGCCCATGGCGATGACTTCGGCCTTGCAGAAGTCTTCGTCGAACTGGAAGTTGCGAACCTGCACACGCTCCACACCCTCGACCAGGACCTTTACGGTGCCATCGTTGACATGCATGAGCTGCAGCACACTGGCAACGGTGCCGATTGTATACAGATCATCCTTGCGCGGATCATCTTCGGAATGCTGCTTCTGGGCCACCAACAGTATCTTCTTGTCGGCAGCCATCGCGGCCTTCAGCGCCTTGATGGATTTTTCACGGGCTACGAACAAGGGATGGACGATCTGGGGGTATACCACGACACCCCGCAATGGCAGAAAGGGAAGCACTTGTTGGATTGTGGGCTTGTCCATGGGTCAGTCGCTGTCTCCTGGAGTGCCTGTGCAGGCCTTGGGGCCCGGACAGGTGCTGCGTAATTGCACTCGGGGTTGCAACGCCGCCATTCAAGAGCGGCTGCCTTCCCCATCCTGATTGCCGGCCGCCGCAGGCTGGCCAATCATTACTCTTTGTTCTGTTGCCCAGGGAACCAGAGCCAATGCCCGGCTTACCCTGAGGTCATACAAACGGGTCTACCTCGTCATGCGCTGGATTGCTTGTCCATTGTGCCCTGGCTGGTGTCCACGGAGTCGGTATTCTCATACATCAGCAGGGGCTCGGATTCGCCTCTGATGACGGCTTCGTCGATGATCACCTTGGTGACATGCTGTTCGGAGGGAATCTTGTACATGGTTTCGAGCAATACCGATTCCATGATGGAGCGCAGCCCCCTGGCACCGGTCTTGCGTTCCTGCGCCTTCGTGGCAATGGCACGCAAGGCGTCATTACGGAACTGGATCTCTACGCCTTCCATATCGAACAGCTTCGCATATTGCTTGGTCAGCGCATTCTTCGGCTCTTTCAGGATACGTATCAGCGCTTCCACATCGAGCTCGTTCAGCGTTGCGATCATTGGCAGGCGGCCGACGAACTCGGGAATAAGACCGTAGCGCACCAGATCTTCCGGTTCTACGTCACGGAGGGTCTGGCCCACCCCGGCGCTGTTGTCCTGACTGCGGACGGCTGCCGAAAAACCGATACCGCTCTTTTCGGAGCGGTCGCGGATGACCTTGTCGAGACCTGCAAACGCACCGCCGCAAATGAACAGGATGTTGGAGGTGTCCACCTGCAGGAATTCCTGTTGCGGATGCTTGCGCCCCCCCTGCGGCGGAACTGATGCAATGGTGCCTTCGATCAGCTTCAGCAACGCCTGCTGCACGCCCTCGCCCGACACGTCACGCGTAATGGAGGGATTGTCGGACTTGCGTGAAATCTTGTCGATCTCGTCGATGTAGACAATACCCATCTGGGCCTTTTCAACATCGTAGTCGCATTTCTGCAACAGCTTCTGGATGATGTTCTCGACGTCTTCGCCGACGTAGCCGGCTTCCGTCAGTGTAGTGGCGTCCGCGATGGTGAACGGCACGTCAAGCAGGCGCGCGAGAGTCTCTGCCAGCAAGGTCTTGCCGGTACCGGTCGGACCGATGATGAGGATGTTGCTCTTGCTGAGCTCGACGTCATC
>JBIIWP010000158.1:0-4836 GCA_044338855.1 Pseudohongiellaceae bacterium | reverse complement strand
GCTTGTAGTGGTTGTACACCGCTACAGCGAGGATCTTCTTGGCTTTCTGCTGGTCGATGACGTACTGGTCGAGGATCGCACAGATCTCGGCTGGGGTGGGCAGTTCCTTTTGCTTTTTATCGGCAGCCTTGTCGTGGATTTCTTCGCGAATGATGTCGTTGCAAAGGTCGACGCATTCGTCACAGACGAACACAGAAGGGCCGGCAATCAGCTTGCGAACTTCGTGTTGACTCTTTCCGCAGAAGGAACAGTACAACAGTTTCCCGGAATCATCTTTGGATTTGTCACCTGCCATTACGGCACTCCACTACATCACTGTCTTAAGTCTAAGATGCAGCCATTCATGCCGTTTTACAAGTCCCGCCCGGCGCAAATACCGGGCAAAATCTCATTTCGTCGACGGGCTGATCATGCGTTTGTCGAGCACCTGGTCGATGAGACCGTATGCAACCGCCTGCTCACCACTCATGAAGGTGTCACGATCGGTATCACGGGCGATTACCTCCATCGACTGGCCCGTGTGATGGGACAGGACTGTGTTGAGACGCTCACGGATATTGAGGATTTCCCTGGCCTGGATATGGATGTCCGAAGCCTGGCCCTGGAAGCCCCCGCTGGGCTGGTGGATCATCATGCGCGAATGGGGCAAACAATAGCGCTTGCCCTTGGCACCACCTGCCAACAGGAGGGCACCCATACTCGCGGCCTGGCCGATGCACATCGTGCTGACATCGGGTTTGATGAACTGCATGGTGTCGTAGATCGACATGCCAGCGGTAACAGATCCACCCGGTGAGTTGATGTAAAGATGGATGTCCTTGTCCGGATTTTCGGATTCGAGGAACAGCAACTGGGCCACTACCAGGTTGGCCATGTAGTCCTCGACCTGGCCAACCATGAAAATCACGCGTTCCTTGAGCAGGCGCGAGTAGATGTCGAAGGAGCGCTCGCCGCGGGCAGTCTGCTCGATCACCATCGGCACCAGGGCTGCCACTTCCTGCATACGACGAGCCGGATCGTCGCTCATTCCGTTGTCCCAGGGACCCTGCTGGCTGTATCTGCTCATGATGCCTTCTCGGTAGATGGTGCGGTAGTGCGATGCGCCGGCCGGATCACGTGACCCGGCCGGTTGCCTCGGAGATGGTGCGGGCGGGCAATCAGCCAGCTGAAGCGTCGGCACTGGCCGGCTTCAGGGCATCTTCGTAGCTGCAGGACTTCTCGGTGACCTTCGCTGCATCCAGAATATGGTCAATTACGGCTTCTTCAAGGGCCATGGCTTCAACTTGTGCCAATTGCTCCTTGTTGCTGTAGTACCACTTCACCACTTCGGCAGGTTGCTCGTAGCTTTCAGCGAGCTCTTCCACCAGCGTACGCACGTTCTTTGGATCTACGGCGATTTTCTTCTGCTGGATGACTTCATTCATGATGAGACCGAGGCTGACACGGCGCTCAGCCTGGGCCTGGAACAGTTCGGCCGGCAGCATGTTGGCGTCGATTTTCTGGCGGCTGTTGCCGCCGTACTGCTGGATGGTCTGCTGGCGCAGCACATTGATTTCGTTGAGAACCAGCGACTTGGGCAAGTCGACCTGGTGCAGTTTCACCAAACCTTCAATGACCTGATTACGCACGTTGTTGCGCACGGCGTTCTTCAATTCACGCGCCATGTTGTTTTTCACTTCGGCTCGGAACGCCGCTACGCCACCGTCCTTCACGTCGAAAGAGACAAAGAATTTGTCGTCGAGTTCAGGCAGGACGACTTCAGCCACACTGCTGACGGCCACAGTGAATTCCACCGCTTTACCTGCCAGATCCTTGTTGTGGTAATCACCCGGGAAGGTAAGGTTCAGCACCCTCTCCTCGCCTGCCTTTACCCCCACCAGTCCTGCTTCAAACCCCTCGATCATGCGCTTGGAACCAAGCACAAGACGGGTGCCCTTGGCGCTGCCGCCCTCGAACACTGCGCCGTCCAGCTTGCCAGTGAAATCGATGGTCACCTGGTCGCCGTCCTGGGCAGCGCGGGCAGCCTCCTGCCAGGTCTGGCGCTGCTTGCGCAGCGTTTCGACCATGGTATCGATATCCTGCTCGGTGATTTCGGCCGTTTTGCGTTCCACTTCAACAGCGGCGAAATCGCCCAGCTGGATTTCCGGGAACACTTCAAAGGTTGCAATGAACTCGAGGTCCTTGCCTTCTTCCACCAGTTTGGGCTCGATGCGCGGCTGGCCGGCAGCCTTGACCTTTTCCTGGCCCAGGGCTTCGTAGTAACTCTGGCTCATCACTTCGCCCAGCACTTCCTGGCGCACGCCCTGACCAAAGCGCTGCTTCACCACGCTGAGGGGCACCTTGCCCTTGCGAAAGCCCTTGATCTGCACAGTGCGGGCAGCTTCCTGCAGCCGATTGGCCACGCGGCTTTCCACGCTGGCGGCAGGGACGGCAATCGTCATTTTGCGTTCGAGGGGGGACACGGTTTCGATGGAGACTTGCATGGATGCGATCCTGGTCTAGTGACTCATTGCCTGCCGCCCGGATGAGGAAGCCTGCGTGCCTGTTTCAACGTATTATCAAAAAAAACCACGGCCCTTGGCTGGCGATCAGCACGCAGATCCGTAGAACAGTCAAATTTGCTGGGGTCTCGCCTGAGCAGCGGTGCGCTCAATTGCAGTGCACGAAATAAAAGGAAATCCTTTTAATTCAATGCCTTACAGGCGTAATCGGCAGAATTTAGGGGCGAATTCTGCCACAGTGACCCGATTAGTTCAATCTTGCCCACGCAGTGTCCTTGATGGATTCACAGCGACCCAATCTGCCGACATTTGCATGCACAAAGCCGCCATCATGTTTCGGGCCCAAGTGGCTTGAAGCGCACCAGCAACCACGGCAGCAGGGTCAAGGCTCCGGCCAGTGCCAGAATCATGGCCAGGCTGGTCAACAACCCGAAAGTTACGGTGGGGACGAAATTCGACAGCACCAGAATCGAAAAGCCCGCAATGATCGAGAAATTCGTGTAATAGATGCCCTTGCCGATGCTGCCATGGCAATAATGCATGGTGTGCAGGTAATCCCGGAAGCGCGGGAAGTTGTGCTGGAAGCGATGTACGTAATGGATGGTATTGTCCACGCCGATGCCGATGGCCACCGCCGCGATGGTGATCGTCATCATGTCCAGCGGGATGCCCGCCAGGCCCATGATGCCCAGTACCGTCAGTGCTGCCAGCAGGTTGGGAATAATGCCCAGCACGGCCAGCCAGAAAGAACGAAACAATACGACGAACATCAGGAAGATGGCTGCCATCACTACACTGATGCTTTCTATCTGGGATTCGAACAGACTCTGCAACATGTTGTTGTAGAGTACCAGCATACCGCTCAGGTGCACCTGCTCGGGTGCCAGGCCGAATTCCTGCTGCAGGCCACTGCGAATCTTGTCCAGCAGCTCGCGGCGATTCAGGTTTGGATCCGATTCACGGATGCGCAATGAAAAGCGGATCTGGTCGTCAGCCACCGACACATAGGGGCGCAGCAGGCTTTCCTTGTACGCGGCGGGTATGCGGTTGTAGAGAATGCCCAGCTCAAAGCTGTTGAGTTCGCGCTCGCCGTTCAGTTCGTAGGCCAGCTGCAGCAACGTGGCCAGTGACAGTACCTTGCCGGTTTCCGGCAGCTCGTCGAGCCAGTCGTGCATGCGCGTGATGGTGCGCATCTTGTCGGCGGTAAACCAGTAGGAATCAGGGTCACTGCCACCCTCCTCGTCAGCCCACTCATCCTCTTCCCATTGCTCGTCGTCCCAGGCGCTTTCGGCGATCCCGGCCGTATCCAAACCAGCCCCATTGCCGCCCGGAACGGGACGCGCCAGGTCGATGATGACATCCAGCGGCGTGGTACCGCCCATGCGCTCGTCGATGGTCAGCATGCCCCGGTAAATCTCGGTCTGCTCATCGAAATAGTCGATAAAACTGTTCTCGACCCGCAGCTGCCCCACGCCCACGATGCCTGCCACCAGCAGCAGTACGGACACCGTCACAACCACGGTGCCACGGCGTTCGGTAAAGATGCCGATGCGTGGTGTCACATCAAAGCTGCGCAGGTCGCCCGGCAAGGGCTGGGCGGGCAACATTACCAGCAAGGCCGGGAACAGCAGGAACGTGAGGACGAAGGCACAGACGACGCCCAGCACCATCATGAGACCGAAATCAACCACCGGCGGGATATCGCTGACCACCAATGAGCCAAAGGCAACCAGGGTGGTAAGACTGGTGTAGAAACAGGGCTCCACCATGCTGCCGAGCACGAACTGCAGGCGTCGCTCGTGCGACTCACCCGGACTCTCCACTTGCAGTTCACGGTAACGCACGATGAGGTGCACCGTGAGCGACACCGTAATGATGAGCAGCAGCGAAATGAAGTTGGAAGAAATGACGGTAGCTGGCCAATCCAGCAATCCCAGCATGCCGATAACCACGGTACTGATCACGATGCCACACAGCAAGGGCAGCACCACGTAACGTACGTTGCGAAAAAAGAACCAGAGTGCAGCCACGATGAACACCAGAATGGCGACACCGAAATTACCGAGGTCCTTGCGCACATAGCTCACCAGGTCGTCAGCAATCATGGGGACGCCGCCCATAGCGATGTCAGCCGTCTCGCGGTGCCCATCCAGGATCGCGCGGATGGCTTCGATGTCACTGTGCAGGTTGCTGCTTTCAGTCTTGCGCAGCAGCTGGTAATCAGCCTCTACCCCGGCAAGTTCTGCAAGCCCGGCCGCAGCAAGCACGTTTGCATGTTGTTGCGCCCGCAGATCCTCACGACGATCCAGCAGGTCGGCCAGGGCGGGATCGGTGG
>JBIIWP010000088.1:0-13131 GCA_044338855.1 Pseudohongiellaceae bacterium | reverse complement strand
CAGCGGTCTCGAACTGCGTAAGCACCCGGTAGACGGTGGCGAGGCCCACGTCTTCCTCGGCATCGCGCAGGGCCTTGTAGACATCCTCGGCACTGAGGTGACGGTCCTTGGCGCCTTCCAGGATCTGCATGATCTTGACGCGCGGCAGGGTTACCTTGAGACCCGCTTTCTTCAGCTCCTGGTTTTCGCCGCCCATCTCGATACCTCAATTGCAAAGTTTGGGGTATTATGCCCGCCTGCTAATGCATGTAAAGACAAGTACTTAATAACCCCAAATGACACGCTGTTATTCGCATACCACCAAGTTTGCACGGGCCTGCGCACTGCTGATCGCCCTCATGTTGCTGTCCGGCTGCGGCAGCATGTCCTCGTTCCGCTTTCCCGGCGTGTACCGTATCGACATTCCGCAGGGCAACATCGTCACGCAGGAGATGGTGGACCAGTTGCGCCCTGGACTGAGCAAGCGTCAGGTCAACTTCATCCTGGGTACGCCACTGATCCGCGACACCTTTGACCAGGATCGCTGGGACTACGTCTACAGCTATCAACCGGGCGGCGGTGAGCGCGTGCAGGAGCGCGTGGTGGTGTTCTTTGAGGAGGGAGCCCTGGTAAGTTTCGGTGGTGACTTCACGCAGTCAGCCGGCAAGGAGCAATTCGGCCAGGTCAGCCAGCCCCAGCAGGCTGCCAACGCTGCCGGCTCCGCAACCCCGCAGTAAGCGGCAGCGTCAGTCCGCAGCCAGATCCTCTGCCTCACCCGTACCGGCGTCTGCTTTGCCCCGCCCTTTTTGCTGCGCGCTGTCCTTCATCTTTGCTGCGCGCTGTTGCCGTGCTGCTTTCGGGTCGGCTTGCAACGGCCGATAGATCTCTACACGGTCACGTGACTTCAGGATGTACTCGGCCGGCACCGGCAACTGCTTGCCATCGAGATTCTTCGCAAAGATGCCCATGTCGGCGGTGTCAATGTCGACTCCCGGAAACTCGCCGGCAATGCCGGACTGGCGCACTGCATCGAGCGCGGTGCAACCTTGTGCCACCCGGAGCTTGATGATGCGCTGGCGCTCCGGCAGGGCATAGGCAACTTCCACCGCGATGGTCATGTTGTCCGGCTGTTTGTCAGGCAGTTCCATACAGTTGCTCCGCACGGGCACACACGGCATTGACGAGTTCACGCGCCGTGGATTCAAACAAAGTCGCCAATGCCGCGTCCAGCAGGCCCGCGCTGAATTCGAAATTCATCTCGAGGCTTGCCTTGCAGGCCTGCTCACCCAGTGGCACGAAGGTCCACTCAGCGCCAAAACTGCGGAATGGCCCGTCCACCAGATGCATGTGCATGCGCAAGGGCGGTTCCAGTTCGTTGCGCGTGGTAAGCGTATAACGCAGGCCGACCTTGCCCAGCACGAGGCTGGCCATAACTTCCTGGTCAGTCGCACTGTGCACGGTCGCGCCAAGGCAGCCCGGCAGAAATGCGGGATAGGAAGCGATGTCGTTGACGAGAGCGAACATGGCGGACGCCGGATAGGGCAACAGCGCCGAGCGCGAGATACGCATCATGGAAAGAACTGCCTGCGCGGAAATATGCCCAAAATACAGGGCCCAGCTTTCAATGGCAAACCCGCACCCGCCTGCCTATAATGCTGCCGCTATGGCCAAACCCAAGAAATCCAACGGCAACGACACCCTTATCGTCGCCAACAAGAAAGCCAACCACGATTATTTCATCGAGACCCGCTTCGAAGCGGGTCTCGCCTTGCTGGGCTGGGAAGTAAAAAGCCTGCGCCAGAAGAAAGTGCAGTTGGTGGACAGCCACGTCATCGTGAAAGACGGCGAGGCATGGCTGCTTGGCTCACAGATCGTGCCCCTCATCTCGGCCAGCAGCCATCACGTTGCCGACCCCACGCGTACGCGCAAGCTGCTGCTGAACCGCAAGGAACTCTCGCGCATCTTCTCCGGCATCCAGCAGAAGGGCTACACCTGTGTCTGCACGAAAATGTACTGGAAAGAGCATCTCATCAAATGCGAGATAGCGCTGGCCAAGGGCAAGCATGAGTACGACAAGCGCGAAGTCGCCAAGGACCGCGAATGGAACATCGCTAAACAGCGCACGATGCAGATAGCCGCCAAACGCTGATGCTCCCGTAGGGGCCCGCCCCTACGGGAGCAGTTCGTAGCCGAAGTAATCGAGCAGTTCCTGCTGCGATGCGAGTACCCCGGTGATCGCCGCGATCTCTCCTTCTGACAACAGCGCGATCTGCCGCTGGTTCTGGTTCGCGATGCCCTGCAGTGGATAATCCTTTACGCGCACCGGCGCTTGCACGTCGATTGTCTGTGCCACGCCGGGCGGCAGGTTCAGCTTGCCAGGAATGCTGGCGGGCGCATCGCAGAACTGTTCATAGGTAAGCAGCGGAATATCCAGACGCGCGACGAGTTCGCGCATCCTGATACTGCGCAGTATCCAGTGGGTAGCGAGTGTGCGTAACTGTTGCTCACGTTGTTCCGGGGAAAGCTGCTCTCCCGTGTGCATACGATAGAGAATGCTCGCGCAGTTGGCGTAGGGATCCCGATTGTTGGCAAGGAAGGACACATCACTGAACAATGCCGCCAGCGCTTCCAGCCGCACCATGTTGGGCGGGCTTTTCTCCACCACCACGCGCAATGCCGGGTTGTCAGCGTACAACTGCTGCCAGCGCTGCAGCCAGAGCGCCTGCACGGTCGCGTAGTCGACGGGCAAGCCGGCATCCCAGCGCGCATCCGCACTCAGCTGCGGCACCAGCCATTGCCCCTCGGCACGCTCTTCCAGAAAGGTGATGTGCGGACTGCTGTGCAGCAGTTCGGCAATAGCCGTCGATCCGGAAAATGGCGGCGTAACGATGAAGCAGAAATGCGGCTGTTGTTGCGGATCGGGGACAGTTTGCACCAACTGCGCCGCGGACAGCGTGCTGTCAGGCATGTTCAGACTGCCATGGGTTCGGTGGCGTCACCCAGACTGTCCGCCGGTACATCCAGCGTGTGCAGCAGTCCCAGCAAGAGGTTGGCCATCGGCGTTTGCGGCGCTGCGACCAGATGCCGGTTGCCGCGCAGACGACCTGCAGCCTTGCCGGCCAGCAGTACTGGCAAGGGATCAAAGTTGTGCTCGTTGGCATCGCTGAGACTGCTGCCATACAACACCACCGAATTGTCCAGCAAAGTGCCGTCACCATCCGGGGTGGCGGCCAGCTTGCCGAGGAAGCGCGCCAGCAAGCCGGCATGGTAGGTGTTGATCACCGCGAACTGCTCCATGTTCTTGCGGTCATTGGAATGGTGCGAGGCATTGTGGAAACCTTCGGCCACGCCGCTGCGCGGGAAACGGATGTTGGAATTCTCGCGCGCCAGCATCAGCGTGGCGATGCGGGTAATACCAGCCTTCCAGGCCAGCACCTGCAGTTCGAACATCAGGTCCAGATGCTCCTCGAATTCAGGCGGGATACCGGCCGGCGCATCCGGCAGCACCAGATCAGATGTCAGCTTTTCACCCACCAGCTGCACGCGGCGTTCGATTTCACGGACTTCCTGCAGGTAATCGTCGAGCCGCGCCACATCGGCGGCAGGCAGGCCCTTGCGCAACGAGAGTACGGATTCGCCGATGGAATCGAGCATGCTGGCGGACTGGGCGCGACGCTCGCGGCGCTGCGCATCGGTAGTGCCATCGCCAAACAGGCGCTCGAACACGAGCTGTGGATTGTGCTCCATCGGCAGCGGCTGCGTGGCGCTCTTCCAGGCCAGAGTGTTGCGATACGCGCAGGTGAAGTTGCCGTCACAGCTGAGGCCGGCAGGTTCGATGCTGAGCTCCATCGACGGCAGCGGCGTATCCTGTCCGATCATCTGCGCAGCGAGCTGGTCCACCGAGACACCGACATGGGCCAGATCGCCTTTGACCGGATGCGCGCCCGTCAGGAATACGGCGGCTGCTCGCACATGATTTTCCGCACCGCCGGTATCTTCACCGGACCACGGCGCCACTCCCTGGTGTGCCAGGTTGGACACGACGGTGAGGTAGTCGCGGTAGGCTTCCAGCGGTTTCAGGATGGGCGAGAACGCGAAGTCGCTGCCGGCAGTGGCCGGCGTCCACAGGTCCATGGTGGCCCCGTGTGGTACATAGATGCAGCCGAGCCGCGGCTGCGGCCGTGCTGCCGTCTGCGCGAGCGCGGTAGCCGCCGGGATCATGGCATCGAGCAAAGGCAAAGCCAGCGCTGTACCGGTACCGCGCAGCAAGGCGCGCCGCGACAAATGCTTTCTGGAGATGAACATCAGCTATTTATCCCCCATCCCGTTCCACCCGAAAACAGTCATTCTGCGGCCAATTCGCTTACTGTTGCAGTCTGTCGCAGCCTGAACACGTCACTGCCCACGATGCCTGCAACCAGTGCCTGCAGCGTGTGATCCTCAGCGCCAGCCTCGCGCACAATGGCGCGCAATTGCGGCAAATCATGGTACTCCAGTTTGCGACCGAGGGCATAGGCGAGCAGCTTTTCACTGAATGTCAGCACGAAATCCTGCTCGTGCTGCAGCAGGAAGGCGCGCAGGCTTTGTGGGCCATCCAGCATGCTGCCATCCCACAGCGGCGCAGTCGTATCCACCGGCGCACCGTTCAACGTGGCACGCCATTGGCCGATTTCATCGAAGTTCTCCAGCGCGAAACCCATCGGATCGATCACGGCATGACAGGCGCTGCAGGAGGGATCGGCACGGTGTTGCTCGAGGCGCTGGCGGATCGTGGTGGGTGCAGTTGCCCCGACCGCTTCTTCCAGATTGGTTTCCACGCCCGGTGGTGGTGGCGGTGGCGGCGAGCCCAGCAGGTTCTCGAGAATCCACTGGCCACGCTTTACCGGTGAAGTGCGGTTTGGCGCCGACGTCAGCGTGAGGATGCTGGCATGGCCCAACAACCCGCGGCGTGCAGGGTCTGTCACCTCGATACGACGAAAGCGGCTGCCCTTTATATCGGCGATGCCGTAATGACGTGCCAGACGCTCATCCACGTAGGTGTAGTCTGCATCAAGCAGGGTGGTCACCGGACGCGCATCACGCAGGACACTGGCAAACAGCAGCCGCGTTTCGCGCTGCATCGACTCACGCAGGGTGCCATCGTAGGCCGCCGTTACCGGGTTGATGGTGGCCAGTGCGCGCAGGCCCAGCCACTGCGTGGCAAAATTGTCCACCAGTGCGTCGGCGCGCGGGTCCTGCAGCATGCGCGCAGCCTGTTCGCGCAGCACGGCAGCATCCTGCAGACGCCCCTCTGCCGCGAGCTGCAGCAGTGTGTCGTCCGGGATGCTGCTCCACAGAAAGAAGGCCAGGCGCGAAGCCAGCTCAAAGTCGCCCAGTGCGTACGCAGTGCCGGGTGCCAGCCCGGCCGGCTCCTGCTCGAAGCGATAGACAAAACGTGGATCGACCAGGATGCGCGCCAGCGCGTACTGCACGCCGGTCTCAAAGCCACGCAGCGCGGCACCGTCGCGATAGAACTGCAGCAGCATGGCGATGGCGTCTGCCTCGACCGGGCCGCGCCACGCGCGCTCGGCCAGGTGCTCGACGATACGGCGCGCACACGGTTCTTCCTCACTGCTTTCGCGCGGTTGGCAAATGAACACGCGCGCTCGCCCCGGTGTGTTGCCGGCGCCGCGCACGTTCAGTGGACCGTTGAGTTCCACGCCAGCGATGCTGGCGCTGCTGGCATGGACGGCATACAGGTCGTCGACCTCCTGCTCGGGCTGCGTGTGCAGGAACGCGATCTGCACGCGATGCGGCCCGGCGCTGACAGGCAGTGTCAGGCGCGGTGGCTGGTCGGGTGGCAGCACCGCCACCTGTTCGCCATCGATGACGATCTCGATCGCTTCAGCGAGACCGACGGCGGGCAGATTGAAATTGTTGGCTCCAAGCCGGCGGATGTTGAAACTGTAGTCGGCATCCAGCGGAAATACGTGCTCGAACACGAGGCCGCCGCGCGTACCCAGCGGCAGTCCATCGATGTGTACACCCTGGTCAACGCCGGACGGCGGCTGGAAGTTCACGCTGCCGGCACTGCTGGTGAGGTCGCCAATGGCCAGCCGGCTGATGCGTGCGGCGGCCGTAACGTAAGACTGCATCAGTGTGGACGACACGTTGAGCGCCGCCGCGATGTTGTCGAAACCGGCGCTGGCATCATCGGCCGGCATCAGCTCGGCTGGGTTCACAGTGAAACCCAGCAGGTCGCGGATGGCATTGGCGTATTCCGTGCGGTTCATGCGGTGCAGCAGTGGCGCACCGACCACTGGATTCAGCGCCGCATGCCCGTCGATGACCTGCTCGATGTTGCTGGTAGCTGCAAGGACTTCGGCCCGCGCCGGCCGCGGTTGCCCTGGCGGCGGCATCATGCCGCTGCGCAGTTTGCGGATGACTTTTTCCCAGGCCTCGGCATCCTGCGGCACATCAGCCTGCGTCAGCAGGTCGAGGGCGAAACCACCGGCATAATCGTCGAGATTGTGGCAATCGCTGCAGTACTCATCGAAGAGCTGCCAGTGCTGCGATTCCAGAGTCTGCGCCCTTGCCACAGGCAGGGCTGCTACGCATAGCAAACCCAGCACTCTGCCGGCAAGTCGTATGGCCCTCATGGCGTCACTCCTTGCTGCCTTGCCTTCAATTCATCCAGCAGTGCCAGGGTATGCGGTTTGAGTTCGGCACCCACGGCCGCCAGAAACACGCCTTCTGCCCAGCGCCAGGCATCACGGTCATGGACATCCGCAACGTAAAGATCCGCACCCTCTTCCACCAGCTGCGTGATCAGCGCATTGGCACCCTTGTTGGCGGCTCCGAGCAAGGCCGTGAGCCCCATCGAGTTGACGGCATTCACGTCGGCACCCTGCTCCAGGCAGATACGGATCGCCTCCTGCAGACTTTCCATGGATTCGGTATAGGTCTGCGCAACCACCCAACCCACACCGGCGGCGGCCATCAAGGGTGTGGTGCCCCCCTGCGTGGAGTGGTTGGGATCAGCGCCATGTTGCAGCAGCAGGCGCATCACCGTGGTGTCGCCCGAGAACGCAGCGCGCAGGAACGGCGTTTGCCCGGTGAAATCGACCCAGGACACGTCATTCAGCGAATACAGCCATTTGCGCGGCGGCGGCACTTCACGCGTGCGCGCATCTACATCGGCACCCATGGCCAGCAGGCGCTCGATCACGGGCAGCACAGACGCACGATCGATGCGGTTCGTGGCGGGGCTGTCTTCCTCACGGTTGTTCATATCCAGATTGCGATGGTCGATGGCCGCCCACAACGGCGTGCGGCCCCAGAAATCGTTGGTGTTTACGTCGGCTCCGGCATCAAGCAGCAGGTTTGCTATGGCAAGCTGGTTGTTCAACAGCGCCATCAACAGCGGCGTGATGCCATTGGCTTCGGGCTGCGCGGTCGCAGCACCCGCTTCAAGCAGAATGGCAGCGACCTCGGCATGGCCATCGCGTGCGGCATACAGCAGTGATGTCATGCCACCCTTGACAGCATCACGGCGGCCGCGATCGGGCAGACCGCCACGATTGATGCCCACACCTTCGGAGCCACAGCCGGTGCCCTTGCAGGGCGGTATAAAGGCCGGCACTTCGCCCACGCGCGTAACAGCATCGACATCAGCCCCCTGTGCAATCAGCAAACGTGCAGCGTCGACCTGGTTCTCCCGCACTGCAAGCATCAGCGCCGTCTGTTCGAACTGTGGCTCGCGCGCGTTCACATCGGCGCCGGCCTCAATCAACAGTTGCAGTACATCAGGCCGGCCCGTGCGCGCGGCGATCATCAGGGGAGTTTCGCCGGTAGCGGCGGGGAGATGGGCGGAAGCGCCAGCCTGCAAGAGCAGGCGCACCTGCTGCGTGTTGCCGTTCATGGCGGCGATATGGAGAGGCAGCACACCGTAGCGATTGGCACGTAACGGATCGGCACCGGCTTCCAGCAAGAGCTTCACACTGGCCGCATGCTCCTGCAACAGTGCGCGCTGCAGTGCGGTGCTGCCGTCAGGTGCTGCGCTGTCCACGCCGACACCCTGGCGCAGCAGGCCTTGCAACTCATCCGCCGCGCCACGCTCCGCTGCATCGAGCAAACGCGAGTCGGCTGCGGCAGGCAGCGCAAACAGCAGGCTCAGTACGCTGAACAGGACTGTCTTGTGCAGTTCTTGTTTGTTCATGATTCCCCTCGGTCGGCGGGAGTATAGTACAAGTGCCCCACGCAACAAGCCGAGGCTCAATTGCTGAGGCAAAATCTTGCTGCTATTCTCGCGCCACCCTCAAGGGGATAACCACAGGCCAAAACGATGAAAACAACCAGCGCCCGCCTCCTTGCCACAGCCTTCCTGATTCTGGCTGCTGGCTCCAGCTTTGCCCACCATTCGTTCTCGATGTTCGACCAGACCAAGAAGGTTACCATCGCCGGCACCGTCACCGAGGTGCAGTGGACCAACCCGCATGTGTGGATCTTTCTCGATGTCCCCGGCGAGAACGGCAGCAGTGAACGTTGGGGCGTGGAATTCACGAGCAAAGTGCATCTGGCGCGTCGCAACTTCAGCAGCGACATGGTCAAGGTGGGCGATGCAGTGGAGTTCACCGTCAGCCCTTATGCCAACGGCAAGCCCGGCGGCCGCTTTTTCACCGTGAAGATGGCCAACGGCTCCTATTACTGCGATGTCGGCGCTGCCGCCCGCGTGTGCCAGGAAAACAACCAGAACTAGCATCGGGCTGGCCGCGCCCCGGCCAGCTTCGTCCAAAGGTTCGTCCAAAGGAAAGCATCGCCATGAACCGTACTTTGCTCGCCACTGCCCTGTGCTCCTCCCTGTTCTCGCTGGGCCTGCTGTCGGCGGCACCCGCTGCAGCCCAGGACAATGAGCGCCCCGTGTACCCGGCCAGCGCGGCTGACGTCAGCTATGCCGATCTCGACCAGCTGCCCGACTGGCGCGGCATCTGGCAACCCAATATCGGGCGCATCGGCGGCGATGCGCCCGAGCTGATCGGCGAGTACAAGGCGCATTACGACACCGAACAGGCCAAGGTCCAGGCCAACCCGTTCTACGAAATCCCGGAAAGCCGCTCCAACTGCGAGCCAGACGGCATGCCTTCGATGATGACGATGCCCTACAGCCTCGAGTTCCTGTTCACGCCCGGCAAGATCGTGATCAACCAGGAAGCATTGATGATGGTGCGCCGCATCTACACGGATGGCCGTCCACTGCCTGCGCGTGACGAACTCGACCCCAATTACTTCGGTTATTCCGTTGGCCACTGGGAAGACGGCACGCTCGTCGTCACCACCATCGGCACCAAGCCCGGCCAGCGCCTCGGCGAACCCGGCATCACCAACAGCGATGAATTGACCATCACCGAGCGCATCTACCTTGATGCGGAGAACCCCGACCTGATGCATGTGGACTTCACCTTCGAGGATCCCAAGGTGCTGGCCCGTCCCTGGCAGCGCCAGCACACCTTCCGCCGCGACCGTACCTGGGACATCCTCGAGTACATCTGCGACGAGAACGACCGCCACCCCCTCGATGCCGAAGGCCAGACCCAGGCCGATTTCTGAGGCAAGCCCCGTCCTTTCCCTTGAAATCGGCACGGGCGCCCACATCACTGCAGCAAGCCCGGAGAACATCCCGGGCCCCGGGCACCGGCCCTGTGTTACCATGCCGGCTCACAACGGGGGCGCTCTGGATTCGACGCCGGTTACAAAACCCGCGGTGCATGTCGAGTGGGTATGGACACTCGTAAATCAATTCATGCAACTTAATAGTTGCCAACGACGAAACGTACGCTCTCGCTGCCTAATTAGGCGCAGCGAGCGATTGCCACCGGGATGCCTGTAAACCAGTGATCGCAATCGTCATATAGAACAGGATCGTGGGGAGGCATGTCCGGGGCCAAGCCACTAAAAAACACCGGACTCGCCTTGTACACCCTGCCCGTCGGGCGGTACCGGGTCAAACAGTCGACGACGCTAAACATGTAGAGCCAAAGGCAGAGGACTGACGGACGGGGGTTCAATTCCCCCCGCCTCCACCAACACCACAGCCCTGTCCGTCTTGCGGACAGGGCTGTTTCATTTGCGCAAGTGCCATTAACAACGGGAAAGCCATGAAAACCGTCGAACTGACCAAACAACCCGTCGAACTGTTCAAGATCCTCAAGTTCGAAGGGCTCGCCGACAGCGGCGGCGGCGCCAAGGCCGCGATCAGTGAAGGCAAGGTGCTGGTCAATGGCGCTGTTGAAACGCGCAAGCGCCGGCAGATCGTGCATGACGATCTGATCGAGTTCAATGGCATGCAACTGCGCGTGCAGTGCCAACCCGCTGCCTGAGGGAACAAGTATGCTTTTGCCCTTGCTTGCCGTTATCGCCGGACTCGTCCTGCTGGTCTGGAGTGCTGACCGTTTTGTCGATGGTTCAGCGGTCACCGCACGTTATCTCGGCATGCCACCGCTGCTGATCGGCATGGTAGTCGTGGGCTTTGGCACCTCGGCACCGGAGCTGGTGGTATCAGCACTGGCAGCCTCACAGGGAAATCCCGGTATCGCGCTGGGCAATGCCTATGGTTCCAACATTACGAACATCGGCCTCATCCTGGGTCTGACGGTATTGCTGAGCCCCATCACCGTGCATTCGCAGGTGCTGCGCAAGGAATTGCCGATCCTGCTTGGCATCACGGCACTGGCAGCCTGGCAGATCCACGACAACCAGCTGACGCGCATGGATGCCTGGAGCCTGCTCGGCGTGTTCGCGGTACTGATGGGACTGTCGGTTTGGCAGGGCATGCAGAAGAACAAGGATGCCCTGGGCAAGGAAATGACAGCAGAACTCAAGGACATCGCAATGCCACTGCGCAGTGCCGTGTTCTGGATGCTGGCAGGCCTGATGTTGTTGATTGTCAGCTCGCGCCTGTTGGTATGGGGCGCCGTCGAGATCGCACTGCAGCTTGGCATAAGCGATCTCATCATCGGCCTCACCATCGTCGCGGTTGGCACCTCGCTACCGGAACTGGCGTCGTCGTTGATCGCCGTGCGCAAGAATGAGCATGACATTGCACTGGGCAACGTCATCGGTTCCAACTTCTTCAATACCTTGGCGGTGGTTGGCATTGCCGGCAGCATCAGACCCATGACGGTGGCACCCGAAGTGTTCAACCGGGACATGAGTGTGCTGGCCGGCATCACGTTGCTGCTCACGCTGTTCGCGTGGGGTCGCGGGCGCAAACCGCCGCGCATCAATCGCTTTGAAGGGGGGGTCTTGCTGGCCTGCTTTGCGGCGTATACCGTCTACCTTATCGCCACGGCATTCTGAGACAGGTCGTTGCCCATGCTGCACCATGCCGTTTCTGCCAAGCGTCTGTTTGGCCTGATGCTGTTGGTACTCACTGCCTGCGCCATGGATGAGCCTGTGCGCACCACGCAGAGTCCTGTGCGCGACCAGCGCCTGCACGCCCTGATGATCGGTGAGCTCGACCAGGAGCTGGCCAGACTTGACGCCCTCGCCTTCGATCTGCACCTGACGCAGACAGAACTCGATGTCGTGCGCCAGCGCCGTGCGGCAGCCATCGCGCTCAATGCTGCCAAGTTGCGCGCAAGCGCGGCCGAAGTCCTCAGTCTGCAAGCCTCGCTGATCCTTACTGCCGACGACGCCAGCCGTTTCGCCGACCTTGCACGCCATCTGCAGGAGACTGCTGCGACATTGGAGCAGCAGGCTGCAGCTGGCCGCTTGCAGGAGCTTGGTCCGGTGATGCGCGAGATCCGTGCTACCTGCGCCAGCTGTCATAGCCTGTACCGGTGACGCTGATGCGCCGCAGACTCTCAGCCTCCGCCAGCCTGCTGCTGGCAATAGGCCTGCTGGCGCCAGGCTTGCTGCTGTCCGGCACATCGGTGCTCGCCGCCGCAGCACCGGAAATACCTGTCTTCTCCGCTGGTGGCTTCTTCAAACTGCACGGCATGATCGGCGATATCAGTGCCGGTCGCGACTTGCGTAGTGACCAGGACCTGTACATTCCGCAATTGCCTGTCGCAGCGCGCCCCGGAGACGACGATGACCGCACACACCTGCATGCACGCACCAGTCGGCTGTGGCTGCGCCTGCAACACAACGGCCCGCAGCTTGGCCCGTTTGAGCTGTTCGCCGAGGCAGACTGGCTCAAGGACTTCGACCAGTATCGCCCGCGTCTGCGCCATGCCTATCTGAAGGCGGGGCGCCTGCTGGTGGGACGCAGCTGGAGTACCTTCATCAACACCCAAGCCCTGCCCGACATCGATGCAGGTATCGCCGTGGGCGCCAGCGTCACACTCCTGCATCAGCTGCGCTGGACACAGGCCCTGCACGACAATCTGCAGTTGCACGTGGCGCTGGAAGATCCGGCAAATCGCCTGCATTTCAGCGGAACCAGCGGCATCAGCGTAATCGAACGCGAACGTCCCTATGACCTTGCGCTGCGCCTCGAGAGCCTGCCTGCGTGGGGTTCCCTGTCGTTCAGTGGGGTGTGGCGGGAGCTTTCCGTGACCTCAAGCCGCACACGAACTGCAGACCAGCAAAGTACCATGGCCTTCAGCCTGGCCGGCCGCATCGACACAGGGGCGCTCGACAACCTGCGCTTCATGTTCAACTACGGTGATGGCCTGGCGCGACATTCCACCCTGGGCACCTTTGCCGATGCCATGGTGGAAGCCGACGGCAGCCTCGATACCAACACCGGCTACAGTACCCTGCTTGCCTACCAGCATTACTGGACGCCGCAGTGGCGCTCCACACTCGCTTTCAGCACGGCACGCAGCGATTTGCCGGCAGTTGCGGCCGGCTCGCTCACGCGCAGTACCAGTTCCAGCCACCTGAACCTGATCTGGACGCCGAACCTGCGCTGGTCACTGGGCATTGAGTATCTGCATGGCTGGCGTGAAACGAAAACGGGCGCGAATGGTGAGCTGCAGCGCCTGCAGCTTACCTGGCGCCTGAATTTCCAGGCTGGCTGAAGCAAACGCGAACTATTGCAACCACTCGGGCCGCAGCAGGATCACAAGCCCGAGCCCGGCCATCACCAGGCCGCTCAACAACTTCAGCAGACGCCCGGTGTTCTCGCTGAGCTTGCTGTGACTCAGGGCAAACACTGCCGTTCCCACC
>JBIIWP010000087.1:0-13258 GCA_044338855.1 Pseudohongiellaceae bacterium | reverse complement strand
ACTGAGGTTATGGCTGTCGAAATCGCTGAAGCAGAGAGCTCCAGGTTTGACTGTACTGGCATATACCGAAATCCCCGAAGACCAGAACATCAGCGTTCTGGCAAAAATTTCCCTCGGTGCAAAACTGGAACAAGAAGGATCTGGTGAATGATCATCAACAAGCATGAAGCCGCGTCAACCAAAGCCGCCTTGCAGGATATAGGACAGCATTTCGGCGATGCTGTATTCATCATTTCAAACACCCGCCTCGAAGGCCGGAATGTGGTGTACTTTGCTACCGAGTCGACTGCTGCGCAGCCGGAGCCCTTAGGCCGCACAAGCCTTCTGCATGAAACATCGCACGCACCACAAAACGATCTTTCGGCTCTCTCCATAAGCACTGGAACCAGGAAAACGGCTGCACGCAAGAGAAAGAATGCAGTAACCATCATGCCCTCGCAGGTGCTTGAGTCAAAACCACATGCCCTAACTGATACCGCAGCACTGGAACAGCAGGTAGACGAAATGAAGCGTTTGCTGGCGGAAACAACAGGCGCCATGATGAAGGCCGACATTGCGGCAACCAGCAGATTTGAATGTCTGGAGCAGCTGCAGCGCAAGCAGAAGTCCGGAATTGATCAGCTGAACCGCAGACTGGGCCGCCAGACCGAGTTGCTCAGCAGGATGCTAGCCAGTTTGGAAACCAGGCAGCTCCCGGAATCTCTCAGTGGCGCGACTGGTCCTGCGGCACCTCAAGTCGGATACCGCGGCGAAACGGTAGGCCGAAATGACTGTCATCTGCTGACGTATCTGAAAAACAATGGCAGCTTCTATGATGTTGCAGCGTTCTCGAGCGGGATACATACGGTTCTGACTGACTCCGCAACAGGCACAGTAAAAGCCGTCCAGGAGTTTTCACAACTGCTTTTGGACTCGGCAATAGGCACCCTACCCTGCATAATCCGCTTCACACGCGAGAACACGCCAGTTCTCTCCTCTGCCGGAGTAGAGATCGCGGCTGAGGAAAAAGATCTGGAAAAGTCCATGGCGGCAGCTGGCAGGAAGCGCCCTATCGTAGTCTTCATTTCCACCAGGGATTACCTGAACAGTACAAGGGAGTTCAAGTGCCTTGCCGGAGCCAACGTTCACTGTTTTTACACACACGGTTCGGCACTGGAGCAGCTGGCATTTCTGGGGGAGGTACACCGCTTAAGGCCGCTGTCCCTGTCGATTACTGCTGTACCGCCACCAAGCCGCGGGCTTCCCGAATTTTTTTCCTTGCTGACGGCAGGCGTGCCGGTATTGTTCATGGCAGGGGGAAAGCTCCCACTCTCAAGGCCGGATGCGATCATACCGACCTATCTCGGGAACAAGTCCGGAAGCAATCCGATAGCCAGAATGACCAGTGTGTTGAATATGCTGTCAGTCACAGCCAACCTGACAACTCCCTGCAAAAACATCCTGCGCAAGCTTGCAGGTCGGATTATGAACATGACGGAAACAGCAGATGCCCAGTAATCCGGAAAGAACTACCAGAACCATTTGCGTAGCCAGCGGCAAGGGCGGAGTCGGCAAAACTACATTCTCGGTAAATCTTGCTGTTGCTCTGAGCAATCTGGGCAACAAAGTACTGCTTTTTGATGGAGATATGGGGCTTGCCAATGCCCAAATCGCTCTCGATTGCATTCTTCCGGCTGCAGGTGATGACAACACCCGCGGGATTGCCGGCTACCTCTCCGGCCTCGAAAGCCTGTTGATCGAGACACGCTTTGGTATCACACTGCTGCCCGGAAAGAACGGCAATCACGCCCTTGCCAATATGACGCAGGAAGAAACTCTGACGATGGTCCGCAATTTTTCCGAGCTCTCGGGACGCTTTGACTACTTGATCATCGATTCTGCAGCAGGGTTGTCCGAAAGTGTTCTGGCCTTGCTGAAAGCCAGTGATCTTCGGCTTGTCATAGGCACAAACGAGCCTGCCTCCATCACTGACGCCTACGGCCTCATGAAAACACTCAACCAGCTGCAAGTAGCGGATGATGTGTTTTTCATCCCCAACAAGTGCAGGACCCCACAGGAAGGCAAAGCTCTTTTCGAAAAAATGCATAATGTGGTGCGCCACTTTCTTGCCATGAATATCGGGTTCATAGGCTCTGTTTCGGAAGACCAGCATGTGAACAACAGCTGGAAGAAATCCATGCCTTTTCTGGCTTTATCGCCGAAATCACAGGTTTCACTCGAACTTAACAGAATCGCGGAGCGGATTTCCAAGCTCGGGTTATCGGAAACCCCCAACAATAACGTAAGGTTTTTTGGGTGAAACTCATGGGTCCTCCGAGCAATAGATATGAATGGGTAAGTGAACAGCGCAAGGGTGAAGCCATCATCCTGCAGCACATGGCACTGGTCAAAAGGACCGCTGTCTACTTGCGACCACGAGTACCCGCATATATCGAACTCAATGATATGGTTCAGCTCGGGATCATAGGACTGCTTGAAGCCGAGAAGACTTTTGATGCGTCCCAGGGCATTTCCTTTGAAGCTTATGCGAAAATTCGTATAAGAGGAGCCATAATCGATGAAGCCCGCAAGCTGTCACGCATTTCCCGACTAGCGCTCAAAAACCTGAAAAAACATAGGGAAGCGCAGGTGCGCCTAGAAAACTCACTTGAAAGGCCGCCAACCAGCAGGGAAATTGCCGAACATCTGGGAATGCCCGTTGAAGAATTTGAACACGAACGTACCCATGCAAACTCGTTCAATTACCTGGAACTCGACCAGCTTCTTGAATCTGACAACTTTGATATCGAGGACGAAACAAGCCCTGCTCTTGACACTCTCATCAATGCGGAAACCAGAAACAGTCTCGCTGTAGAAATAGACAAACTGGATGAGCGCAAGCGGCTCATACTTTCTCTATACTATACGGATGAATTGAATCTCAAAGAGATCGGGGCGATCATTGGGGTCAACGAATCACGGGTAAGCCAGATCCTCAAAGCCACGATCGGCGCCCTGCGCTCCAAACTTGCCAACCGCGGATAAACCAGATGATCTTCTCCTTCGGAAAGACCAACAACAACAAGTTAAAGGAGGCTGCCAAGAAGGAGTATGAAACCGCACTTGCCAAGGCGAACGACAAGTCCAGACTGGCCAAACAGTTGTGCCTGCGCATGGCCCTGCGCTGCAGAACCAACATAGACAAACTGTTTGTAGAGGCAGCCCAGAAAACCGAACTCCACGAGGCCGAATCACTCGCCGCCCTGGCTGCAAACAAGCGCCCGCCAGACCCTCCTCTGGCAAGCTGTTACCAGCTCGTCAAAATCCCTGATGGCTATATCTACACTTACCTGCCAGATAAGCATGCGGAAACCATATTCAGGATTGCAGTTGCTTACCAGACCCAAAAAATGAGTCGTGGTTCGGCGATTGAAAGAACCCAGGTAGTTGCTGATGCCGTCTGCGAGGAACTGGGTGTGGTGCAGCAGTTTCAGGTGCTGCAGTTTCTTATTGATGCCGATGAAGAGAATGGGGCTGCATCGTCTTCTCCAAACAATGACACCCAAGAGTAATATACAGTGGGATTTTACCTGGTTCTGTTTCTTGTCATCTTGCTGATCTCTATCCCGGTTATCCTGCTGTTGTTCCTCATCGACAAGGTCAAGAAAATCGAAGGTATTGCCAACGACTTGATCAATTCACTGAACAGCCAATCCGGGGCAAGCAGCCCCAAGCAGGACGCGGGTTTCAACAATCTGAGCGGCAAAGAACTTTGGGATGTGCTTTGCAGCAAAACGGAAGAATCTGCCGAGATGCCACTGGGCGAGGTAGAAATTCTACGCGCCAAATTCAGGCCCCTGTTCGAAAAGCAGTTGAGATATCTGTTTTCAATCGGCTTTCAGGATGCAAAATCCGGGAAGCCCAAGTCCCTGCCCAAGAACCAGAAGACGTATAACACTTTACGCGGTGAAGTCAGCGTCTGGCTTCCGAGCCAACAGACTTCTACCCTTTACAACGCTGGTTTTGAATATGCAAGCGCAGACGCTGATGCCGCGAGGCGTTTAGGCAGCAATGTGCAGGACTGTATAGTTGACTTGCATAAAGCCTTGAACCTGCAACTGGCGCCAACTTTGGTAAACGACCTCATCGAGATTGCCAAATAAGCTAGCGGTGGCCAATCGGCAGCATCTGCCTGCAGCTCCCCGGTTGAAGCCATAAAGGACAGCATTTCAGCTGTTCCAGATCGGCGATTCGCCCGCGTCCCAGCAGCTTCAGCCGTTTGTGCGCCTTGCCACGCCAGCGGCGCCGAAGCAAAAAATTGGTTGTCAACCCAACAATCCCGATCTGGCCGCAATCCCGGGGCTCATGCTATATTTCTCCGCAAGATCCGTATCAACAAGCAAACAGGAAAACAGGTAGCCACACATGAGCAAAGCCATCGACCCCTGGGGCAACACCGTCGAAGTCGAGTTTGAAGACCGCATCGCCTTCGTCTATTTCAACCGTCCGGAAAAGAAAAACTGCATGAGCCCCACGCTGAATCGGGAGATGTACGCCACGCTGCATCACCTGGAGCTGGACGACCGTTGCGACGTGCTGGTGCTGAGCGGACGTGGCGAAGCCTGGTCCGCCGGTATGGACCTGAAAGAATATTTCCGCGAAACCGAAAACGAATCCGACGCCGTCAAGATGCGTACGCGCGAAGAGTGTGCCAACTGGCAGCAGATCAAACTGCGCAACCATGCCAAGCCCACCATCGCCATGGTCAATGGCTGGGTCTTCGGCGGCGCGTTCACCCCGCTCACCAGCTGTGACATTTCCGTCGCTGCCGACGATGCAAAGTTCGGCCTCTCCGAGATCAACTGGGGCATCCTGCCCGGCGGCAACGTTACCAAGGTAGTGGCCGATACGATGGGCTATCGCAAGGCGCTCTACTACATCATGACGGGCGAGACCTTTACCGGCAAACAGGCTGCTGACATGGGCTTCGTCACCGAGTCCGTGCCACGCGCGCAGTTGAAGAAGCGCGTGGTCGAGATCGCCAAAGTGCTGATGGAAAAGGATCCGGTGGTGCTGCGCTGCGCCAAGGATGTGTTCAAGCGCGTACGCTACATGGATCTCGAAACCGCCAACGACTACATCTATGCCAAGGGCGATGCATCCATGGCGCGTGGCGGCGGCGCCTTCCGCAAGGGCGCCATGAAAGCCTTCCTCGACGACAAGAAACTGAAGCCCGGCCTCGATACCTATCGTGAAGGTGACGCCAACAAGAAGCCGACAAAGGCAGCCAAGGCGAAGACAGCCGCCAAGGCCAAGCCTGCTGCTGCGAAGAAATCGAAAAAGAAGTAAGCGATTCCAGCTGACTGACGATAAAGGGCGTGCCTTAGGGTACGCCCTTTTTTTATGATTTGAGTCAGACAGCTACGAAGTTGCTCCGGCAAGCACTGCAGGGTGGCACTGATTCTGCAAGTCCTGCAATCGCAGGCGCCACGGGAGGTGCTGCGGGCGGGCACAGGGCCCGCCCCTGCGGGGGATGGATGTGGGTACGCGAAACTATTCGCTGGCGGGGCGCAGCAGCCAGGCCACCAGCAACTTGATCTGCAGGTTGTCCAGCTTGCCCTCGAACGCGGGCATCATACCGTTGCGGCCGTTGACCAGGGTGTATTTGATGGACTCCAGGTCTCCGCCGTACAGCCAGATGTCGTCGTTCAACCGCGGTGCACCCAGCAGCACGTTACCGGCACCATCAGGCCCATGACAGGCCACACACAGCGTCATGTACTGCTGGCGTCCCGGATGGTCCTCTGCAGGTGCAGGTCCAGTGGCCATCTTGCTGACGAAATCCGCCACGTTGGCAACGCCCTCGTCTCCTAGTACCGCCTGCCAGGCGATCATCATGCCACTGCGACCATTGCGGATGCCCTGCTCCAGCTGCGCCGGCTCGCCGCCCCACAGCCAGTCAGCGTCACGCAGGTGCGGAAAATAATTCGCCTGTCCTGCGGCCTCGGCACCATGACAGGCCGCACAGTTGTCAATGAACAGTCGCTGCGCTGCCTGCATGGCAGTAGTGTCCTGCGCCAGTTCTGCAAGTGACCTTTCCAGCAGCGCAGCACGCGCATCGGCAAACTCCGCTTCGTACAGGCGTTGATTGGCATCGAGCTGGCCACCCTGCGACCAGCGGAAGGCGCCGGCAAAGGAACCGAGGCCGGGATACAGCATGAGGTAGATCACGCTGAATACCATGGCGCTGAGGATCATCCAGAACCACCACAGTGGGGCCGGGCTGTCGCCCTCCTTCAGGTTGCCGTCCCATACGGGCTCGTGCGCGGTATCGTGGCCTTTGTCCTTGCCAAAGAACACTCCCAGCACCAGCCACAACAGGCCGCCAAGACCTACGGAAAAGATAACGACAATCCAGCCGCTCCAGAAACCCTGGGGAAGATCAGCCATCACTGCGGGTTGCCCTCTTTGGTTGGAAGTACATCATCTGCCAGCGGAATGCGGGCGCTGTAATCCAGCGTGGCGCGCGACGAAGCTGCGGACACCCAGATCACCAGCAGTACCATGAACAGCATTACGAGCAAGTCACCTACGAACAGGAACCAGGCCATCAGTGTCCTCCATTTGCGGCAGCTGCAGCAGGATCATGGAAGCTGCCGAGCATTTGCAGGTAGACAATCAGTGCGTCCATTTCACGCAAACCTTCGAGTTGTTGCGGCGCTGCGGCAATCTCATCTTCGGTGTAGGGGTGGCCAAGTTTCTGCAGCACGCGCATCTTGGCCTAGATATCACCGAGGCCTCTGGCCGGACGCTCCACCAGCCAGGGATAAGCGGGCATGATCGATTCCGGCACCACACTGCGCGGATCGATGAGGTGCAGCTCTTGCCAGATGTCAGAGTACTTGCCGCCGATGCGGTGCAGGTCGGGCCCCGTGCGCTTGGAACCCCACATGAAGGGTCGGTCATAGACGAACTCGCCGGCATCGGAGTAAGGCCCGTAGCGTTCCACTTCCGCCACCAGCGGACGCACCTGCTGGGTATGGCAGACATGGCAGCCTTCGCGGATGTAGATGTCGCGACCGCTCAGCTCCACGGCGTTGTACACGCGCGTGTTGGCGCCCGGCGTGCCGAGCGATTCCTGGTACAGGCTGGGCACGATCTGCACGAGCCCGCCGATGGCGGACACGAACAGGATGCCGAAGATCAGCAGTCCGGTGTTCTCTTCGAGCTTGCGATGCAGATCCATCACGTTCATGCGCGGGCCTCCTGTGCAAGGGCTGCAGGCCGGGCGCCGACGCGCCATTCTTCAGGTACTGGCGGTACGCCGGCGGTCACGACCGTGCCGCCCTGCACGGTCTTGAAGAGATTCCACACCATCATGAAAGTACCGGCGAGGAAGGTCAGACCGGCCAGCAGGCGCAGCAGGTAATAGGGCTTCATGCTGCTCATGATTTCCCGGTAGGAGAAACCAAGCTCACCCAGTTCGTCGACGCTGAGCCACAGCAGGCCTTGCGATACGCCGGCCGCCCACATGGCGAGGATGTAGAGCAAGGTGCCGGCCAGTGCCAGCACGAAATGCCAATTTGCCAGGGTGTTGCTGTACAACTCACGGCCCAGCAGGCGTGGTACCAGGAAGTAGAAGGTGCCGTAGGTGACCATGGCGTTCCAGCCCAGCGCACCGGAATGCACGTGACCGATGGTCCAGTCGGTAAAGTGGCTGACCACGTTGACACTGCGGATCGCCATCATCGGACCTTCGAAAGTAGCCAGACCGTAGAAGGCCAGCGACAGTACGATGAACTTCAGTGCCGGGTCACTCTTGAGCTTGGGCCAGGCCTTGCTCACGGTCATGATGCCGTTGACCATCGTTGCCCAGGACGGAGCCAGCAGCACGAGGCTCATCACCATGCCCAGCGACTGCACCCATTCCGGGATTGCGCTGTAGTGGAGGTGATGCGGACCGGCCCAGATGTAGCTGTAGGTAAAGGCCCAGAATGCGACGACCGACAGACGGTAGCTCCAGATCGGCTGGTCGGCATGCTTGGGCAGGAAGTAATAGACCATGCCGAGAAAGCCACCGGTAAGCAGGAAGCCCACGGCGTTGTGGCCGTACCACCACTGCACGATGGCGTCACGCGCACCGGAAAAGGCGGAATAGGATTTGCCGATGCTGACCGGCAAGGCCAGGTTGTTCACGATATGCAGCATCGCGATGACTATGATGAGGGCGCCGTAGAACCAGTTGGAGACATAGATCGGCCGGATGCGCCGCTTGGCGATGGTGCCGAAGAACACGATGCCGAAGCAGACCCACACGATGGTGATGGCGATGTCGAAGGGCCATTCAAGTTCGGCGTATTCCTTGGTGGAGGTCCAACCCGCCAGCAGGGACAGCCCGCCCAGCAGCACGATGAGTTGCCAGGCATAACAGCAGAACCACGCCAGCTTCGGCATGAACAGCGTGACATGCGAGGTACGCTGCACACTGTAGAAGCCCGTGGCCATCAGTGCCGAGATGCCAAAACCGAAGATGATGCCGTTGGTGTGCAACGGACGCAGGCGCCCGAACGAAAGCCAGAACTGACCGAAGTCGATCGTGGGCCATACGAACTCTGCCGCAACCCAGACACCGACGGTCATCGCCGCCACAGCCCAGAACAGGGAAAACTGGATCAGCCGCAGGACGATCTCGTCCTGGTAGGTTTCATTGATTCTGTCTTGAATGCACTCTCGCTCTAGTGGACGTTTGGGCTTCTGGACAATGCAGTCCCGTTTCAGATCCGGATTGCGGGACCCAGTCCCACCGTCCAAAGCCCGACGCTGATTCCCAGCAGGCTGACGGCGGCAACCAGCAGCCAACCCACCAGCGCCGATGACATCAACATGCCGCGCTCTGGCGGAATCTGCAGCACCAAGGGCAGGCCGCGATACAACAGCATCATGCTCCAGATCATCGCCGGTATGAGTACCAGCACGTTGAAAAATACATGGGGAAACAAGTGGGCGACGCTCGCAACGGAGAGTGGCGCACTTACGACGGTAAAAAGGCAGAAGTAAACACTCAGCGGTGCTTCAGCGCCGTAGGTGCGCCCCATCCAGCGCGCGATGAGCGCTGTGCTGAAAAAGCCGAAACAAAGCGACATGAAGTAAAAGAAGCTGATGATGACGCCCTGCTCAAGTTCGAGCTGCAGCGGTTCAGTGGCGCCCAGACGCCAGCCGAAGCTGACACCGCCAATACAGGAAAACAGCGGCGGCAACAGGATCAGCAGGCCCAGACAGTACTGCAGGCGGGTGGCAAGGGTGGATTCGTCCCTGGCCAGTTCGCGCAACACGGCACCTGGCTCGAACAGTACGCGCCACAACCCGAATCCGGTATCTTCTTGCGCCATCACTTGCGCCATCACTTGCGCCATGACTCTGCTCTCACTTCATTGCTGCTTCAGAACGCCGGCAAGTATAGGCAATGCCAGTATCGTTGCGTTGACCAATATCAAGGGGGCGGTGGCACTGCAGGCCCGGCATTGATTAACATGACAGTCCTTCACGCAAAATTAACCATTGGCACCTGACATGGCAACAATCACGTTCTTCGGCGCAGCACAACAAGTCACCGGCTCCTGCCATCTGGTGGAGTCCCCGTCACTGGGTCGCGTGCTGCTGGATTGCGGTATGCATCAAGGCGCGGACGACGTCGAAAGCACGGACGAGGAGCGTTTTGGCTTTGATCCCGCCAGCATCGATGCGCTGATCCTCTCGCATGCCCACATCGACCACAGCGGGCTCATCCCCCTGCTGGTACACAAAGGCTTCAAGGGCCCGGTTTATTGCACGCGCGCAACCAGTCGGCTGCTCAAGGTGATGCTGGAGGACGCTGTCAGTATCTACGAGAAGGATTTCGAGTACGAGAACCTGCGACGCCTGCGCCGCGGCGACAAGCCGCTGAAGCCAGCCTACACGCGCGACGATGTGCACAAGGCACTGAACCTCTGCGAAGCCATCCGCTATCGCGAATGCTCCCCGATTCCGGGCGGTACGCTGTGCTTCCACGACGCCGGCCACATTCTCGGCTCCGCCATAGTCGAGCTCAAGTTCACTGAAAAGGGCAAGGACAAGACTCTGGTGTTCTCGGGTGATCTCGGCAACCGCGATTCCGTCCTGATGAACGATCCCGCCATGCTGAAGGAAGCCGACATCGTGCTGATGGAAGGCACCTACGGCGATCGCAACCACCGCTCACAGCAGGCGTCGCTGGTAGAGCTCGAAGCCATCCTGCAGGAAACCTGGGACGTCAGGGGCAACGTCATGATCCCGGCATTCTCCGTGGGCCGCACGCAGGAGTTGTTGTTTCACCTGGGGACCATGGCCGCCAACGGCCGCCTGGACAACTGGCAGGTGTTCGTCGACAGCCCGATGGCCACGGCAGTCACTACCCTGTATGAATCCTGCATCGACCTTCTCGACCAGGAGGATGTGCAGAAGATGAAGAAAGCGTACGGTGGAACACTCAAGCAGTACCTGCCCAACCTGCATTTCACCGAGAGTGTCGAGGAATCGATGGCCATCAACCGGGTGAAGCATGGCGCCATCATCATCGCCGGCAGCGGCATGTGCACGGGTGGCCGCATCCGCCATCATTTCAAGCAGCGCATCTGGGAACAGCGCAACACCATCATTTTCGTGGGCTTCCAGGCGCGCGGCACGCTCGGTCGCATCCTGGTGGACGGTGTGAAGAAGGTAAGCATGTTCGGCAACGAGTTCGCCGTGCGGGCACGCATCGAAACCATCAACGGCTTCTCCGCGCACGCAGGCCAGAGCGATCTTACGGACTGGATTGCAGCCTTCGAAAACAATCCAAGGGTGGTGCTGGTGCATGGCGAGGCCGACACACTGCAGGTCTTTGCCGGCCATCTGCAGAAAAAGCTCGGGATCAAGGCCCACGTGCCGGAGCTGGGCGAAACGCTGCAGTTCTGAACACAGGAGACACCGCATGCTCAATATGGATTTCTCCAGGGCCGTCACCATCGACACCAGGGCCCAGGGCTGGGTGGCCAGCCCCAAGTCCGGTGTCTGGCGCAAGCCACTGGCCCGCGAGGAAGCCGAGCGCGGCCACGCCACGTCCATCGTGCGCTATGACGCGGGTGCCAGCTTCCACGGACACAACCATCCACTGGGCGAAGAAATCCTGGTGCTGGAAGGCACCTTCTCCGACGAGACCGGCGACTTTCATGCCGGCACCTATTTCCGCAATCCCATGGGTTTCATACACGCTCCCTTCAGCAAACAAGGCTGCGTGATTCTGGTGAAGCTGCATCAGTTCCAACCCGAAGACACCGCGCGTCTGGCCATCGAGACCGACAAGGCGCAGTGGCACGAGGTGCAGCCTGGCCTGCAGGTGTTGCTGTTGCATGAATTCCGCAGCGAGCGGGTCGCGCTGGTAAGACAGGCCGCCTCAGTTCCGGGCATAGTGCACGAACATCCGGCTGGTGAAGAGATTTACGTCATCGAAGGTGAACTGACAGACGCGGACGGCAGCTACCCTGCCGGCACCTGGCTGCGCCGGCCACCGGGCAGCAAGCACTGTCCGGTGGCAACGCAGGATGCACTGCTGTGGGTCAAGTCAGGGCATCTCGCCCCGGCGTGAGCCTGCAGTGGTCAGGATGGAATCAGTGCAACAGGCGCAGCAGCGCCTGTGCATGCTCCGCGGTTTCGAGACCACGGTCGGTGAGATAGCCACCGTCCTGCTGGCTGATCATTCCCTTGTCGAACAGACGCCGTGCGGCAGCAATACGCGCAGGATCGGCTTCATGGTGGATCTTGATGCCATGCTGCACGGAGTTCAGGTCGAACAGGTTCAGCAGGTCTATTTCCTGCACGAGATCGGGATTCAATACTTTCATGGTTCCTCCATACGGCGCTTCAGGCCGCGTCTTGTCGTGTAGTTCTTCCGGACCACGGCGCCACCCACAACAGCAATACCATACCCGGTATGGCGAGTGCGAAACAGATCAGGAAGAAGCTGGTATAGCCTACCGCTTCGATAAGGAAGCCGGATATGGCCGAGGTAAACGTACGCGCCAGTGTGACGAAGCTCAGCAGCAGGGCCAGTTGCGTCACTGAAAAGCGGCGGTCGGTCTGCGCTGCAATGTAGGCACTGATGGCAGCAGTGCCAAGGCCCACACCGAAATACTCGAAACCAGTGGCGGCAAACAACGCCAACGCGTTGGCTTCGATCAGCGACAGCAGCGCGTAACCCAGTATGGACGCCATCTGCACCACGCCAAACAGCCACAGCGCACGGTTGATTGAAATCCGCAGCATCAGCACGCCACCCACGATTCCGCCGACGATGGATGCGCCGAGATTGGCGAACTTTGCCACCGTGCCAATCTGCGTGAGGCTGTAGCCCATATCGATGAAGAACGGTGTCTGCAGTGCCGTGGCCATGTTATCGCCGAGTTTGTACAAAACGATGAACGCCAGCACCAGCAGGGCCGACTTCAACGAATCACGCGTGAAGAATTCGACGAAAGGATCCACGATGGCGGCCCGCAGCGACTTTGGCGCCACACTGTCATCGCTGGTCTCAGGGATGAACAGGGTGGACAGGATGCCAACCAGCATGAAGGCCGCCACCACGACGAATACCACGGACCAGGGCAGGCGGTCAGCCAGGATCAAGGCCAGTGAGCCGGGTACCAGGCTGGAAATGCGGTAGGCGTTGACGTGGATGGAGTTGCCGAGGCCGAGTTCATTGTCGGGCAACAGCTCACGCCGGTAGCCGTCAATGACGATATCCTGTGTGGCACTGAAAAAGGCTGTCGCCACCACCACCCAGATCACCGGCGTGATGTCGACGGCAGGATCGATGCCCGCGAAGCTGGCGATGCTGAACAGCAAACACACCTGCATCAACAGGATCCAGCCACGGCGCCGCCCCAGCAGCGGAAAGCTGTAGCGGTCCAGCAGTGGCGACCACAGGAATTTCCAGTTGTAGGGCAAAGTAAGGATTGCAAACAGGCCGATGGTGGCGAGGTCGATGCCCTCGGCACGCAGCCAACCCGGCACCAGTTGATACAGCACATACAACGGCATTCCCGAGCTCAGGCCCAGGAATATGCACACCAGCATGCGCGGGTTGAGGAAGATCTGCTTCCAGAGGACGTCTTGGGTGGTGCTGGCGGGTGCTTGATCTGTTCTTGTCATGTCGGGACCGGCGGGCAGCGGTCCGACCGGACACGCTTTTGAGAGCTGATGCCACCATACCAGAAACACAAACGCC
>JBIIWP010000086.1:0-13345 GCA_044338855.1 Pseudohongiellaceae bacterium | reverse complement strand
GGGCTGTGCCACCGAAAGCTTCGGCGCATACGCGCGTCAGCGCCGCTGTCAGCGTGGTCTTGCCATGGTCAACGTGGCCGATAGTGCCGACGTTTACGTGGGTTTTCTTGCGTTCAAACTTTTCCTTCGCCATCGAATGCCTCCGACATCAAGATTGTTCTGTTTCAAACAGTGGACACAATTTTTTTAGAGTGGTGCTCACACCCGGAGTCGAACCGGGGACCTCATCATTACCAATGATGCGCTCTACCACCTGAGCTATGCGAGCGATGTACCCTTTCTTATGTTCTCTAAAGCTCTTTAACGTTCTCTATAGCTCTGTATCTGGAGCGGGTAGCGGGAATCGAACCCGCATGATCAGCTTGGAAGGCTGGAGTTCTACCATTGAACTATACCCGCGAGTTCTTCCTGCCTTTCCTTTCGATTTGCATTTGACTCGGCAAATCGGCGGATATCTTTCGTCCACTGCCTTCTGTAATAGCCCTGCTGAATGGATCGGGAACGACACCAGACTAAGTGGTGGAGGGGGGTGGATTCGAACCACCGAAGCTTGCGCGTCAGATTTACAGTCTGATCCCTTTGGCCACTCGGGAACCCCTCCAACAAAGCATCAGACAGTCGTATTAACCCTGGCACCTTACATAGAGGGCGGCATTCTATGGAAATTGGATAGGCGATGCAACGCTTTCGCAGACATTTTCTGTGAGGGTCAGGGCCGCATTTTTTGCCATGAAATCAGCCCATCCCGGGGTTTCCAGCACTGCTGCGTCGGGGGCACTCAAGACCAGGGTACTGCGGGGTTCTTCGCGGAACACTTCCCCGATTTGAGCGGTATAGCCCTGCGCGGCCAGCGCCTCCTGCACGGTCCCGGCACTGCTGCGGCGCGAGAACACACCCAGCGAAATGCCGCCCGGAAACGCTCCGCTGCGCATGTAATAACTGTCGATGTTGCGTTCCTGCAACTCCGCCAGCATGCGGCTGGCCTCGGCGTCGCTGGCAAAAGCCGGCATGTATACCCAGAAAGTGGACGAAACCCGGACGGATGTGGTGCGCAGGGCGGCATTGATGCCCATCGCGGTCAGTGTGGGCATCAGAGCCTCAGCATCGCCAAGTTCGGCAAACAGACCCAAGTCGGCACACCAAGGGACAAGCGCCTCAACTGGAGGAGCATCCTCAACCAATTGATTTTGCTCAGATTCTATCAAGCCGCTGGCCGTAAGTGCGACAGCTTCAGCCGTTGCTGCGGGCGAGTCCGCCGCCGCGGCTGCTTCGGGCGCCAGGCTGGCAGTATCCAGAGGAGCAACCACCGGAGGAGCCAGCAGCAACTGCGCGCGCTCAGTTTCTGGCAGTTCCGACACCAGAGTCAGGCCGCCGGCAGCCTGTGCGAAGGGTTGGGGGACCGCGGTGGCTGCCGCCGCGACCGACGTTTTGGGTGCAGGTGGCGCCAGCTCGCGCAGCCATCCCTGATTCCAGCCGAAGTAAGCCAGATTGGTGAGCAACAGCAGGATGATGAAAGTTCGCATGGGCGGGGATTCTATCCCACGCGCCCGGGTTCAGAGCAGAGCCAATCGCAATCCGTCCAGCACCAGATCCGGCACCAGCTTGTGTTCCCACTCCAGTTGCTGCGCCAATACGGGCGCATCGCCACCGGTAAGGTACCACTGCACCTGACCATGCTGCTTCAATACCTGCCAGTACTGGTCACGAATGAAGCCCAGCGCCATGTTGTAGGTGCCGTGCGTGATGGCTTCGGCAGTGGTCGTTCCAGGTTCAGTATCAATCTGCGCATCCAGGATGACCAGGGCCGAACTACGACCGGCCAGCGCGTCGCGCATCAACTTGAGCCCGGGTACGATGAAGCCGCCAAAGTGCTGGCCGCTGGCACCCACCACGTCCAGGGTGATGGTGGTGCCGCAGTCGATCACGCAACACGCTTTGCGCGCATCCTCGAAAGCGGCAACCAGCGCCAGCCAGCGATCCACGCCGAGCCGCTCCGGAAAGGCATAACCGTTGCGCACACCACGACACTGCAATTCGGCCACGGCGAATTCGGCGCTCACACCAAACCGTTCCTGCAACTCCGCGCGACAATGCGTACGAAAGGCATCGCTACGCACGCTGCTCACGAAGATACGTGACAAATCCCGGATCTGCGCTTTTTCCAGCGACGCCATCAATTTGGCAATTGCCGCCTGCGCCTCAGGCTCCGTGATCACACCGCTGGCACGCCATGCACCGCCGCCCGTGCCGGTGAGTTCGATCACACGCCATTTAATGCGAGTATTACCTGCATCAATTTCCAGCAGCATGGGGTTGCGCTCCATTGTCCTTATCATTCTGCAATGCGAAGCGCAGGCTCACTTCACCGCCATGAAAACGCTGCGTGCTGCCATCGGCAGTTTGCAGCAACAACGCACCGCCCTCGTTCACGCCAAGGCCCTTGCCATGGACCGCACCGGCCGCAGTCAGCAGCGCGATATCGCGACCGTAGGTGCAATCGAATTCCTGCCATTTGGCCATGAATGGAGCGAAGCCGGAATGTTCGAACATCTGCAGGGCTGTGAGCAGTTTGTTGAGGATGGTCCCGACCAGCTCATTGCGTTTGGCGCGCTGGAAGCCGGCCTGGTCCAGTGCTGCCCAAGGCTGTTCCACTGTCGCCATGGCGCTGTTGTTGCTGCGCAGGTTCAGGCCAACCCCGATGACGACATGACAGAGGCCGGTGACGTCACCACTTACTTCCAGCAGGATACCGGCAAGTTTGCGGCCATCCAGCAATACATCATTGGGCCATTTCAATTGCAGGCCGGAATAGCCGAGATCCACCAGAGCCGTGACCACGGCAAGCCCCACCACCAGGCTCAAGCCGTCCAATGCCGTGGCGCCATTGTTGAATTCGCGTACCACGCTCAGATAGAGATTGTGACCGAAGGGGCTTACCCACTCGCGCCCGCGCCGCCCCTTCCCTGCTGTCTGGCTTTCCGCGAGACAGGCCCAGCAGCGACCGGCCGCAAGATCCAGCGTGCCGGCTTGCACGCGTCGCAGTGCATGGGAGTTGGTGGAGTCCACGCTGTACAGCAGCTCGATGTCACTGAGCTGCTCACGCCTCGACTGCGGCAAGCGCGCAAGGATTTGCGGGGCGGAGAGCAGGCACAAAGGCTCGCTGAGACGATAACCCTTGCCGCGCACGGAATGCACATCGAGCTGATGTTCCGCCAGCTTGCGGATCGCCTTCCAGATCGCTGCCTTCGACACGCCGAACTGCGCACCCAGCGCATCCCCGGTGTGGAAGCGGCCGTCGGCAAGTGCAGCGATGAGGGCTGGCGTAGAAAGAGTCATGCCCCATTCTATCCCAGCCCCCAATAAATTGGGGTCAGGTTAATAACCTGCCCAGGAACGTCAGAGGTCGTAGCCGCGTTCGTCGTGGAGGACGATGTCGAGGCCAGTGTCCTCCTCTTCAGCGCTGACGCGGAAGCGTGTGATGGCGTTGGTCACTTTAAGCAGCACAAAGGTCAGTACGGCCGTGTACACCAGCGTGGAAACAATACCGATCAACTGCACGCCGATCTGGCTGCCCATGGTGACGCCTTCAGCGTAGCCCTGCCCGCTGAACACGCCGAGACTGCTCGAGGCAAATATGCCAGCAAGGAAAGTGCCCATGATGCCGCCCACGCCGTGCACCGGAAACACGTCCAGTGAATCGTCGATGTGCAGCTTGTTCTTGATGGTCTGCGTGGCGAAGAAACACACCACACCAGCAGCAAGGCCGATCAACAGTGCGCCGCCGGGACCGACAAAACCCGAAGCCGGCGTGATGGTACCAAGCCCTGCCACCATGCCAGTGACAATGCCCAGTACCGAGGCTTTGCCGAACCGGAGCTTCTCCATCAGCATCCACGCCACCGAGCCGGCGGCTGCAGAAATATGCGTCACCAGCATCGCCATCGCAGCGTTACCGTCAGCCGCCAGCGCGCTGCCGCCGTTGAAACCGAACCAGCCCACCCACAACATGCCGGCGCCTGTCACCGTCATGGTGAGGTTGTGCGGCGGCATCGGGGTTTTGCCGAAGCCGCTGCGTGAACCCAGCACCAGTGCGCACACCAGTGAAGCAACACCCGCCGTGATATGCACAACGGTACCACCGGCAAAGTCGAGCAGGCCTTTCTCCAGCAACCAGCCGCCCGGGCCCCACACCCAATGCGTCACCGGCACATACACCAGCAACAACCACAGCGAACTGAACAGCATCACCGCACCGAAGCGCACGCGCTCGGCGAAGCCGCCGAAAATCAGCGCTGGCGTTATCACGGCGAAGGTCATCTGGAACAGGGCAAACAGGGATTCCGGAATGGTGCCCGACACCGAGTCTTCCTTGATGTTGGCGAACAGCACGTTGTCGAGGCCACCGATAAAACCGTTGGCTTCAGTAAAGGCCAGGCTGTAGCCGCACAACAACCAGATGAGTGACGCCACACAAGTGATGGCGAAGCACTGCATCAGCACCGACAGCACGTTGCGTGAGCGCACGAGGCCTGCATAGAACAGCGACAGGCCGGGGATGGTCATGAACAGCACCAGGGCGGTGGAGGTCATGATCCAGGCGGTGTTGGCGCCGCTGATTTCCTGGGCTTGGGCGGCAGCGGGCAGCAGGAGCGCGCCGAGGGCCAGCGGCGCTCCCGTCTTGAAGCAGCGGGTCTTGAGGTCGGTAACGGTCATCAGAGGTATCTCCTCATTATTGTTTTGAAGGTATGGTGCGGGCGGGCACGGGGACCCCTGATCGGTATGTGCGCGTTTTGAAGCAAAGTGTGTGCCAAATTTGGGCAAAACTGGTGTTAATGCACCAAGCATGAGCAAGCCCCTGCCTTTTTGCGGTCGGCACTGCAGCGGCGTCTGTACATTAATTTGCCGGCAACCGACCAAATCGCACCAGCAGCGCACCATCTGTGTGCATTTATGCAATTCGACGCACCATCATAGAGCATGGTATGCCCAAAAATATCTCGCCCAGCCTATCCACTGCGTCAATCGACTGATCTTTCACTGCTTTTTCTGTTGGCATGCCGCTTGCTTTGACCTTGGCAGTGTGAATCGCACACCGACACATACAAACGACGCAGGAGACACCAATGAAAATGATCAATGCGATTATCAAGCCCTTCAAGCTTGATGACGTCAGGGAAGCCCTCTCTGAAATCGGAGTCCAGGGCATCACCGTCACGGAAGTAAAAGGTTTCGGTCGCCAGAAGGGACACACCGAGTTGTATCGCGGTGCCGAGTACGTGGTCGATTTCCTCCCCAAGCTGAAAATTGAAGTCGTAGTAAAGGACAGCGCGGTGGAGCAAACCATCGAGACCATTACCAAGGCCGCCAACACCGGCAAGATCGGTGACGGCAAGATCTTCGTGTATGACATCGAACAGACCTTGCGCATCCGCACGGGCGAAACCGGTGATGACGCCATCTAATTCCCTCTCGTTCTGGAGAAATGCTATGACAAATATCCGCTCTCTCATTCCAGCCGCGTCGGCTGGCCCGGTAAAACGGGTCGGTTGGCTCGGCCTTGCTGCCGCGGCGCTCGCAGTGCCACAGCTGGCTTTCGCGCAGGATGCGCCGGTGTTCAACAACGGTGACATCGCCTGGCTGCTGGTTTCCACCGCATTCGTGCTGCTGATGTCCCTGCCTGGCCTGGCGCTGTTCTACGGCGGCATGGTGCGTTCCAAAAACATGCTGTCCACCTTGATGCAGGTGTTCACGATCTTCTGCGTGATCGCGGTGCTGTGGGTCGTCTACGGCTACAGCATGGCCTTCAGCAACGGCAACGCCTTCTTCGGTGGCCTTGGCAAGATGCTGCTTGAAGGTGTCGTCTACGACGCCAACGGCTTCTTCGTCGCCACTGGTACTTTCAGCAAAGGCGTCGTGATCCCGGAAATGCTGTTCGCATTCTTCCAGCTCACCTTCGCTGCCATCACCGTCAGCCTCATCGCCGGTGGTTACGCCGAGCGCATGAAGTTCAGCGCGGTGCTGATCTTCTCGGTACTGTGGTTCACCTTCTCCTACATCCCGCTCGCCCACATGGTGTGGTGGTGGCCAGGTCCGGACGCCTACACCAGCCCTGATGTAGTCGCCGAACTGAACGCAACCGCTGGCTACCTCTGGCAGCTGGGCGCCCTGGACTTCGCTGGTGGCACCGTAGTGCACATCAACGCAGGTATCGCTGGTCTCGTCGCCGCCATCTTCGTTGGCAAGCGTCAGGGCCTGGGCAAAACCTCCATGGCTCCGCACAGCCTGGTAATGACCATGATCGGCGCCGCCCTGCTGTGGGTTGGCTGGTTCGGCTTCAACGCCGGCTCCAACCTCGAAGCCAACGGCTACGCGGTACTGGCCTTCGGTAACACCCTGTTCGCCACCGCTGTTGCCGCTGTCACCTGGCTGGGCGTTGAGTGGATCATCAAAGGCAAGCCCAGCCTGCTGGGTATCGTGTCCGGTGCCATCGCCGGCCTCGTCGCCATCACCCCTGCCTGCGGCTACGTCGGCATCCAGGGCGCCCTGGTGATCGGTCTTGCTGCTGGTGCCATCTGCTTCTTCGCAGTGGCCTACCTGAAAAACAAGCTGGGCTATGACGACGCCCTCGACGCCTTCGGTGTACACGCTGTAGGCGGCATCGTTGGCGCCATCCTCACCGGCATCTTCGTAGACCCCGCCCTGGGTGGCGCTGGCTACGTGGTTGATGGTTGGGTTGGACCAGCCTTCGGTTACGACTCTGCCCAGATCATGATCCAGGTAAAAGCAGTCCTGATCGCGATCGTATGGAGCGGTGTAGTGAGCGCGGTGATCCTCGCCGGCCTGAAATACACCATCGGCCTGCGCGTCAACCCGGAAGCAGAGTCCACTGGTCTGGATCTGTCCGAGCACGGCGAGAAGGCTTACCACGACTAAGCGTCACAGTACGCAGCAACACAAAAAAGCCCCGCACTGCGGGGCTTTTTTTTGGCAGACCGGAGAATCTTCCACTTGAATGAGACCCAAGGGGACACCTAGAATCTGACCAGACTGGTCAGAACTGGAGATACCCCATGCAAAGCTGGCAACTGCAGGAGGCCAAGGTACGGATGTCGGAACTGGTGAAAAGCGCTCAGCAACAACCGCAAGAGATCACACTGCATGGCAAGCCCGTGGCCGTGCTGGTGTCCAGGGACACGTTCGACCAGCTGACGAGCCCACAGGGTTCTCTGGTGGACTTCATACAGAAGTCACCACTGGCGCTCGTGGACGACCTGCCCTTGACCCGAGACAAGAGCAAGACCCGCAAGGTGCAGCTTTGAGTTACCTGATCGATACCAACGTGCTGTCGGAGCTGCGGCGGCCCAAGCCCGCCGCCGAAGTGGTGGCCTGGTTCAAGGACCGTCCCGCTGCTTCCCTGTATTTGAGCGTTCTGACGCTTGGCGAAATCCGCAAAGGCATTGAGCAATTACAGGACCAGACGCGACGCCAGCGCCTGCTGGACTGGCTGGAACTGGAACTGCCGTCCTGGTTTTTCGGCCGGGTCTTGCCCATTGATGTAGCTGTGGCAGATCGCTGGGGCCAGCTGCAGGCGGCAAGTGCCCGGCCGCTTGCTGCCATCGACAGCTTGCTGGCGGCAACCGCCATCTGCCACGACATGGTGCTGGTTACCCGCAATGAAAAAGACTTCGCGGGCCTGCCAGTGCGAGTCTTCAACCCCTGGCGTTGAAGCCAACAACTCTCACGGCACCCACACCTTCGCTTCCGGCAGCAGCTCACCCAGCGCGCGCGCCAGGCTCTGCTTGGCGGCAGCTTCGCCGTGGATGATGCGCACCTCCCCCGGCGGCTGCGGAATGCCGCGCACGAAGTCGATCAGGTCCTGGCGATCGGCATGGGCGGAGTAGCCGCTCAGTTGATGCACGGCGGCACGTATGGGGTAGCGCTGGTCATCCAGCTCCACATGTGGCTGGTCTTGCTCGAGAATCTGGCGCCCCGGCGTGCCGCGCGCCTGATAGCCCACAAACAGCAAGTCTGTGCGCTCATCGCCGATCAGCGCCTTCAGGTAGTTGACGATGCGGCCCCCGGCGCACATGCCACTGGCGGCGATCACCACACAGGGCTCGTGCGTGTCCTGCAGCCGCCGCAGCAGGCGTTCGTGGTCCTGATGGCTGTCGATGGTCAGCAGCTGATCGAAGTCCAGCGGGTCGCGCCCCTGCTTGAGGGTTGCCAGTGCTTCCTCATCCCAGAAGGGCTTCAGCAGGCGGTAGCTGTCGGTGAAGCGGGCAGCCAGGGGGGAGTCGACGATGATGGCGAGGTGGCTCCAGTCCAGCTCCCCTGCCCCGGCGCGGCTTGCCTCTGCCGCGATGATGGACTCCAGCTCGTACAGCAGCTCCTGCGTGCGGCCGATGCTGAACGCCGGAATCAGAACCACCCCACGGTTAGCCAGTGCTCGCTCGATGATGGCCTTGAGCTGCGCCGTGCGGGTGCTGCGGTCCGGATGCTTGCGATCCCCATACGTGCTTTCGATCACTAGCGTGTCGCAGCGCTGCGGTGGTTGCGGGCAGGGCAACAAGGGTGTGTTGGGGGCGCCCAGGTCGCCCGAGAACACCACCCGATGGGGCTGCCGCAGCGCAGGCCCGGCCGGGACATCCGGCAACTGCGGCGGCCCCCGCCGGGGCACAGGATTCCAGCTCAGGTCACACTCCACATAGGCACTGCCCAGGATGTGCCCTGCCGGCTGCAGCCGCACGCGCAGTTGGCGCCCGGCCTCATCCAGCAGCGTAAACCAGTGCTGGTAGGGCAGCCCCAGCACGCGCTGCTTCAACTCTGCCATAAAGCTGCGCACCAGCTCCGGGTCGCGGCTGAAGCCCAGCTTCACCGCATCTTCCAGTACCAGTGGCAGCAGATGTGCCGAAGGCTGGCTGCACAGGATCGGCCCCTTGAAGCCCGCCGCCAGCAGATACGGAATGCGCCCCACGTGGTCGATGTGCACATGTGTGACCACCAGCGCCTTGATGTGGGCGATGGGGAAGTTGATTTCCAGCTGGTTGGCGCCGGCCCCGGCACCGGAAGTTTCCGCGCCCTGGAACAGGCCACAGTCGATGAGGATGCCGAAGTCGCGGCCCATGCGCAGCTCGTGGCAGGACCCGGTAACGCCGTCGATGGCGCCGTGATGAAGAATGGTGAATGCGTCCATGCGAGGCTCCCTGCCCTTTGTATGCGGCAAGTCTACCTGCGAATGTAACGTGCTGTCAGGCGGGTGGACGCAGCGATCCACCCTAATCTGAGTGTGCAGCGACAATCTGAATCTAGAGAGGCTCGAATATCACGCGGAGACGAGAACCAGTTGCTTCGGCATACTTTTCCAGAGTGGACTGGGACAACTTGTAACGACCACTCTCCATGCGCGCTACGGCGCTTTGCGTAGTTCCAATACGTTGCGCCAGCTCGGCCTGAGTGAGCCTGGCACGCAGGCGCGCGTCGATCATGGCCGCAATAGTGGAAAATTCCGCATCGATTTGCTCCAGGGCCTGCACGTAGGCGGGATCCTTGCGCCATTTCTTGAAAAGCGCAGCAGCTGGCAAAGTTGCAACGTTCACAGCAGCGACGCGGCCCTTTTGCGCGCCAGCTCCAGTTCCCGCCTCGGCGTTTTTTCCGTCTTTTTCCTGAACACGCGCACGACCACCAGCCGCTTTCCGGCCCGCGTCAGATACAAGGCTCTTGCGATTCCGTCCTTTCCCGATAGACGCATTTCCCATAGCGCTCCCTCCAGATGCTACTGCGAGAACTTCGACAATCCATGTCACGGGCCACCATATAGCAATATTGCTATGTTCTCAAGAATGGTTTCTGCGACACATTGAAGCGGGGATTAGCGGATTTGCCAGTAATTAGGAGGGGGTGATGAGCTGGCGCTGTACCATGTAGTCCAGCAGGCGCTGCACGCAGGCAGCAACATCCAGCTGCGAGGTATCCAGCACCAGCTCGGCAGCGACTGGGCGCTCGTAGGGCGAGTCGATGCCGGTGAACTGCTTGATGGAGCCGGCACGCGCCTTTTTGTACAGGCCCTTCGGGTCACGCGCCTCGCAGGTGGCCAGCGGCGTGTCCATGAACACCTCGATGAACTCGCCATCCGGGAACAGGTTGCGCACCAGTGCGCGGTCGCTGGCATAGGGCGAGATAAAGGCACTGAGCACAATCAACCCGGCATCGGTGAACAGCTTGCTCACCTCGCCGATGCGGCGGATGTTCTCCACGCGGTGCTCCGGCGAAAAGCCCAGGTCACGGCTGAGACCGTGGCGGATGTTGTCTCCGTCCAGCAGGTAGGTGTGGTAACCACGCTCGAACAGTGCACGGTCCAAGGCATTGGCGATGGTGGATTTGCCGGCGCCACTCAGCCCCGTAAACCACAGCAGGCAAGGCTGTTGGCGCTTGGCCGCTGCGCGGTCGGCGCGGGTGATGTGCTGTTGCTGCCAGACGATATTCTCGGGCACTCTGTACTCCACTGCTGCTCACTGAAACCGGCCGGCATTATGGCATGCCGATTTCCCCCCGGCACGAAGGCCCGGCTACAATGCAACGCAACTGCAACCAGGGAATCCGCAGATGACTCTCGAAGAATTCAAGAAGGCCGTGGACCGTCTGGATGATGCGGTGCGTCAGGAAAAGAACGAATTCCTGCGGGACTCCGTCATCCAGCGCTTCGAGTTCTGCATAGAACTGGCGTGGAAAAGCGCCAAGCGTGCCATGGGTGTTGCCACGGCCGCCCCCAAGGACGTGGTGCGCGAGATGGCGCAGAGCGGTTACATCGAAGATGTCGCCATCTGGCTGGCAGCCATCGACATGCGCAACCTGTCGTCCCACACCTACAGGGAAGACCTGGCAGAACAGGTCTACGCATTCGCCTGCAGCTTTGTGCCGCATCTGAAGAGCCTGGTGGCGCGCCTGGAAAGCAAATGATGTTCGGCCTTACACCCGGCGAGTACGCATGGATCCGCGATGAGGTTGTCGGGCCCCTTACCGCACGGGGCGCACAGGTGTACTGCTACGGCTCTCGCGCCCGGGGTGACCATGGCGCGCATTCCGATCTGGACCTCATGGTAGAAGGCAAAGAGGACCTTTCCGCTCTGGTAAGCCTGTTGCAGGAGCGCCTCACCGAAAGCAACTTCCCCTACAAAGTGGACCTCGTCCAGTTCAGGCACTTCGCTGACGCCTACAAAGCCGGCTACCTGAATGACCGGGTGCCGTTCCGGCTCTGATACTCGCCCCAACCCCCACAACCCGCTATATTCCCCGCCCATAACCACCCCCGGCCGGCGCAGCGCACCAGGCCCCAAAGCGACGTCGCAACATGCCAAAAATAGTCGTAGCAGGTATCGGTTACGTTGGTCTGAGCAATGCCATCTTGCTGGCCCAGCACAACGAGGTGGTCGCGCTGGATCTGGACGCCAAGCGCGTGGAGCTGGTCAACGCGCGCAAGTCGCCCATCGAAGACGTGGAAGCCAGCGAGTACCTCGCCACCAAAACGCTGAACCTCAGCGCCACCACCGACAAGCAACAGGCCTACAAGGGCGCCGACTTCGTCATCGTGGCCACGCCCACCGACTACGACGCTGAAACCAACTACTTCAACACCCGCAGCGTGGAAAGCGTGGTGAATGACGCGCTGCAGCTGTGCCCCGGCGCCACCATCGTGATCAAGAGCACCGTGCCGGTTGGCTACACCGCCCGCCTGCGCGAGCAGACCGGCGCCAGCAACATCCTGTTCAGCCCCGAGTTCCTGCGCGAAGGCAAGGCGCTGCACGACAACCTGTACCCCAGCCGCATCGTGGTGGGCGACCAGAACGTCAAAGCCAGCGAATTTGCCAGCCTGCTGCAGCAAGGCGCCATCAAGCAGAACATCGACACGCTGCTCACCGGCCCCACCGAAGCCGAAGCCATCAAGCTGTTTGCAAATACCTACCTGGCCATGCGCGTGGCCTACTTCAATGAGCTGGACAGCTACGCCGCCACCCACGGCCTGGACACGCGCCAGATAATCGATGGCGTCTGCGGCGACCCGCGTATCGGCAAGCACTACAACAACCCCAGCTTTGGCTACGGTGGCTACTGCCTGCCCAAGGACACCAAGCAGCTGCTCGCCAACTACCGCGACGTGCCGCAGAACCTGATCAACGCCATTGTGGACGCCAACACCACACGCAAGGACTTCGTCGCCGAGAGCGTGGTAAAGATGCAGCCCAAGACCGTGGGCATCTACCGCCTGATCATGAAAGCAGGTTCTGACAACATCCGCGAATCCAGCATGCAGGGCGTAATGAAGCGCATCAAGGCCAAGGGCATTCCGGTGATCGTGTACGAGCCCACCATCAGCGACAGCGCGTTTTTCAATTCGCCGGTGATCCGTGATCTGGAGGCGTTCAAGCAGGCAGCCGACGTGATCGTGGCCAACCGCGTAACCGACGAGCTCCGCGACGTGCAGCACAAGGTGTACAGCCGCGACCTGTTCGGAGAAAGCTGAGCGTGAGCGCAGAAACAGAAACAGACGGCGCGGCGTTCTATCAGGGCAGCAACCTGCACGTAACCTTCTACGACATGCTGTACGGCAAAAACGCCGGCCGCTTTGGCGACCTGGCCTGGTACAACACCCTGGCTGAGCACCTTGGGCCCACCATCCTGGATGGCGGTTGCGGCAGCGGCCGCGTGATGCAGGCTCTGGCGCGCCCCGGCCGCGACATCGTTGCATTCGATGCCTCCACTGAACTGCTGCAGCAGGCCAACGTAAAGGCCAGGGCCGTTGCCAGCCCGCAGTGCAGCATTCTGCTGTCGCGCCAGCGCATGGAAACGTTCAAGTTTGCCAAGGCCTTCAACCTTATCGTTTTTGGCTATTACGGCTTCAGCAACCTGCTCGAACCAGAACATCGCATTGGCTGCCTCAAGCAGATTGCCGCGCATCGACGTCCCCCCGTCCTCAGTAGCACTTGGCTTTAGAGTCCGGGGTCAACTGTAACTGCGTTCATCGCCAGCTGTCTTGCATAGGCTGCTGGTGTTAATCCGCCCAAAGCCTTCTTGGGTCTTCAGTGATAGCTTTAGCTCCGGTGATATGTTGGATCAACCCATTCGAGTCCTCACCTCCCAAGAACAGAAAGTCATTCTTACCGCGCACTGCTTTCGGAGAGATTTGACCTCGCTCAGTAGTATCCATATCAATATCCGCAAGTTCTGAAATTTTGCGGCCTGATGCGGAAACAAAACTCGAAGGCTCTTGGTTCGGGCTGCTCGCGAGCTGGACCAAGGCAATTCCCATCTCTATCTCAAGACTCCGCAAAGAGATACGAAGTGCACTGGA
>JBIIWP010000085.1:0-13426 GCA_044338855.1 Pseudohongiellaceae bacterium | reverse complement strand
AGTGCAGAAAGTGCTCGATTTCGCGGCGGTAGGTAGAAAAGGTATCGGGACTGCCGCGGTAACTGTAGAGGAACTCGCTGGCGAACTGGTAATCGTCAACCGCGTGTGGCGGCTCTGATTCCAACTGCAGGTGGGCAACGGATTGGACACGTTGCCTGAAAGGGTTGGCCAACTCTTGCAAGGTGTCAAAGAACGGGACTGGTGGCTTCATGTAAAGTCTCAGCAAGACATTATAAGTACATGAAATAGTGTTTTTATTGCTCGTACAAGCACTTCCACTATTTCCGGTAATAAATATTACCGGAAATAGTGGATGGCTGTCCAGTGCTGGTTTATGACCTACCCGCTGCGGGCCACCCGCATCGTCACAAACTCCTCCGCTGCCGTGGGATGTATGCCAATCGTGCGGTCCAGTTGCTGCTTGGAGATACCCGCGACCATGGCCGCGGCAAAGCCCTGGATGATCTCGCCGGCGTCAGCACCCAGCATGTGCATGCCGACCACTTTGTCACTGGCGCTGTCCACGATGACCTTCATGTAGGTGCGTTCCTGACGACCCGACAAAGTATGGCGCATATGACGAAAATCACTTTCATACACGCTGATATCGCCATAGCGTTTGTGCGCAGCAGCTTCGCTGAGTCCAACCGCCGCGATATTGGGATGGCTGAACACTGCGGTAGCGATATTGTCGTAGCACATGTGGCGACTCCGGCTTCCGAACAGGTGATCCGCCACGAACATGCCTTCGGCCAGGGCGACCGGTGTGAGCGCCATGCGCCCGACCACATCGCCGAGCGCGTAGATCGACGGCTCTGCGGTCTGGAACATAGCGTCCACCTGGATGTTGCCTTTGGCGTCAAGCTCGACCGCCGTGTGCTCCAGGCCAAGGCCGTCGGTCTTCGCCTTGCGCCCCGTGGCAGCAAGCACGGCATCGACGTCGAATACCTGCCCCTCTGCCATTGCTACACGCAGACTGCCATCCGTATTGCGGCTGATTCCACTCACATTGCTGTTCATCATCAGTGTCATGTGGCGCGCGGCCTCGGTCATGAAGCGCGAACGCAGATCCTCGTCGAAGCTGCGCAAGACCTTGTCGCCACGGTAAGACAGCGTCGTGGCGCTGCCGAGGCCACTGAAAATGCCGGCGAACTCCACGGCGATGTAGCCGCCACCCAGCACCAGCAGGCGTTTGGGCAGGGTCTCGAGGTCGAACATTTCATTGGAGGTCAGCACATGCTCGCTGCCCGGAAACTCTGGTACCTGGGGCCAGCCACCAGTCGCCAGCAGGATATGCCGTGCCCTGATGCTGCGGCCATCCAGCAGGACTTCGTTGGGACCGGCCAGCGTGGCGTGCCCCCGGTGCACGGTAACCCCGGCCTTCTCCAGCAATTGCAGATAGATGCCGTTGAGGCGGCTGATTTCCTGCTTCTTGTTTTCGCGCAGCACCTGCCACGAGAAAGTCGTTTCCCCAAGGCTCCAGCCAAAGCCGCGGGCATCAATGAAATCAGCGGAGTACTGGGAAGCGTAGGAATACAGCTTTTTGGGCACACAGCCAACATTGACGCAGGTACCGCCGAGGTACAGATCCTCTGCGATGGCTACGGTGGCCCCCATGCCGGCAGCCATGCGCGCGGCGCGGACACCTCCAGAACCAGCCCCTACTACAAACAAATCGACGTCAAACATGGGTAACTTTCCACATATTGCACAAAAAATGAATTCTCAGAAAAGAAAACTGGGATTAGTATTGCGCGGAAACCAGACCTTATAAAGGCCTTGTAGCAGTTGACCAGACCCGGATCCACTAGTCACTGCCCGGGCAGGGTGAGAGGAGCATCAATATGAGCGATAACATGTCTTCGGAAAACCATGACATCGAGATGACGGCCGACGAGAGAACTCCCGCTCTCGTCGAAAAGTTCGTGATCCGGCTGCCAAACGGCCTGCGCGACCAGATCCGCAGCCTGTCGGAGCAAAATCGCCGCAGCATGAACTCCGAGATCATCATGGTGTTGGAGAACCACATCCGACAAAAATTCATGGACCAAATGGCAGCGGCCAATCCCGACAGCAGCTTCAAGGCGGGTGAGCGCAATACCGAGCTTGAATTGTCGCGCCGCCTCGAGAACCTGCCAGCCGAGAAAAAAGAAGCCCTGCTCGAACTGCTGGGCTGACTTCAAAGCCAGGTGACTGTCGCCAGCCCCACCCGGGGCTGGGCATGGTCTCCATGTCCCGCATGCACCCTCCCGACTCCTTGCTGTACCCCGCTGTTGCCGCAGAATTCGAACAGCTCGTGTTACCTGACGGCGAACTCTTCTGGTATCCGCGCTACTGTGCTGCCCCGCGCAGCGATCTGTGGCTGCAGCAATTGTCTGCCGAAACACCCTGGCGTCAGGACAGCATCCGCATGCATGGCAAAACCCTGTCGGTACCGCGCCTGCAAGCCTGGTACGGCGTGCCGGAAGCACGCTATGGCTACTCCGGCATCCTGTTGGCTCCCCTGCCCTTTACTCCGCTGCTGCAGGAAATCCGTGACGAACTGCAACAACGCACGGGCCACCAATTCAACGCCGTGCTGCTCAACAACTACCGGGACGGCAGCGACAGCGTTAGCTGGCACAGTGACGACGAGAAAGAACTTGGCAGCGATCCCATCATCGCCTCGCTGAGCCTCGGCAGCAGCCGTCGCTTCGAGTTGCGCCACAAGACCCGCAAGGATGTCGGCAAGCTCGCTCTGGAACTCAGCCACGGCTCGCTGCTGCTGATGGGCTCGGGTCTGCAGTCCCACTGGCAACATCAGATTCCCAAGCAATCCGGCATTACGCTGCCCCGGCTAAATCTGACTTTCCGTTTCATTGCCTGAATGGCATCATCCTTGCTTGATTTATCGCAGGTAATATAACGAGGATATCCAGGTGAAACAGTTTTTGCTGTTGCTGTCCCTGCTGCTGGCTTACAACAATGCCTGCGCCGAAACCCTGCGCGGTTCCGGCGGCATGGTGGCGTCCCGTTCGGACCTGGCATCAGAGGCAGGCAGCCAGATCCTCGCGGACGGCGGCAACGCTATTGATGCTGCTGTAGCGACGGCCTTTGCCCTGGCCGTTACTTATCCTTCCGCAGGAAATCTCGGCGGCGGCGGCTTCCTTGTGCTCGCCACGGCAGATGGCAAAGTGCTGACCCAGGACCACCGGGAAGTGGCACCGGGCGCAGCCCACCGTGACATGTTTCTGGATGCAGAGGGCAACGTCGACCGCAATCTTGCGGTAAACAGCCTGCAGGCCTCCGGGGTGCCAGGTTCCGTTGCCGGCCTGCTCGATGCACTCGAGCGCCACGGCACCATGGATCGGGAGCAGGTATTGGCGCCCGCTATCCGTCTGGCTGAAGAGGGGTTTGAATTGAATGAAGACCTCGTTGGCCAGTTCGCCGAAAACATGGCGGCCTTTCGCCAGTATCCCGCATCGCTAGCGGCATTCAGCAAGGACGGTGTTCCCTATTCCGTCGCTGAAGTATGGCGCCAACCGGATCTCGCCAGCACGCTGAAACGCATTGCCAGCGACGGCCGCGACGGCTTCTACAAGGGCGAGACGGCAGCATTGGTGGTGGCAGAAATGCAGCGTAACGGTGGCCTGATCTCTGCTGACGACCTGGCGTCATATGTACCAGTGTGGCGTGAACCCTTGCATGGCCAATATCTGGGTCACGACATCTGGTCGATGCCACCACCCTCTTCCGGCGGTGTGCTGTTGCTGCAGATGTTGAACATGCTGGAAAGCCACGATCTGAAGGCTCTGGGTTGGGGCACTGCAGCGACCGTCCATCTGATGATCGAGGCACAGCGTCGTGCCTATGCTGATCGTGCAGAATTCCTGGGCGATCCGGATTTCGTGGAAATTCCCGTAGCGATGCTGACCTCCGAAGCCTATGCGCAGCAGCGGTTCGCCGACTTCGATCCAGAGCGCGCCACGGACAGTGCCGCAATCGGTGCCGGCAGCTGGCCCGAGGAAAGCCCGCAGACCACGCACCTCTCGGTAGTCGACAAGCACGGCAACGCGGTATCGCTGACCACTACCCTTAACCGCTCCTACGGCAATCGCATCGTCGTGCCAGGTACAGGGTTTCTGCTCAACAACGAAATGGACGACTTTTCCAGCAAGCCCAACACACCGAACTCCTATGGCTTGATCGGTCGTGATGCCAACGACATCCAGCCCGGCAAGCGCATGCTGTCATCGATGACGCCGACTATTGTGACGAAGGACGGCAAGGTTGTACTGGTGACGGGCTCACCTGGCGGCGCCACCATCATCAACACGGTACTGCAGGTGCTGCTGAACGTACTGGCCCATGGCATGGATGCAGAAAGCGCGGTCAACAGCCCGCGTATCCACCACCAGTGGCAGCCCGACATGGTGCGGTTTGAAACCGGCGCCATCGACGAGGCAGGACTGGAAGCCCTGCGCGCCATGGGGCACAAGGGCCTCAGCGGCGCCGGCTTCGGTATTGGTGACGCCAACACCATCCTGGTGGAAGACGGCACCCTGATCGGCGTATCGGATCCGCGCAACGTGGGTGGCGTGGCCGGCTTCTAGCCGCTTGCCGTTGATCGAAAGCAGGCTCAACTCAAGCACCAGTGCCTCAGCGCCAGCGCAGGTTCTTCCGACTCAAGTCGGCAACGCTGCGACAGCCCATCAGCTTCATGCCGCGTTCGATTTCGCTGCGGTATTGTGCGAGGGCGCGCTCGACACCGGGTTGACCGGCGGCTGCCAATGCATAGAGGTACATCCTGCCACCTGAGCAGGCCTTGGCCCCTACCGACAGCGCTTTCAACACATGCGTACCCCGCTGGATACCGCCTTCGCAAATCACATCGATCTTGTCGCCCACGGCATCAACGATCTCCGCGAGCTGATCGAAGGGGCTGCGCGAACCGTCGAGCTGACGACCACCATGATTCGACACCATGATGCCGGTGCAACCGATATCGACGGCACGCCTCGCATCTTCCACACTCATAACCCCTTTCAGGGCGAAGTGGCCATTCCAGCGTGCGCACAGCTGCTCGGCATCTTTCCAGTTCATGCTCTGGTCCAGCATGCTGGAGAAATACGAACCGATTGACGTGGCGAGATTGCTGCCTTCCTTCACGTGCGTGGAAAGATGTGGCAGCTCGAAGGCCGGATGCGTGAAGTAATTGAATGCCCACGACGGACGCATGGCAAAACTCATCAGGCTCTTCAGCGTGAGGCTGGGCGGCGAGGTAAAGCCGGTGCGCTTGTCGCGCTCGCGGTTGCCGCCGGTGATGGTGTCCACTGTCAGCGCCAGCACATCGAATTTGGCCGCGCGTGCGCGCTCCAGCAGGCTCTCGTTGAGGCCGCGGTCCTTGTGGAAGTAGTACTGGAACATCTTCGGCGTGTCGATCATGGACCCGATCTCTTCCACGCTGACGGTGCCGAGCGAGGACACGCCGAACATCGTGCCGAACTTCTGGGCCGCCTTCGCGACGGCACGCTCGCCGTCGTGATGGAACAGGCGCTGCAGCGCCGTAGGGGCGCAGTACAAGGGCATGTCCAGCTTCTTGCCAAACACTGTCACTGACATGTCGAGTTGGTCGACACCTGCCAGCACGCTGGGCACGAGGTCTACGTCATCATAGGCCTGGGTATTGCGGCGATACGTGACTTCGTCGTCGGCCGCACCATCGATGTAATGGAAAATGGGATATGGCAGGCGCCGCCGCGCGAGTTCACGGAAATCCTGGAAGTTGTGGCAGTCATTGAGATTCATGCATATCCCCTTGTGGCAATGCTCTTCTTGTATGGAAATTTTTTCTATCGATTTGCTGTTTACAGCGTATGGGTCGGGCGTTCGCCGCCCAGCATGCCGGTGAGATATTTCTCGATCCTGGCGCGAGCCGGACTGTCCTTCTCGGTGAACTGCACGCCAATGCCCTGGGCGCGGTTGCCTTGTGCTGCGGAAGGTGTCATCCACACCACGCGGCCCGAAATCGGCAGACGCTCCGCCTCTTCCATCAGCCCCAGCAGGATGAATACTTCATCACCCATCTCGTAGAGCTTGCGGGTGGGGATGAACAGGCCGCCGTTTTCCACGAAAGACATGTAGGCCGAATACAGGACGGACAGTTCCTTGATGCTGATCGACAGGATGCCGTGTTTGGATGCCGCCGGCGCAGGCAGGTTTTCGTCTAGCGTCATGGTGACTGTCGACCTTGGGCGCGTCCGGGATTGGTGCGCTGTCGGAGTGTACCCCACTCGCCGAAAACCTGTTCCAGCACCAGCAAGGCATTGGGGTTGTTGCTGGACAGCATGGTTTTGCGCGTGCGTCCGAACGAAGCATGCAGGCCGTGAACCGCCAACGATCCCGGCACCCTGCCTTTCAGGCTGGCGAGGTCGGCAAGGGGTTGCAGTTGCAGGTCGGTCAGGACCGTGTCGGCTTGCAGATGCATGGCGAGTTCACTCGTGACTTGCAGGAGAGTCTCCATGATAGACACGATATTGAATTTTTCACATTTGCGTGCAGCCTGGATCGGCGAACAGGCACCGGACAGAACCTCCTGGACGCACTGCAGGATGCTGTCATGCTCTGCCAGCAAGCCGGTTTCGCTCATGGCGAGTGCGCGCAAGGGCGCTCCGCCCGACTTCTGCAGCAAGCGCGCTGAATCACCGGCACAGCCCTTGGCAGCAAGCCACTCCAGCGCTTCCTCGCGCGCGGGCAGTGGCAATTTTAGCTGCTGGCAGCGGCTGCGCAGAGTAGCCAGCAGCAGGCCCGGCTGCTGCGACAGCAGGAACAGCAGCGTGCCAGCCGGCGGCTCCTCGAGCAATTTCAGCAAGGCATTCGCCGCGTTCAGGTTCATGGCTTCAGCGGGATCGATGCAGAGGATCTTGTAACCGCCGCGCTGGCTGGTATTGCTGGCAAACTCGATGGCGTCCCGGATCTGGTCCACCACGATCAGGCGTTTGGGCGGCTGCAACAGGAACCAGTCAGGATGTGTGCCCCTGCTGAACAGGTGGCAGGAGGTGCACTTGTCGCAGGGCCTGCCCTGCATGGGCTGCTGGCACAGCAGGTAGCGGGCTGTGTAGCGGACAAACTGCAGCTTGCCGATTCCGGCGACGCCGGTAACAAGCCAGGCATGCCCGAAACGGCTGTTGGTCGCGAGGTGGGTAAAGTCGCGGTATTGGCACTCTTGCCAGGGCAGCAGTTGCTCAGCGTCCATGACCGGTCCCGAAGTGCAGGTCAAAGTGGGAGGTCACGGCCTGCCAGATGCGGGCCGCGACCACTTCAATGCTGCCGCTGGCATCGATCAGCGCATGGGTTTGCGGTGAACGCGATGCGAGTGCGCGGAATCCGTCGCCTACGCGTTGCTGGTACGCCAGTCCCTTCTTCTCGAAGCGGTCTTCACTGTCGCCCCGCTTCCGGGTGCGCTCCAGCGACAATTCTGGAGCGAGATCCAGTACCAAGGTCAGGTCCGGGTTGAAATCCCCGGTGACTCTGCGGTGCAGGCTGTCGATGAGCGCCAGGCCGAGACCGCCGGCAAAGCCCTGGAACGCGCGCGTGGAATCGGCATAGCGGTCGGAGAGCACCCAGCGGCCCGCAGCCAGCGCCGGCCAGATCGTGTGCTGCAGGTGGTTGCGGCGTGCCGCATTGATCAGCAGCAATTCGGTCATGGCATCCCATTTGTCGGCGGCGCCGGTCACCAGCAACTGCCGGATTTCTTCCGCTCCCGGCGCACCGCCGGGCTCACGGGTAAGAATCGTATCGACGCCCGCACTTAGCAGGGCCTGCAGCAACAGGCGGCTCTGGACGCCCTTGCCTGCCCCGTCCACGCCTTCGATGGCGATGAAGTGTGCCGGCTTGTGGGCTTGTTCACTGTTGGTATTCATGGAGCGGTTTCACCCAACTGGTACTTACGCACGGCCTGATTGTGTTCATCGAGCGTGGCCGAAAAGTAATGGCTGCCATCACCTCTTGCAACAAAATACAGCGTGTCGCCATCGGCGGGATGCAGGCTGGCTTCAATCGCACCAAGGCCGGGCAAGGCGATGGGCGTCAGCGGCAGGCCTTCCCGGACATAGGTATTCCACGGCGTGTCTTCCTGCAGGTGGGCACGCGTGAGATTGCCGTCGAAGCTGGCACCAAGTCCGTAGATCACGGTCGGATCGGTCTGCAGGCGCATGCCCAGACGCAGACGGCGCACGAACACGCCGGCAATGTGGCGCTGTTCCTCCACCAGGCCGGTTTCCTTCTCGATAATCGAGGCCATGACCAGCGCTTCGTACGGCGAGTCATAGGGCAACCCGGCGTCGCGACCAGCCCAACTCAAGGCCAGAGTTTGCTCCATCACGCCGTGTGCGCGCTGCAGCAGTTCGACATCCGTAGTGCCGCGCGTGAAATTGTAGGTATCCGGAAACACCAGGCCCTCCGGATACTGTTCCGTGGCAAACGCCGTTTGCAGCGCCTGCGGATCATCCAGGGGCAACGTGGTGGTGATGGCCGGATGGGCCTGGATGGCCTGCAAGGCCTGCCGTAAGGTCCAGCCCTCGATGATGCTGAGCTGATGATGGATTACCTTGCCCGATGCCAGCAGTTGCAACAGCCCGCGCGCCGTCAAACCCGCCACGAGCTCATACTCACCAGCCTGCATGCGCGTAGCGAACTCCGTGAAACGGGCATACAGCAGTACATCTTTGGCTCCCTGCAGGATACCCTGGACTTCAAGGTCCAACAGGACACGCGTCAGCGAAGCGCCTTTTTCGACCTGCAACACCTGCGCAGATTGCAGCAGCAAAGGGCCTTCTACATGGGCCTTGAATTGATAAACGCGCACCAACAGCAACACCAGCACCAGTGCAGCGACCCCAGCTGCCTGACGGCGGTACATGACCAGCACGGCCAGGCTGCGGGCGATCACGCAAGCACTCCATCAAACCAGCTCAGTGCTTCCCTCGCCCAGGGACCCACTTCCAGCAGTCGTTCCTTGCCAGCGTAACGCAGGTGTCGCACCGGCCAGATGCCCAACACGCTGTTGCACACGAAGATCTCGTCTGTGTCCAACAGGCTGGTACTGGGAACAGTACCTACTTCTACCCTGCTTCCGAACAGGTCCAGCAACTGTGCGCGCAGAATGCCGGCGATCCCGCAGTAGGTGAGGTCCGGCGTCAACAGGCGTCCCTTCCTGGCTACAAAAAGATTGCAGCGCGTACCCTCCACCAGGTTATCGGCATAGTCGCGCATGAGACCTTCGTGCCAGCTGGCATCGGGAAACTCGCGACTCGCGAGCACCTGCTCGAGCCGGTTGAGATGCTTGATTCCCGCGAGAGTCGGTTGGTGCGCCAGGCGCTGTTCACAAACAAACGCTTTGATACCCTCGCGGGAATCATGCAGGGAGGACTGCGGCAAGGCATGCAGACTGATGAGACAGCGCGGTTGTGTGGGTTCAGGCAGCCGGTAGCCGCGTCCGCCCGAACCACGCGTAATGATCAGCTTCAGCACTCCAGCCCGGGCATGCTCCTGTCCACTCTTGATAACGTGGTCTTGTTGCAGGGCAAGTTCAAGCCAGTGCTGCCATTGCGGGAGATTGGTGGCGATACCAAGCCGCGCACATCCAAGCGCCAGACGCTGCAGGTGCTGTTCCAGGAACAAGGGCCTGCCACGGTGAATCCTGATGGTCTCGAACAGGCCATCCCCGTAAGCCAGTCCCCGATCGGTGGCAGGCAGCTGTTCGCTTGGAAGGCCGTCAATCAGCATGAGGCTCAGAGACGCCTGAACAGCAGCGAACCGTTGGTACCGCCGAAGCCAAAGGAATTGCTGAGCACGACATCCATCTTCATGTTGCGTGCCATGTTCGGCACGTAGTCGAGGTCGCAACCTTCACCGGGGGTATGCAGGTTGATAGTGGGAGGAGCCACCTGGTCGCGCAATGCCAGTACACTGAAGATCGCTTCGACGGCGCCTGAGGCGCCCAGCAGATGGCCGACCATCGACTTGGTGGAACTGACAGCGAGCTTGTCGGCATGGCCGCCGAAGACCTTGCGGATGGCCAGGGTCTCGGCCTTGTCGCCGACAGGCGTGGACGTGCCATGTGCGTTGATGTAATCGACCTTTTCCAGTGCGATGCCCGCATCATTGAGCGCATTGCGCATGCAGGCCGCAGCGCCGCGACCATCCTCGGGCGGCGAGGTGATATGGAACGCATCGCCGCTCATGCCGAAGCCGACGAGCTCTGCATAGATATTGGCGCCACGCTTGCGGGCCGACTCGTACTCTTCCAGCACCAGCATGCCGGCGCCGTCGGACAATACGAAGCCATCGCGATCGGCATCCCAGGGACGGCTCGCGCTGGTGGGATCCTCGTTGCGGGTAGACAGTGCGCGGGCAGCGCAGAAACCGCCGAGACCGACGGCTGATGTGGCCATTTCGGCGCCACCCACCACCATGGCGTCAGCATCACCGTAGGCGATCATGCGCGCCGCCATGCCGATGTTGTGCGTCCCGGTGGTGCAGGCCGTGGTGATGGAGATGTTCGGACCCTGGAAATTGAACTGTATCGATAGAGTACCGGCAATCATGTTGATGATGGCCCCCGGCACGAAGAACGGGGAAACCTTGCGCGGACCTGCACTCTCGATCGTGCGCAGTGCGTCTTCGATCGACGTAATGCCGCCGATGCCTGAGCCTGCCGCTACGCCTACCCGAAGAGGGTCGTACCCTGCTTCGGTCAGACCCGCGTCGCGCACAGCCTGGATGCCGGCGGCAAGTCCATAGTGCAGAAACTGGTCGATACGTCGCGCTTCCTTGGCGGAAATGTATTCGCTGATGTCGAAGTTGCGGATTGATCCGCCGAACCGCGTACTGAACGCCGACACATCGAAATGCTCGATCGCAGCGATGCCGCTCTTACCCTCGCACAAGCCCTGCCAGGTGCTGGCAGTATCATTTCCAAGCGGGGTAACCGCCCCAAGGCCTGTGACAACCACTCTTCTGCGTGACAAGAGGTTCTCCTTCTTCTGATCAAGCTTTTGCAAATGCAAGGTCCGCGCAGTCCGGGTGTGTGACTGACACCCTGCCAGCTTCCAACAAAAAAGCTACTCAGGACAGGTCCGGAGTAGCTTTTTTGAAAGACCTTGCTTACGACCGGATTGACCGGACCTTACAACGGACTACCAGAATCAAAGATGCTGGTTGATGTAATCGATAGCCAGTTGTACGGTAGTGATTTTTTCGGCTTCTTCGTCCGGAATCTCGGTTTCGAATTCCTCTTCCAGAGCCATGACGAGCTCAACGGTGTCGAGCGAATCAGCGCCCAAATCCTCGACGAAGGCAGCAGCGTTTTTGACTTCTTCTTCTTTCACGCCGAGCTGTTCGGCAACGATTTTCTTCACTCGTTCTTCAATGCTACTCATATCTATTTCAGCTCCTGGTACATGTCCTGGTACATGGTAGTACGAAAAATTCTGGCTCACCGGGAGGCTTTGGAAACCAACCACCACGCTACCGCTGAGAGGCCGGCAGTGTACCCGAGTTTGCCCGTTTTGTAATCTTGCACAAAGTCCCGCTGACAGCGGAAAACGGCGCGATTATGCCATATACATGCCACCGTTGGCATGGATAGTTTCGCCCGTGATATAGCCGGCCTCGGCCGATGCCAGAAAGCCCACTACCGCTGCAATTTCCTGGGGCTGGCCATAGCGGGCGAGCGGGATTTTCGATAACAGTGCCTGCGTCTGTTCTTCGCCCAGTTCACGGGTCATGTCGGTATCGATGAAGCCCGGCGCCACGCAGTTGACGGTGATGCCCCGCGACCCGATTTCCATGGCCAGCGCGCGCGCAAAGCCTTCCATTCCAGCCTTGGCTGCCGCGTAGTTGGCCTGGCCGGCGTTGCCGCTGGAAGCCACCACGGAGCTGATATTGATGATGCGCCCCCAGCGTGCCTTGGTCATGCCGCGCAGGAAGCTGCGGCTCATGCGGAACACTGAGTTGAGATTGGTATTGATCACGGCCTGCCACTCCTCGTCCTTCATGCGCAACATCAGGTTGTCGCGCGTGATGCCGGCGTTGTTGACCAATATTTCGACCGCGCCATGCAACTCCTGCACAGACTTGCTGAAGGCCTCGACGGAAGCAACGGAACCGACATCGAGGGCCAGGCCTTGACCCTTGGCGCCCGCCTCCTGCAGATATTGTGAGATGGCGGCAGCCCCCTGCTCAGTCGTGGCCGTCCCAATGACGATGGCACCACGGCCTGCCAGCTCCAGTGCGATGGCCTTGCCGATGCCGCGACTGGCGCCACTCACGACTGCGATTTTTCCGGCGATGCTCATGCTGGCTCCTTTCAGGCAATGACGAATGGTCTTACTGCAACTGCAGGGCGGCAATAGCGGCCTGCAGGTTGTCCGGCTCATTGACGGCAAGCGCCTCCATGCCCGGATCGATGCGCTTGTTCAGGCCGCACAAAACCTTGCCAGGACCAAACTCGATAACGGCACCGATACCGCTTTTGGCGAACTGCTGGATGGTGGCAACCCACGGCACAGGATTGTAGATCTGGCTGACCAGGTTGCGGCGGATTACGGCGGGGTCGCTGGTGGACGCCAGTCCGAAATTCTGGATTACCGGGATGGCCGGTGCCTGGACGGCTACGTCGGCCAACACGGCAGCAAAACGCTCGGCGGCCGGTTGCATCAATGGGGAGTGAAATGGTGCACTGACCGGCAAGGGCAAGGCGCGCTTGGCACCAGCTGCCTTGCAGAGCTCACCGGCACGGTTCACTGCCGCAGCATGGCCGGCGATTACGACCTGTCCCGGAGAGTTGAAATTCACCGCAGCAACCATGTCGCTTTCGGTACTGGCGGCGGCACAGGCCTGCACCACGGCAGCGTCATCGAGGCCGACGATGGCAGCCATGCCTCCAGTACCCACTGGCACGGCACTCTGCATGAATTCGCCGCGCTGCCTGACCAGTGCCACAGCCTCTGCAAAGTCCAGTGCACCGCTGCACACCAGGGCCGAATACTCCCCCAGACTGTGGCCGGCCATGAGGACCGGAACTGACCCACCCTGCGCCTGCCAAACGCGCCAGATCGCCACCGAACTGGCGAGGATGGCTGGCTGGGTAATGTGCGTCAGGGCCAGTTGCTCGGCCGGACCAGTTTGCACCAGCTGCCACAGGTCATATCCAAGTACTGCCGACGCTTCCTGGAAGGTGTCACCCACTTGCGGATGGATGGCAGCAAGGCCGGCAAGCATGCCTACCTGTTGTGAACCCTGACCCGGAAATACGGCTCCCAGCAGCTTGCTCATGCGTGTGATATCCCGGCATCCATCTGGTTTTCATGAACTGAAAAACAAAAAACAGCCCGCGAGAGCTGTTTTTGCAGACCTGTGTCTCCCACCGAAGGGAGGCACAATG
>JBIIWP010000102.1:0-11676 GCA_044338855.1 Pseudohongiellaceae bacterium | reverse complement strand
GATGATGTCGGCTTCGCTGCCCATTGCAGTGACCATGATAACCGGCACGTCCTTCAGGCCCAGTTCCCCGCGCACGCGCTCCAGTACTTCGAATCCCGAGAACAACGGCATCATCACATCAAGGATGATGAGGTCGAAGCTGCGCGTGCGTAGCAGGGCCATGGCTTCGCGTCCATTGTTGGCATGCTGGACGCCCAGACCCTGCTGGCCAAGTTGCTGCTTGATGAGCGCTGCCTGCATGGTGTCGTCCTCGGCCAGCAACACCTGTTTGCCGGCAATGTCCACCTTCACCGATCTTCCAGCTTCGCCCGTCGGCATTGCCTCATTGCCCTTGGGAACCAGCTCCAGCTTGGTTATCTCGCCCTTCTTCAACAGGGCATCGATCACCGGGCCAAGCAGGTCTTGTTGCAGGGGTTTCATCAGCACCTTGTCGGCGCCGAGGCTCATGCACTCCACGCGGATGACGTCCTTCTGGATGCCGGTGAGCACCAGCACCGGCATGGTCAGTTTGAAGTCGAGGCGGATTTCACGCAGCAGGTCGCGCCCATCGCGGTCCGGCATGACGAGGTCGAGGATGATCAGCGCATAGCTGTTCAGGACCAGAAACTCCTGGCCCTGGCGCGCGGACGCCGCAAGGTCGATGACGAAGTCGGGATGCAAAAAGAGGATGCTGTTGCGCAGCAGGGCGGCCGTGGTCTGGTCGTCATCAATGATGAGTATCCGGGTTGGCTGTGGTGTCTTGCCCTGTTCGATACAGTCGAGCAGCACCTTGGCGAGTTCCGGGACGTACTTGAGCAGCTCCGCTGGCGGCGCGTGCTCGACCTTGTGGGCTGCATCACTGATGGCCGGAAAGCCGAAGGTGGCTCCGGACCCGTAGAGTGAGTGCGCCAGTATTCGGATTTTCTCGTCGATTTCCTTTTGGGCAGCTGTCTGGCTGCCCAGCCGGTAATCGCGGACGAGTGTCTTGAGCGTTGCGACGCGCTCAGGTAGCGAAGCAAGGTATTGCCGGCGTAGTTCCTCTTGCATGGTTGATTCCCAGCGTTCCGTCACGGTAGCCTCCAGCTTACCTGCACCGGCCAGACCGCGGCAATGCTCGTGGGATCAACCAAGGGCACAAACTCAAGAGAGTCCGCAACAGCATTTCACCGCGCGACCGCTACTCCGGGTTCGGCCGACTTGCCTTTTTTTTGCAAGGCTTTGACACTAGGCCTCTGCACACTGAAAAGGTCTTCCCATGAACCTGCAAATTCCTTCCCCCTTGGTCAGTGGTGAGTGGCTACAGCAACATCTGGCTGACCCTGCCATGCGCATATTCGACTGTTCGCAGGTGATGCTGAAGAAGCCTGACGGCAGTTTCGGCTTTGTGCCGGCGCGTGACGAGTTCGCGGCGGGACACATTCCCGGCAGCAACTTCGTTGACGTGACCACCCAGCTCAGTGACCGCAGCAACCCCTTGCCGCTGATGATGCCGGCACCCGCGCAACTGGCAGAAGTACTGCAGGGACTCGGGATCGGCGCTGACAGCGCCGTGGTGCTGTACGACCGCGGCAACCATGCCTGGGCAGCGCGCGTTTGGTGGATGCTGCGTGCCAGCGGCTTTGATAATGCCGCCGTACTGGATGGGGGCTGGCAGCGCTGGGTGGCGCAGCAGCGGCCACAGAGTCTGGAAGTCACACCGTATAAAGCGGCGACAAGCCTGAACCTGCAGGCGCGCCCGGGCCTCATGGTGGACAAACATGCGGTGCTGGCAGCCCTCGATGATGAGGCCACCCTGCTGTTGCATTCGCTGCCCTTGCCCATGTTCACTGGCGAGGTGGTGCCCTATGCGCGTCCCGGTCGCATCAAGGGCAGCCAGAATCTGTTCTGTGAGCTGTTGATCGATCCTGAATCGAAGTGCTTTCACCTGCCGCAGCGCCTGCGTGAGCTGGTGGGTGGCACGCGCGCCTTCGGTGCAGAGCGGGTAATTGCCTATTGCGGAGGTGGCATCGCCGCCAGCAACAATGCGCTGGCGCTGACCCTGCTGGGGCTGCAGGACGTAGCGGTGTATGACGGTTCGCTGTCTGAATGGACGGCCGATCCCGATCTCCCGATGGAGAGCGGGCTGGTGTAAGATACGGCCATGCCTATATATGAATTCCTCTGTCCCGCTTGCGGGCATCATTTTGAAAAACTGGTGAAACTCGACGAGTCCCCGGTCTGTCCTTCCTGCCAGAGCGAAAAGCCGCAGCGCAAATTCTCCATGAGTGCCGGCATCAGCACGGGAAAGACACGCGGCAAGGCCATGGGCAAGGCACGCCAGGTGGCGGGCGGTGTCAAGAAAGAGCGCGACCATGCGCAGGCCGAGTACGAGCGCAACTATATTCGTGATCATAGCGATCACGAATAACAGCGCCGCTCAGCCCGGTAGTTTCCCGATCCATTCCCCAATGCCCGGATCAAACGCCTGAGCCGGCCTTGTAGTGGTAAGCCGGCAGCCAGTACAACAGCACACTGGTGCCGCAGAGAATGGCTGCGCCGATGTACATGCCGGTGTCATAAGAGCCACTGATCTGCCGGATCCAGGCAAGCCCCGTGATGCCGAGTCCGGATCCCAGATAGAAGACTGCGAAGATCACGCCGTAGGCTGAACCGTAGGCGAGGTTGCCGTAGTAACGCTTGATCAGGAAGGCCAGCACGTCGAACTCGGCACCCAGCAGGAAGCCCAGCAGGATGGCGCTGACGAACGCGGCATTCGGATACAGGGCATAGAGTATGCAGGCAATGGCACCGCCGATGGCTACGGTCTGCATCACCCGTGGAGCGAATACATGGTCCATCACGAAGCCTACGGTGATGCGCGCCACCAGCAGCGAGAAGCCGAACACGGTGCTGATCAGCGCGCGGGCCTGGTCGGGTGTCCAGCCGGCTTCAGTGAGCAGGGGTACCTGTTGGCTCACCAGACTGGTTGCGGTGAAGCCGAGCAGGAAGAAGGCTACATTAAGCAGATAGAACGAGGGCTCACGGCGCAGTTCAGTGAAGGTCAGTCCAGTTGCGGCAGCGGTCGCGCGTGCTTGCGCACCTTCGACATTGTCGGGTTCGCGCAGCAGCCATGCGACCAGCGGCCAGCTCACCAGCAGTACCAGCAGACCGAGCCCCAGCACTGCACCGCGCCAGCCGTACAGCGGAATCAGCGCAGCCGTGAGCAAGGGTACCAGGGTGCTGCCCACGCCGATGCCACCGTTGGCGCAGCCCAGCGCAAAGCCGAGGCGACGGTCGAACCAGCGGCTAACGGCCTGCAAGTAGCCCAGTGGCCAAAGACCCAGCCCGGCGACCGGCACCAGCGCCCACAGCAGATAGAAGACGTACAGGTTCGGAGGCGTGAAATACAGCGCAATGAGGCTGAGCCCGAACACCGGAATCGAGGTCAGTACGGTGCGGCGTGGACCGTAGCGGTCCACCAGCCAACCCTGGATCGGCGATACCAGCACGATCATGTAGGCCACCAGAGTGAAGGCCAGAGAGACCTGCACGCGCGACCAGCCGAATTCCTGCTCGATGGGCTGGATGTAGGCGCTGATGGTCAGCACCGCGATGACGCTGGGCCCCAGCGCGAGCCCGCACACGGCACCCAGCGTGGTCAGTACGCCGCTCTTCATTCCTGCAGCAACCTGGTGAGAGGACCGATCACGGCTTCGGCCCACAGCTCGTAACCCTTCGTGGTCGGATGCAGCGAGTCACTCATGACATCACGCGGAATATTGCCGTCGGCATCGAGGAAAACGTCGCTGATGTCGAGGTAGTGCACGTTCTCGCCATCGTGCAGACGCGAAATCGTGTTGTTGATGTATGCGATGTCCCGGCGGATCGGAGCATCGGCCTGCTGGTAGGGAAACAAGCCCAGCAGCAGGATCTTTGCGTCGGGGAAGTTCTCCTGCAATTGCAGCACGACTGCGCCCACGCCTTCGGCAATTTCCGGTGGCGAATTGGTACGCGTGTTGTTCACGCCGATCAGCAGCATCACCACCTTGGGACTGAAACCTTCGCCTTCGCCATTCTGCAGGCGGTATAGCAGACCTTGTGTAGTGTCGCCGGCAATGCCGAAATTGGCGATTTTCCAGTCGCCGAATACCTTGTCGAATACCGGCTTGCCGGCGTAGGGCTCCCGTTCGCTGTCCCACCAGTCGGTGATGGAATCGCCGGTGAAGAGCACGTCGATGTCACCCTGCTTCGCGATCTCGGTGTGGGCCTGGTGCTGCGGCAGGAAACCGATACTGAGGTTGGGGAAGATGGCGCTGTTGAAGCCAGGCACTTTCACCTGCAGCATCCCGGGAAATTTTTCGAGGATCTGCCGCGTGCCGGCATCGAGGCCTGCCTGGTACTGCTCGAAGCTGTTTTGTACCTGAGCGATCTCTTCGGGTGTGGGTACCGTCATGCGCACCGCATCCGGGACCGGGGTAGGGCGTAGCTGGGCCAGCGCAAGGCTGGATCCGCAGATCAGTGCCATTGCAAGGATGGCAGTAAAGGTGCGATGCAGGGAGTGGCGGTGCATGGTGTTTCCCCTATGAAACTTTTGTTGTTGTGTGGGGGAAGATACTCCAGATCCCGGATAAAAAAAGCCCCGGGCTTACCGGGGCTTGGGGATGTCAGGTGGCATCTATTCTGGATCAGGGCGTATTGGCGATGGTGTTCAGGCGCAGCACCTGACCGACCTGCAGCACGTCGTTGGCAAGGCTGTTCTCGGCACGGATGCTGTTGACACTGGTGCCGTAACGGCTGGCAATGCGCCACAGCGTTTCGCCGCGACGTACCTGATGCATGATCTGGCTGACCGCAGCCACTTGCCGGACCGGCGCAGGTTCTGCCACTGCTACTTGCAGGGCTTGCGCCGATGCTGTTTGCGCAGGCGTTGCGGCTTCCCCCGGGATCTGCAGTTTCTGGCCGGCACGGATCAGGTCTCCGCGCAGGCCGTTTGCCGCGCGCAGGGTCTGGATGGTGGTGCCGGTGCGGGTGGCAATGACGGACAGCGTATCGCCACGGCGCACGGTGTATTCGCTGGCAGCGCGGCCTTGTCCTTCAGTCTGATTGTCCACGCCGGCCACATAGCTGGCATAGTCTTCCGTGAACACGGCTACGTGGTAGTGGGGTGGATTGCGTTCACGCGTCACATCCAGCACACCGGTCTTTTCCAGCGACAGCAGCGTGCTTTCCAGCCAGGAACGACACTTGCCACGCGGGGGGATGCGCAGGTCCACGGCCATCCCGGTGGGATGCACGGAAGCCTGGGAGGCGTTGGCGGGCTGCTTGTTGATGGGGCGGGTGAGGCTGGTGACGGTGAGTTTCTCGCCGCAGGCGCTGTGGTACTGGGTGCTCAGGCGGTCGATGAAGAGCTTGACCTGTGAGCGTGCATAGGGAAACGAAACGTTGTGCAGATCCATGTGGCGATTAGGCGCTACTTTAACCAGATAGCCTTGCGCCACGTGTTCCATGACTTCGCCGGAAGTCTGCATGAAGCTGTAGCCGTAGTTCACTGCAGCGAGGTTCTGGCGCTCCATGGTGGCGCGGGAACCGAGCAGCGTCTGGGCCTGGGCCATGGACGTGCAGCACAGCAGCACGGCAGCCAGTGTGCGGAGTGCAGTCCGCGTGCAGGGAGTCCAGACCAGTTTTTGCATGGGCAAAGTACCTTGGTTACCTTGTTCTTCTAATTGCCGGCATCTGATTGCCGGTAGTTGCTGGTGCCATGACGGCGGGCTGGGGGTTGGAGCCCGCACCTATACCCCGATCTTCGCGCCGATTCTCAGATTTGTCCAGTATCATACTGATTCTTAAACAAAAGAAAAGCTGTCTGGGCAAATTGGCCAAAAATCGCTGCCACCGCCGGAGGCGCCACCTCCCGCTGATCACCATCTGAGCATAGTGGGTACTGGATGCGATGGGAAGCCCGCAGGTGTTGCCTCCCGGAAATCTGTGGAATACTCGCCCGCCATCCTCGCGTACGAAGAACCAGATGCTGATTTTGCCCCATTCCTGCTTCCTGCATGTCCCCAAGACCGGAGGCTCCTGGGTAAAGCAGGCCATACGCGCCGCCGGAATTCCCGCGCGTGAACACAGTATCGATGGCAACACCCATCTCGGAATTGCCGACTGTCCCGAGCCGGGCAAGTTCCGCTTCGCTTTCGTACGCAATCCACTGGGACTTTATCGTTCCTACTGGCAGTTCAAGATGACCGTGGGCTGGGACGCTGCCAATATGCTGGATCAACGCTGCAGGGCAGACGATTTCGTGGGCTTCGTGATGGTCGTAGTCAGGGATTTTCCCGGCATTTACGCGCGCAGTCTGCGCGATTACCTTGGTCCGGTGCACGCCCCGATTGAATTCATCGGACGTTATGAGAATCTGGTGGAAGACCTGGTGCGCGCCTTGACACTGGCCGGCGAGCAGTTCGATGCTGAGGCGATCCGCCAACTGCCGCCCAGCAACGTCAGTAACAAGGTGAAGGCGCCCGCCGACTTCACCCCGGAATTGGAAGCAGCGGTGCGCGCCGCCGAGGCCGAGGTTTTTGAACGTTTCGGCTACGTGTGACGAAACGAGCTGGCCGTGACGCCTGCAGGGCGCGTCGGCCTCCAGACAAGGTGAAACAGCCAAGCCCATGAAATCCAGCAATCAGCTCTACATTCCCGGCGTCGACCACCTCAGGGCTCTCGCCGCATTTCTCGTGGTCTGCTATCACTGTATCCACAGCGGCAATCTGGTCGCGCAGTCGTATGTGCCCGGCTTTGCGCCCCTGAGCCTGCTGGAGGAAGGGCATAGCGGCGTGGCACTGTTCATTACCATCACCGGCTTCATCTTCACGTTCATCATCGGCGATCGCCAGGTGGATTACGGACGCTTCCTGTTCAACCGCTTCCTGCGCATTTTTCCGCTGCTGTTCATCCTGTCGCTGTTCGCTGCCTTCGTCACGCAGGGGGTGCAGGAAGCCGATCCTCTGGCCACACTGAAATTCTTCAACCTCTTTGGTGGTGGCACTTATTGGGGGACCTGGACGCTGGTTGTTGAATTCCAGTTCTACCTGTTCTTTCCGGTGTTCTACCAGCACTTCCGTGACAGGCTGCCGGGGCGCTGGCGCAAGTACCTGCCCTATCTGGGCGTTATTCTTCTGGCGCTGTGTTTTCGGCTGATTTTCTGGAGCCAGCAGGGTAACGTCCAGGACATCGGTTACTGGACGATCTTCGGGCGTATCGACCAGTTCATGCTGGGTGTGGTGGCCTGCCTGCTGCTCAAAGATCTGGAAGCGGCGGGTATTGCGCAGCAGCGCTGGTTTGCGCCTTTGCTGGCGGCGGCAAGCCTGTTCCTGCTGGTCGTTGTCTACCATGGCTTCAACCAGCGTCTGTTGTTCATCACGGAGCCGCAGTCACCGAGCCTGTGGTGGCTGGTGGTACCCACTATCGAGGGCCTGCTTTACGGCGGTCTGCTGCTGGGCTGGGTGTTGCTCAGTCGGCGCTGGCAGGGACCGGTAACGAAGGGTTTCGCCTATCTTGGGGCGATTTCCTATTCGACCTACCTGATCCATTTCGGTGTGCTGTTGTTTGTCCTGCAGATGCTGCCGCGGCTTGGCCTGCAGCTCAGTAGCGATGTCTTCACCCACAAGTTGCTGATGGGTCTGCTGCTGGTCTATCCGCTGACACTGCTGCTGAGTGTGTTGAGTTATGAACTGGTGGAAAAGCCGTTTTTCAGTCGGCGCGTGAATTACATCAAGCCCATCACCAGGGATGATTGAAGCGGCTGCGGGGGATCAACGGGCCGTCGGTTGACTGCGTCCGCGCAGGCGTCAGTCGGGGACGTAGGCCATCTGCAGGCTGCGCTGTGCAAGTTCGAGGAAGCGCGAGGCGTCCCCGTACTTTTCTTCGTACTGCTTTAGTGGGTTCATTGCCACCACATCGTCCCAGCCCATGCCCACGTTCAGTAGTTCGGCCAGGGTGAGATGCAGTTCGCTGTACATGTTGCGCATGCGGATGATGCCGGCGCCATTGGTCACGGGGCCGTGAGCCGGGACCACGATGGTGTCGGCGCTGACGACTCGCGCGAGCTTCTCGTAGCCTTCCACCAGACCGCCCATCCAGGCGCCCTGCTTGATGTCGAGCAGTGGCCAGCTGTCCGTGCTCACAGCACCGCCGGTGATCAGTGTGTCGAGGATGGGGAGATACAGGAAGATGTCGCCATTGGTGTGGGCGGCGGGCAAGTAACCGTAGATGATTTCCTGGCCGGCGAATTTCATGGTGCCGTCACCGCGCAGCGTCTGTGCCGGAATGCCGACATCAGCCAAGGGGCCGTAGCGACCATCGAAGGTCGCTGACAACACGGAGTTCTGCAGGCACATCTTCGTCTGTTCATGCGCGATGATAATCCCGCCCTGGGCGCCCACTGCTTCATTGGAGCCGGTCTGTTCCGGGTGGTAATGCGTGTTGATCAGGGTATGGACGCGCGCTTGCTTCGTTGCCAGCAAGGCCATTTGTACCAGGGCGTCAGAGTTGGCGGCGAGACCCCCATCGATCAGCAGACAGCCGTCTTCAGCCATGCCTGGAATGGCCACCACGTTGCCGCCTGCGCCTTGCAGCAGCCAGGCATAGCCGAGATCCGTGCGCGTGATGGTGGCGGGAGCTGCCTGGGCCGACACCAGCGGCGCAAAGGTACTGCCAAGTGCGGTGGCACCCAGAGCTTGGGCGCCTGCGTTGAGCAGGGTACGGCGGGAAAGTGCGTGCTTCATGTCGTTCTTCTTATTGGTGATCGAAGGAACCGGGTACCAGCGCGGCGGCTTCAGCTGCCGGATCCAGCGGGAAGATGCTCCAGGGGTAGTAGAACGGCGGGCCCACGTTCGGCCAGAACGGCACGGCATCGAGTTCGGCCGCAGCGCCAAGTCCGCGCAGGAGTTCAGCGATACGATCGTTGGCAGGCTGACGCATCTGCAGGAAGCCGACCTGGTTGCGCGACATGGCGTGGTCCAACGCGGTGAGGCCATCCACGTCTTTGGCATCAATGTTGGCACCGGCCGCCACCAGCGCTTCGATGACCTTGGCGTTGTTGGTGCGCACCGCATTGATCAGCGGCGTGCCGCCACGGTTGCGCTGCAGGTGATGTGGCACGGCGCGTACGTTGACGTCGGCACCGGCCGCCACCAGCAGGTTTAGACTTTCCACGAGACGGTCCGGATTGCCGCGAGCGCCTGCGACGGCAGATACGGCCGTCTGCAGGTCGGCTTGAGGCAGGTTCACATCAGCGCCGTGTTCGAGCAGCAGCTGCATTGCTTCCACATCGCCACTGGAGGCCGCCTGGATCAGCGGCGTGGTGCCGCGCGACATGGTGCCACCGCGCTGCTTGGCAGGGCGCAGGAACACCTGCATGTTCACGTTGGCACCACGCTCCAGCAGCATCTGCATGACTTGTGTGCCGCTGGTTTCGTTGAGCGTTTCGCCGGGTTCGGCGCGGTTGCCGGAGTGGCGCGACACTATCGCCAGCAAGGGTGCCTGGCCAAAGGTATCCCACTGCTGGATATCGGCACCCGCTTCGATGAGGCGCTTGCTGATGTCCCAGCGGCTGTTGTGGATGGCGAGTAACAGCGGCGAGGTGCCGTCAGGATCGGGCAGGTCGAGGTCAACTTCGTTCTCGATCAACACTTCCACGCACGACAGGCAGTTCTCGCGGATCGCGTACATCAGCGGCGTCAGACCGCCGGCATCGAGATTCTTGGCGCGGCCTTCCTTTGTCACGTGACGGGGATAGTCACGATGGATGGATTGGGCATTGATGTCAGCGCCGGATTCGACAAGGTACTCGACCATGGCTGACTGGCGGCGCGCAGCGGCCCACATCAGTGCCGTCTGCTGGCCCCAGGTTTCGCGGGCATTTACGTTGGCGCCGGCTCTGACAAGCAGCCTGGCTGCATCCACGTTGCCGGTGCGAGCGACCAGCATCAGCGCGGTCTGGCCTTCGGGGTTGGCAGAGTCGGCATCAGCGCCGGCATCCAGCAGCACCTTGAGCATGTCGAGATCGGCCATCTCCGCTGCCAACTGCATGGCGTTGGCACCATAGTTGTTGGCGAGACTGACATCGGCACCGGCGCGGATCAGGGTGCGTGCGCGTTCGGCGTCACCTTCATAGACAGCCCACTGCAGGGCGGTGCTGCCATCGGGACCACGCCAGTCGGGACCGGCATCGACCGGGACAGTGATGGCGGCGAAGCTGCCGGTCGCTGCGAGCAGCAGAACCGACAGGGAAACGCCTTGTACCAGTTTACGCATGGGCTCTTTCACTCTTGGTCACACTTCGCTGAAGGGGCCGGTGCTGTCGGCAAAGCTGTCGATCTGCACGCCGGCGCGCACCATCATGGTGTGCAGCAGGTTGGCATGCGGCGTGTCCTGCGGATACGCCAGATGCTGGCCACCCTTGAGGCCACCGCCCTTGCCGACGAGTACCGAGGGCAGGGGATCGTTGTTGTGGCGATCAGAATTGCTCATGTTGGAGCCGAACAGGATGATGCTGTTATCGAGGATGTTGCCATCGCCTTCCTTGATACCTTTCAGGCGCTCGGCAAACTTGGCCATGCGCTCGGTCTGATAGGCCTGCACTCGCACCAGCTTCTCCCAGTTGACTTCCTTCTCCTGATGGTGGGACAGCGGATGGAAGGCTTCCTCGATGCCGACGTTGGAGAACACGCGCATCGAAGCTTCCTTGATCATGCGCATGGAGGCCACACGTGTCTGGTTGTTCTGGAACGCCAGCGCCATCATCTCGAACTGGATGTCGAGCAGTTCAGTGAAGTCATCCGGCGGCCCCAGCGGAGCTTCGGGCAAGTCGGTGAGGCCGCGTGCACCGGATTCCAGTTTGGCTATACGCGTCTCGATCTCGCGCACGGAATCGAGGTAGTCGCTGACTTTCGCGCGGTCGGATGCGTCCAGTTTGCGGGTCAGGCTCGCGGTGGATTCCATCACGTAGTCGAGCAGGCTCGTGGAGTGATCAAGAATCGCAATGCGGTCTTCGTAGTTATCGCCCTGGCCGAACATGGTGTAGAACACCTTGCGCGGGTTGCCTTCCAGCGGCAGCGGCTGCTGCGGCGTGCGGTAGTTGATGGCGCCGCCGGGTTCGCCACACAGTTCCAGTGAGGACAGCGCGGTGTTCTGGCCGAGTTGGCGCGCGGCGATCTGGTCGGCGGTCATGCCGCGGGTTCCGGCAGGATCACGGTCACGCGAATCGGGTGCCACGCAGGACAGCCAGGTTTCTTCGATGATGCCGTGCGGGTTGGAGCTTTCGCCGCCCTTGTTGCGCAGGCCGGTTACCACGGTGACATATTCGTTCAGCGATTCCAGCGGCTTGAGGATGCCCGGGTACTCGAAGCCGGCGCCGGTCTGCTGGGGCACCCAATACTTCATCACGGCTCCGTGCGGGAAATAGACATAGGCCAGGCGCGAAGTCTGCGCTGCCGCCGTCTGCGCCAGGGCCGTGGCGGCAGGGATCATGGCGTCCAGCAAGGGCAGCGAAATCGCAGCACCGGCACCCCTGAGCACTGCGCGTCGGGAAAGGTGTTTTTTGCTTATGAACATGGTCGTATGTCCTGTGGTCGCTATTGAAGATGGTTACGGTTTTCTTTCGTTACACAACATTATTTCATTACAAAACGCTCATTCGTTACTACAACGATGCCTGCT
>JBIIWP010000190.1:0-3992 GCA_044338855.1 Pseudohongiellaceae bacterium | reverse complement strand
CTCGGCAAGCGCGTGGATTACTCGGGTCGTTCCGTGATCGTGGTGGGTCCGACGTTGAGGCTGCACCAGTGTGGTCTGCCCAAGAAGATGGCGCTCGAACTGTTCAAGCCCTTCATCCTGGGTCGCCTGATCATGCGTGGCATTGCCACCACCATCAAGGCCGCCAAGAAAATGGTGGAGAAGGAAACCGCAGAAGTGTGGGATATCCTGGCTGATGTCATCCGCGAACATCCGGTGCTGCTGAACCGTGCGCCCACTCTGCACCGTCTGGGTATCCAGGCCTTCGAACCGGTACTGATCGAAGGCAAGGCCATCCAGCTGCATCCGCTGGTCTGCGCCGCCTACAACGCCGACTTCGACGGTGACCAGATGGCGGTGCACATCCCGCTGACGCTGGAAGCCCAGCTGGAAGCGCGCACGCTGATGATGTCCACCAACAACATCCTGTCGCCGGCCTCCGGTGAGCCGATCATCGTGCCGTCGCAGGACGTGGTACTGGGCCTCTACTACATGACTCGCGAGCGTGTGAACGCCAAAGGCGAGGGCATGATGTTCAGCAACGTCAACGAAGTGATCAAGGCGTTCAATACCGGCGCCGCCCACGTGCACGCCCGTATCAAGGTGCGTATGACCGAAGTGCTGTTCGATGAACAGCGCAACAAGGTACGTACCACCAGCATCCGCGATACCACGGTCGGCCGTGTCATCCTGTACACCATCGTGCCCGACGGCCTGCCGTTCGCACTGGTGGACCACAAGATGACCAAGAAGCAGATATCCAACATCATCAACCAGTGTTACCGCAACGTGGGTCTGAAAGAGACCGTGATCTTTGCCGACCAGTTGATGTATACGGGTTATCGCTACTCCACGCTGTCGGGTTCCTCCATCGGCGTGAACGACTTCGTCATCCCGGATGCCAAGAAGAAGCTGATCGATCATGCAGAGGCCGAAGTGGCCGAGATCGAGGCGCAGTTTGCTTCGGGTCTGGTGACCCAAGGTGAGAAGTACAACAAGGTCATCGACATCTGGTCCCGCGCCAACGACCAGGTTGCCAAGTCCATGATGGAAGGCCTCTCCAAGGAGAAGGTCATCAACCGTCAAGGCAAGGAAGTGGAACAGGAGAGCTTCAACTCCGTCTACATCTACGCCGACTCCGGCGCCCGTGGTTCACCGGCCCAGATCCGTCAGCTCGCCGGCATGCGCGGCCTGATGGCCAAGCCCGATGGCTCCATCATCGAGACGCCGATCACGGCCAACTTCCGTGAAGGCCTCAACGTACTGCAGTACTTCATCTCGACGCACGGTGCCCGCAAGGGTCTGGCGGACACGGCACTGAAAACTGCCAACTCCGGTTACCTGACGCGTCGTCTGGTGGATATTTCGCAGGATCTCGTGATCCGTGCTGAAGACTGCGGCACCGAAGCCGGCCTGACCATGACTCCGATCATCGAAGGCGGCGACATCATCGCGGCACTCGGCGAGCGCGTGTTGGGCCGTGTTACGGCACGTCCCGTGATCAACAGTGACGGTGAGGAAATCATCGGCGGTGGCGTCATGCTGGACGAGAAGCTGGTCGACATCCTCGAAACCAACGGTGTGGATGAAGTGCTGGTGCGCTCGCCCATCACCTGTACCGCCGATAGCGGCATCTGCCGCCTGTGCTACGGCCGTGACCTGGCCCGTGGCCATCTGGCCAACATCGGTGAGGCCGTGGGCGTAATTGCTGCCCAGTCCATCGGTGAACCCGGCACCCAGCTGACCATGCGTACGTTCCACATCGGTGGTGCTGCTTCGCGTGCTACCGCCAATGACAACGTCCAGGTCAAAACCGAAGGTACCATCCACCTGCACAACATGAAGACCGTGCAGCGTAACGATGGCAACCTCGTGGTCGTCAGCCGCTCCGGCGAGTTGGTGGTCAACGACGTCAACGGTCGCGAAAAGGAGCGCTACAAGCTGCCCTACGGTGCTGTGATCAACGGTGGCGACAAGGCGCACGTGAAGTCCGGCCAGATCGTGGCCACCTGGGATCCGCATACACATCCGATCGTGGCGGAAGTCAGCGGTAAAGTGCGTTTCGATGCGATGGAAGAAAACCTCAGCGTGAAGCGTCAGACCGATGAAGTCACGGGTCTTTCCAACATCACCATCATGGATGTGAGCGAGCGTCCGTCCGCCGGCAAGGACTTGCGTCCTGCCGTCGCCCTGCTCGACACCAAAGGCAAGCAGTTGACGCTGCCGGGCTCCAATGCCCCGGCGCATTACTTCCTGCCCGCCAAGGCCATCGTGAGCGTGGCTGACGAGATTACTGTGCAGATCGGCGATGTTATCGCCCGTATCCCGCAGGAAGGCTCAAAAACCCGCGACATCACCGGTGGTCTGCCGCGCGTTGCCGACTTGTTCGAAGCCCGCAAACCGAAAGAACCGGCCATCCTGGCCGAGATCTCCGGTACGATCAGTTTCGGCAAGGAAACCAAGGGCAAGCGTCGTCTCATCATTACTCCGGCTGACGGCGTGAACCCGCTGGACGGCAGCTCGCACTACGAGGTGCTGATTCCGAAGTGGCGCCAGATGACCGTGTTCGAGGGCGAATTCATCGAGAAGGGTGAAGTCGTATCCGATGGTCCGCCCAGCCCGCACGACATCCTGCGTCTGAAGGGCGTAGAGTCGCTGGCCCAGTACATCGTCAACGAAGTCCAGGACGTGTACCGCCTGCAGGGTGTGCGCATCAATGACAAGCACATCGAAGTAATCGTGCGTCAGATGCTGCGCAAGATCGAAATCACCGAGATGGGTGACTCGCCGTACATCAAGGGCGAACAGGTGGAGTTTGCCCGCGTGACGGGTGACAACGCCCGCCTGCGCGACAAGGGCAAGCAGGAAGCTCAGTTCGATCGCGTACTTCTGGGTATCACCAAGGCTTCGCTGGCCACCGAATCCTTCATTTCTGCTGCGTCGTTCCAGGAAACCACCCGCGTTCTTACCGAAGCGGCGGTTACCGGCAAGCGCGACTACCTGCAGGGTTTGAAGGAAAACGTGGTGGTGGGTCGTTTGATCCCGGCCGGTACCGGTCTGTCCTACCACGAAAACCGCAAGAAGCAGGCCGAAGCGCGCCGCATGCAGGAAATGGCATCGGCTCGTGAAGTGGAGCAGGCACTGACCGAGGCGCTGAACGCCGAAATGGGTCCAGGCTCCAGCGACTGATGTTGCAGGGGCGGGCCCCCGCGCCCGCCCCTGCAAGACCCGCGATTGACTCGTCAATCGTGGGTCTATAAACTGCGCGGCCTTTTACACCCGCCTGGATCCCTTGGGTTCGCGGGCAACGAATTGAATTTGGTTGGATGGGTAACCATCTGAATTAACTGGAGAAAAGAATGGCAACGGTCAACCAGCTGGTGCGCAAGCCCCGCCGCAGCAAGTCTGAAAAGAGTGACGTGCCTGCCCTGCAGGGCAGCCCACAGCGCCGTGGTGTATGCACCCGCGTGTATACCACTACCCCCAAGAAGCCGAACTCGGCACTGCGCAAGGTTTGCCGTGTGCGCCTGACCAGCGGTTACGAAGTAACGTCCTACATCGGTGGCGAAGGCCACAACCTGCAGGAGCACAGCGTGATCCTGATCCGCGGTGGTCGTGTAAAGGACTTGCCGGGTGTGCGTTATCACACCGTGCGCGGTTCGCTGGATACCTCGGGTGTAACCGCCCGACGCCAGGCCCGTTCCAAGTACGGCGCCAAGCGTCCGAAAGGCTAGTAGGGACGGGCCCCCGCGCCCGTCTGCGGTCCGATTGACTCGGACCTGTTTGTTTTCAACCCGTGGCTCGATTCCAATCGCACCACGGGTGGGCGCGGGGGCCCACCCCTACGCACATTTTTAACAATGCCTGGTTAGAATCGGCGCCCGCAAGGCGCAGCCCCTACAAACCAGTAAGGCCGGGTCCGCATGGTGCGGTATCCCGGATTTCCCTGAAGAGAGAGAGCCATGCCAAGAAGA
>JBIIWP010000084.1:0-13521 GCA_044338855.1 Pseudohongiellaceae bacterium | reverse complement strand
CCGGCACCAGGCCCGCTCGATAAATCAGGATATCGGCGCTCTGCAACAGGGGATAGCCCAGAAAGCCGTAGGTATCCAGATCGCGGTCCTTGAGGTTCTCCTGCATATCCTTGTAACTGGGCACACGCTCAAGCCAGCCCAACGGCGTCATCATGGACAGCAGCAGGTGCAGCTCGGCATGTTCAGGCACCCGGGACTGCACGAACAGTGTTGCAGCACTCGGCGACACACCAGCCGCCAGCCAGTCGATCACCATGTCCCAGATACTGTCCTCCACGATATGAGGATTCTCGTAGTGGGTCGTAAGCGCGTGCCAATCGGCGACGAAAAAGAAACATTCATACTCGTGCTGCAACTTGACCCAGTTATGGATCACACCATGCAGGTGCCCAAGGTGCAGGCGTCCGGTAGGACGCATGCCCGAAAGGACGCGTCGCTGCGAATCAATAGCGCTCAAACATTACTCCCGGGCTCTGCATGGACTGGCCCTTAAACTGCCCAGACCGGCAACCGCAATTGACGGTACAAAGCCTTGGGCAAGCGCCATGGCCATTGGTCTGGAGGATCCGATAAAGCCCGGATTATAGCGGCAAATCCGGAAGGAAAGGGAAATCACAGGGCGCACTGGTCACTCGAAAGGAAGTGGGTCGCCCTTGCCCCGGCGCAGTATTTGTGGCACTCCGGTTTCCATGTCGATCACCGTGGTGGCCTCCCGCCCGCAAAAGCCGGAATCGACGATCAAATCCACCAACTTGCCCACGCGCGCCTCGATGTCGTCGATCTCGAACAAGGGCTCGCTTTCACCCGGCATGATGAGGCTGCTACTGACCAGCGGACCGTCCAATTCACTTAGCAGCGCGGCCACCACCGGATGCTCCGGTACGCGGATGCCGATGGTCTTGCGCTTGGGATGTTGCAGCAGCCGGGGCACTTCCGAGGTGGCCATGAGGATGAATGTATAGGGCGCTGGCGTGTATGCCTTCAACAGGCGGTAACAGCTGTTGTCCACGCGGGCATAGGTGGCGATCTCGGAAAGGTCACGGCAGATCAGGGTGAAGTTGTGCTTGTTGTCCACCTGCCGAATGCGCACGATCTTTTCCATGGCAGCCTTGTTGCCCACTGCGCAGCCCAGGGCGTATGCGGAATCAGTGGGATAGACGATAACGCCACCGTCCCTGATGCACTCGACGACCTGCCTGACCAGCCGCAGCTGCGGATTCTGCGGATGAATTGCGACTACCCTGCCCATGTTTGCCTCTTGTGGTTTGCCCGCAGACTAGCACATTTGCCAAGACCTGAATGCGGCAATCCATTACCATTGCAACACCGCCCGACCGGATACAGACTCCCAATGAAAGTCTTTCTTGAATACATCCCGCTGATCCTGTTCCTCGTCTTCTACAAGATGGATCCACGCGTACTTATGCTCGGCGGCACTGAGTTCAGTGTGGGGGGCATCTACACTGCTACAGCGATGCTTATGGCAAGCACCGTAGTGGTCTACGGCTTCTACCTGATAAAGGAAAAAGGCCTGAGCCGCATGCAGTGGATAGTAGTCATCGCGGTCTTGCTGTTCGGCACGTCTACACTGCTGCTGCGCTCAGAGGAGATTCTCAAGTGGAAAGCGCCCGCAGTGAACTGGCTGATCGGCCTGATCTTTCTCGGCAGCCAGTACTTCGGTTCGAAGAACATGGCGCAGAGCATGTTCGGCCACATGGTCGACATGCCGGCAGTACGCTGGAGGCGTCTGAATACCGGCTGGGCACTGACGTTTTTCGTTGTGGGTGCCGCCAACCTGTTCGTGGCCTTCAACTTCCACGAGTACTGGGTGGACTTCAAGGTGTTCGGGAGCTTCGGCCTGTTGTTGATTGCCACCGTTGCCCAGATTTTCTATATCTATCCCTACATGATACAGGACGAGATCGAAAGCAAGCCGGCAGAAGAGGGCGGCGATTCGGCCTGAGCGCTTACTCCACCAGCGCCGGCTTCAGGTTCGGAAACTTCTCATCAAGGATCTGATTCCATCGATATATCTGGTCGATCTTGCGTTGCAGCAAAGCCGTGGCATTGCCCTCGATCGTGATCGAATTGATGGTATCGCCTACCTTGATCTGACGAATCACTTCCTTGCCGCTGAGCACCAGTCCAAACACCGTGTGCCCGCCATTGAGATGCGGCGCGGCCTGGTGCGTAATGAAAAACTGGCTGCCGTTGCTGGCAGGACCGGAATTGGCCATGGCGAGGATGCCTTCCTGGTTGAGCCGCAGGGCAATTTCATCATCGAACTTGTAACCGGGACCACCACTGCCGTCGCCTGACGGATCGCCACCCTGAGCCATGAAACTCTCTTCCACGCGGTGAAAAGTAAGCCCATCGTAAAAACCGCGCGTAGCCAGATTCACGAAATTACTGACAGTCAGCGGCGCCACCTGGCGATACAGCAGGAACTCCATCCTGCCCTTGCTGGTGTCGATGACAGCATAAAGTTCATTTGGGTCCTTCTGCTGAGCCTGCAAGGCAGTACTGAGCAACAGCAGGACGAGGGCACGGAACAATGTTGGCATGGGGGATCCCGTAAATTGGTTGGCCAGGAATTGGTGAGGCGGCGATCAATGGCGGCCATCAGCGGTTTCGTAAAGTACACGCGTTCCGGCACGATCTCCACCCGACAAGCACAAGGCCACTACATCTGCACATTCGGTAACACATTCTTACCCATATTGAGTGTTTTCGACTGGATAGCGGCATAACGGTTACACATCGCAGTAACAAAAGTGCGAAGCACCACAAGTTTTTACAAGAAATGTTACCTAATCTGGTAACACAGTGTTACCATACGCGCCGCATTCTTACCAAGAGTGCAATAAGCGAATTAATCACTTTCATCTTATAAAGGAGAAACCAAGTGACCGTTAAATTCAAAAACCCCGAAGCCGTGGAAGAAGTAGCTATTTCGGTGATGCTGACCGTCGTATTGATGGTGGTACCCGTAATGACCTTGTTTGCCGCTCTGTAAACCAGTTAGACCAAACCCCCGGGTTGTGATTCTGTAGAAAGCAGGTTTCCCCCTCTTACCGCGCTTTCCAGACCTACGGCCCGGTTTGACTGCAGCAGCCCGGGCCAACAGCCCGGTCTGCGGCAAGTCAGACTCGCTGCCCCCGCATACTCCAGCCTTCCTCTGTTCTGCTCTCAGCAGTTCCCGCCCAAGTTCCCTGCAGCACCTTCTACTTACAGCAGCGCCCTTACACTGATCCTTTCTGCAACAACCTGTCCACGAAATTGCACGGGCGATGCCTGCTGTCCAACTGCTCGCGGATAATGCCGTTCCATGCGGTTTTGCAAGCACCAGTAGAACCTGGCATGCAGAACACGGCGGTACTGTTGCTCAGGCCGGCAAACGCTCGCGACTGGATCGTGGAGGTCCCTATTTCCTGCCAGGACAACTGGCGGAACAGTTCACCGAAGCCGTCAATGCTCGAATCGAACAAGGGAGAAATCGCCACAACTGTGTTGTCACGCTTGGTGAACCCGGTACCGCCGGTGACAAGCACGGCATGCACGCTGTCGTCGGCAATCAAGCCTGCCACCAGCGCACGCAATCTGTACACATCATCCTTGCAGATGGTCTTGCCATGGCAACGATGACCGGCGTCCAGCAACGCTTCGCGCAGCCAGGCACCTGAGGTATCGGTTTCCTCCGTACGCGTATCCGAGACAGTAACAACAGCAATATTTATTGCGATGAATTCAGCGACGGGTTTGTTGCCGGCCATGATGCACTCCTGCAAGGTGCGATAAGGGGGAGAGATTGCTCGAACGAATCTGCGACTGGGGCAGCCGGTACTGCGGCAAGCAACGCCCGCAAGCCGGAACCCCGGGGTTCAGCCTCCGGTCATGTTCATGAAGCGCACGATCTGTGGCGCATCCTTGTCGTAAAAATGATGACGCTGCGGCTTGAGATCCATCGCGGCGCGGATGGTTTCCCGCAACACATCATCATTGGCCGGCTGTCCGCGCAGCAACTCGCGCAGATCCACGGAGTGTTCGTTGCCCAGGCAAAGCAGCAGGCGGCCTTCCACTGTCACACGCACACGATTGCAGGTGTCACAGAAATTGTGCGACACGGGCGAAATGAAACCCACGCGCGTCGGGCTGTTGTCCATGCAGTAATAGCGCGAGGGACCGGCTGTCTTCATCACAACGGGTGTCAGCGGATAACGCTCCTCAATTACGCGCCGGACTTCTTCATTGCTGAAAACCGTGCTGCTGCGTTCGTGGTCAGAAACGTCACCGAGTGGCATTTCCTCGATGTAGGCAATATTGATACCGAGCTTCATCGCGTACTCGAGCAGGTCCAGTATCTCGTGATCGTTGCGCCCCTTCAGAATGACAGCGTTGATGCGCAATTGGCGGAAGCCCACATCCCGTGCGCGCTCTATGCCCCGCAACACCTGATGCAGATCACCCGTGCGTGTCATCTCGCGGAAGCAATCGGCGTCCAATGAATCAAGACTGATGTTCAGGCGTGTTACACCGGCGCGCTTGAGGTCGGCGGCCATGGCGTCGAGATGGGAGCCGTTGGTGGTGATCAGCAACTCGTCCAGTCCCGGCAAGGCACCAATGTTCTCAACGAGGGAAAGAATATTGTTGCGCACCAGGGGCTCGCCACCGGTGAGCCGGATGCGGTTCACACCAAGGCTGGTGAAGGCTCTCGCGACCTGGTAAATCTCTTCCAGCGACAGCACGTCCTTGCGGGGCAGGAAGGTCATTTTTTCCGACATGCAGTAGACGCAGCGGAAATCGCAGCGATCCGTCACGGACAGGCGGACATAGTCGATATGACGCCCGTATTTGTCGATCAACTTGGCACTTTCAGACATGACTGTCAGGACTGGCTCAGCAGGACATGAGCACCGATTCTACCGCATTAAAGCTGGCCTTTATACGCGCAGACCGTGTCTGCATCACCACGGCCTAAGCCCCATTCCTGTCATGGTCTTGTCGACCTGGCTCGTCCCGCACGGCAGGACCAATGAGCTCCATCAATTCTTGCTGCAATCCCTCATCTTCCTCAGCCGCTGACATGACGTATTCTTCCACAACGATACCCGTATCACGGGACCTCTTGCCAGGCACCGTAGGGGCTGCTGGATAAGATCTGTTCTCAGACGAAACAGTCATTTCAGCCAGCTCATCCAATACAGCCCTGTCTTCAGACCACAGTTGGCGCTGGCTGCGCAGTTGTGCCGTCAATTTCAGAAGCATGACCATGGCCACCAGCAGTGCCACCAACAACACCAGCGCCACTACGCTCAGCAGCGTCACGCCACCGGCAGTACTCGCGCTTTGACCACTGCGCATCGCCAGAGCCTGCTCCAGCGCCTCATTGAGGCGCGCCGTTACCTGTTGCGCGTCCCGCATCCGCTGACGCATTTCAGCCAGTTGCTCTTCCAGGCCGGCAATCTGCAGGGAACGGTTCTGCAACAACACCTGCAGTTCACGCGTGGACGCAAGGACGGTGTCCAGGTAGGGGTTTACCGTGGCACTGGTCGAGCTCAGATCTTGCACGGCAGCAGTTGCAGCGCCAGCCACTACAGGGAGTTGCGACGAGGTCGCTTGCAGGCTCTGCTCACCAACGAGCAGGTCTCCGCCCCCGGGCGTCGCCTCCGACTCAGACACGGGCACAACGACAGGCGTCGCGGCGGGCAGCAACAAGCCCGTTCCGCCAGGGGCAGCCCGGCCGGTTTCCTCGCCTGGTTGACGGTTCTCAAGTTCAGCCTGCGGCCCTTCCTCCACGTTCTCGCCCTGATACAGATCACTGAAGGCCGGAAGTGGATCGCCGCGCAATGCGGTCTGCAATCGCGTTGTTCCCTCAGCCCAGCGCTGCTCAAAGCGACTCTCGGCACCGGCTGCGTCGATGGCCGTGATGTCATCTGCATCCGGAATCTGCAGCAGCGCATTGGCTTTCAGCAGGGAGATATTGCCATTGATGAACGCTGCTCGGTTCAAATCATGCAAGCTCACCAGCATCTGGTAGATGTTCTCGCCGACACCGGCCGGCTGGAACTGCTGAGCGATGCTCCACAAGCCATCCCCTTCCCGCACCTGGTAGACACGACGGCCGGTTGCCGGTGGCTGGACAGCAGGCGCGGCAGCTTCCACCACGATGGCACCCTGGTTGCGTGGCTCGGGCATGTCCGGATCGGGTTCAGGAGCGAGGTTCTGCACCACCGGCTCAGGCTCGGGTTCCTGCAATGGCTCCAGCGCCAGATCGGGAAGCGCTGCGCTGTCGGCAGTTGTTGCATCAACGATCTGCACAAGGGGTGGTGCAGCAATTGCCTCGACGCTCGCAGGTTCGGCCGGTACCGTGACTACGGTCGCGGGCGCCATACGCGCAGGACTCTGCGGCAAATCAAACAGCAGTACATACTCGCGCAGCAGCGACCCTCCGGGCCAGCGCATGACCAACAACAGCTCCACATAAGGCTCGGCCACAGGATCGCGCGTGCTGACCAGCACCTTGACCTCACCGCTGCCATCAGGCCCTATCAGGTTGAAACTGAGTTCCTCGAGCACCGGCAGCCAGGTCAAGTCAAAACTTTCATACTCGGCGGGGGATGCCAGCGCGATCTGCACCCGCTCAAGATCGATGTCGTCCCATTGCAGCACGTCGATCTCGACTTCGATCGGATCACCCAGCAGAGAGAGGATGTTTTCCTGCCCCAGCGTTACTGCCAGCGCCGGGCTTGCCACGCTGCAGAACCAGAGCGCGAGCAGAGCCTGCCAGCGTACCGGCAGGTGTGCGCACTTGCACTGCCTGGATGGGATCATGGAATATCCACTGCTGAGCTGTTACCACCGGATTATACATGGAGAAGTCACAGTGACACATGGTCTCCGTGAGGCCTTGAAAAGCCCGCAAGATCAGACCATTGCGGCCTGCAACGGCGCCTGAAATTTGGTACGCTTCGGGGCTGTTTTTGAGCTCACCGGAGTAGCGTTCGCATGATTATCGATTGCCATGGCCATTACACCACTTCCCCTGACGGACTGGGCGTCTACCGCAAGGCGCAAAAGGATGCCGTCAAGAAAGATCCGAACTTCATCGGCGAAAAAGGCGTGCTGGCCATCAGCGACGACCAGATACGCGAAAGCCTCGAAAACAGCCAGCTCAAGTTGCAGCGCGAACGCGGCACTGACGTCACCATATTTTCGCCGCGCGCCAGCTGGATGGAACACCATGTCGGCAACGCCTGGACGAGCAAGTTCTGGACCGAGCACACGAACGAACTGATCTACCGCGTCACGCAGCTCTACCCGGAAAACTTCATCGGGGGCTGCGCACTGCCGCAGTCCCCCGGCAGCGACCTCAAGAACTCGATCGCGGAGCTCGAGCGCTGCGTACTCGAATTCGGCTTCGTCAGTTGCAACCTCAACCTTGACCCCTCGGGCGGCCACTTTGATTCGCCGCCGCTGGGCGACAAGTACTGGTACCCCATCTATGAAAAGATGGTGGAGCTTGATGTACCCGCCATGATCCACGTGAGCGGCTGCTGCAACCCTGCGTTCCACGCCACTGGTTCCTACTACCTCAGCGCCGACACCACGGCGTTCATGCAGCTGATGCAAAGCACCGTCTGCCAGGACTTCCCTACCATCAAGTTCATCATCCCGCACGGCGGCGGGGCCGTGCCCTACCACTGGGGCCGCTTCCGTGGCCTCGCCGATATGCTGAAACTGCCGGAGCTGAAAGACCTGGTGATGAACAACGTGTACTTCGACACCTGCGTCTACCACCAGAAAGGCATCGACCTGCTGCTCGACGTCATCGACAACAAGAACATCCTGTTCGCCTCCGAGATGGTCGGCGCGGTGCGCGGCATCGATCCGGAAACGGGCTTCTACTTCGATGACACCAAGCGCTACATCGACAACGCCCGCATCAGCGAGCAGGAAAAGGCCAACATCTTCGAGCACAACATCCGCAAGGTGTTCAGCCGCCTGAAGATCTGAACCACCTCTGCAGCGGTTGCCCTGCTATTCGAGCAGGGCAACCGCCTTCACCTGCACCCATACCGGCATGCCCGGTCGCAACTCCAGCATGGCCAATGCGCGCCGCGTCAGGCTCGCAAGCAACTGTGTTTTGCCGAGCCCGACCTTCACCAACACCTGCGACGGATGCTCGTCATCGCCGATCGCCACTACCACGCCCTGCAAGAGGTTCTGGATACTCGTTTGCTGTGGCTGCTGCAGTACGAGACTGACGTCCCTGGCGAGCACACTGATGCGCAGGCGGCGCCCGGGAGCCAGTTGCTGGTCACGCGCCCACAAACTGCCGCCATCGAAATCGACGCGCACCAGCCCCCACTCCGCCGGCACTGCCGCGACCTGCCCTTCTATCACGACGCCTCGCTCCAGGCCTGCCGCCAAGGCCAGGTCCAGTCGTGCCAGTGTCGTTTCGAGCGGGCCCGCGGCCTTGGCCTTGCCAGCTTCCATCAGCACCACGTGATCAGCCAGGCGTAGCAATTCATCCGTGGCATGCGTCACATACAGTACCGGAATGGCCAGTTCTTCGTGCATACGGTCGAGATAGGGCAGGAACTCCTGCTTGCGCGCGTGATCAAGCCCGGTCAGCGGCTCATCCAGCATCAACAGGCGCGGACCGGGCGCCAGGGCACGCGCAATACTGACACGCTGCTGCTCGCCACCCGACAAGCCCGCAGGACTGCGCTCAAGCAAATGCCGGATGCCGAGCAAGTCAATGATCGGATCAAGATCGACAAGCGCATGCGCGCCGTTGCGACGCTGGCCGTACACCAGGTTCTGCTTCACGCTGAGATGGGGAAACAGCGCAGCGTCCTGAAACACATACCCCAGGCGACGCTTGTGCGTAGGAACCCAGTGGCTGTCGCTCTGCCACACCGCGTCACCAACCTGGATGTACCCACCCGGCACGCGTTCCAATCCGGCGATGCAGCGCAGCAGCGTAGTCTTGCCGGAACCGGAGGGGCCGAACAGCACAGTGACGCCCCGACCGGGCAACTGCAGATCGACGTCGAGCAGGAAGTCCTCCCGTTGCAACTGCAAACGTGCATGGATAGCACCGGCACTCACAGGAGCGTCTCCCGGTTGCGCGGCCTGGCATACACCAGCAGCAGCACGGCGAACGAAAACACCAGTAACACCGCGGCCAGACGATGCGCATCGCCATACTGCAGAGCCTGTACGTAGTCATAGATCTGCACGGATGCCACGCGCGTTTCAGCAGGCAAACTGCCGCCGATCATCAGTACCACGCCGAACTCACCCACCGTATGGGCGAAGGTCAGTACTGCGGCCGTCAGGTACCCACTCTTTGCCAGAGGCACCGCTACGGTAAAAAAGGCATCCAGCGGCGAGGCCCCCAGCGTGGCGGCAGCTTCGAGCGGGCGTTGGCCGATCGCCGCGAATGCGGACTGCAATGGCTGCACCATGAAGGGCAAGGAGTAACACACGGACGCAATCACCAAGCCCTCGAAGCTGAATACCACGGCGTCAAGGCCGAGCCAGTCAAGGAAGCTACCCACAGGTCCGGCTGGACCCAATGCCAGCAGCAGGTAGAAGCCCAACACGGAAGGTGGCAACACCAGCGGGAGCGCAACAAGTGCGCCCAAAGGACCTCGCCATGCGCTGCGGGTGCGCGCCAACCACCAGGCGAGGGGCGTTCCGATCACCAGCAGGATCAGCGTTACGCTGGCGGCCAGGCACAGAGTCAACCAGAGGGCTTGCAGATCATGGGCAGGGAGAAACATGTCTATGCGATTCCGCTCTTCAGTTTGCCGACACGGCGTCGGCTTCAGAGTCCGGGAGAGCAAAGCCGTAGGCCGCGAGAATCGCCTGAGCCGCGGGCGATGCCATGAAGGAGGCAAAGCGCCAGGCCAGCGGCTTGTCCTGTGCATGCCGGGTTACGATGTAGCCCTGCACCAGCGGAGCATGCAACTCCTCCGGGACCAATTGGTACCAGCCGCTGTCGCGCAAAGCCGGCGCCAAAACCAGTGACAGTGCGACGATGCCGACATCGGCAGCACCGGTCTGCACGAACTGCGCAGTCTGCGAGATGTTGTCGCCGAACACGAGTCGGGAGCGCACCTGCTCAAGTACCCCCACGGTCCGCAATAGTTCCTCTGCCCGCTCGCCGTAGGGCGCATGACGGGGATTGGCAATGGCGATCCGCCGGAAGCGCGCATCGGCCAGCGCCGTCCAGTCCAGCGCCCTGATATCCTCTGCAGTACTCCAGAGCACCAGCCGTCCAGTGGCATAGGGCACAGGCGTGGATGCAGCAAAGCCCTTGGCATGCAGGGCTTCAGGGTAACTGATGTCGGCAGAGAAATAGAGATCGAACGGCGCGCCTTGGGTGATCTGGGCGTTGAAGTTGCCGGATGAGCCATAGACCACCTTCACCAGGGCGTCAGCTTCAACGGCACTGAATTCGCTGATAACCGCATCCATCGCGAACTGCAGGTCGGACGCTGCCGCAATGATGATTTCCTCGCCACGTGCCAAAGGCGCGAGCAGCAGCAAGGTGGACAACAGCGCAGACACTTTCATGAAGCGGGAACTCCGGGCTTGACCGCGCTTTACGGGAATGGGGCAGAAACAGCCGAATACTACCAGATGAGCCCAGGCCGGGCGCGGATCAGCGCTCCCTGACCCGGAACCAGCCGGCAAGGCTGTAGCGGTCCCGCGTAGCGGGCAACACTTCGTGGGGAAAGCGCTCACTGAGGAACAGCACGAGCCGGTTCAGCACTGGCTGCAGGCGTTGCAATGGCGCATGGTCTTGCGCGCCATCCGGTCCAGCGCACTGGTCATCGTAGAGCAGCAATTCACCACCCTCTCCTTCCTGCCAGTCCGTGTTCAGGTACAGTACCGTCGAAATCAGGCGATTGCGGCGACCGGCAAACGCATCACGGTGCTTGCCGTAGAACGCGCCTGGCTCATAGCGGGCATAGTGCACTTCGTAGTCGAGCAGTCCGAGGAAGAGCCTGCTGTTGATTCCCTCGCGCAGGACTTCAGCGAAATCAAGGTAACGATCACTTGCGGTGCTGCCTCGCTGCATCCACAGGATGCGATCGCTGCGGACCTGAGTGTCTAACTGGTGCTGATTCTCGCGACCGGTACCGGCAACATGGAAGTGCTCGCGCGCGGAACTTTGTGCTTCGCGCTGCAAGGCAAGGATCAGATCAACAGGAAGTGCATCGTCCAGAATGCAGTAGCCCTGGTTGACCAGGGCTACGCAAATGTCGTCGAGTCGGCCTGCGTCGAGGCTTTCGACTGCGGTATCAGCGGGTCTTTGCATCCATGTACTGCTGCAGCAGGGCCGCCATTTCCGGCAACTCGCCCACTACGTTGAAGTTACCGAAGGTCTGCGAGTCTGCCTTGCCGGTAGCGTAGTCGATGGGCAGCAGGCCGTTGTTGTCTGCCGCCTGGAGATCTGCGCCGTTTTCCACGAGGAATTTGACGACGTCCAGCCAGTTGGCACGCGCGGCGGTATGCAGCGGCATTTCACCGTTGTTACCGCCCTTCTGGTTGATGTCAAGACCGGCGCCGATCAGCAACTCGATGCCGGCAACAACGGTCTGTTCATTCTTGTTGCGATTGCGCGTGCCGCTGCTGGTCGTCAATGCGATCAGGGGCGTTACGCCCTGGAAGTTGCCTAGTCGGTAATCAGCACCATGCTCGAGCAGCAGCTTCATCATATCCACGTCGGCACCATAGGCAGCGCGCTGCAAGGGCGTAGAGCCGGCGTTCATGACGGGGTAGTCGTTGGCCCTGTCGTAGGCGATTTCGCGCGGCAACGGCGGCAACTTGAGGGCGTAATCGGGATTGGCGCCGCGTTCGAGCAACATGCGCGCCACCTCAAGACCGCTTGACTGCTCGAGCACCGGCTTGGGATCGCCACGCTGGCTGACGGGTACGATGTTGGTGTCTGCCGCCATGTACAGCGGCGTACGTCCCCAGCGATCCCACTGGTTGACGTCAGCGCCCTGCTCAACGAGGTACTTGGCGATGTCATAGCGCATGTTCAACAAGGCCATGACCAGCGGCGAAATATTGTCGGGATCCGGCTTGTTGATATCGGCGCCAGCGTCGAGCAGGCGCTTGACACAATCGAGACAGTTCTCGCGCAAGGCATACAGCATTGGCGTGAATCCCCCCATCTGCATTTCCTTCACGCGCGGCTCTGACGTAACGCGCCGCTCCCAATTGCGGTCGATGGCGCGCTTGTCCACCTCGGCACCCTCGTCGATGAGAAAGTCGATCATGGCCGGATGCTTGCGTGCAGCAGCCCACATCAGAGCGGTCTGGCCTCCCCAGCCTTCTGCCGCATTCACGTTGGCACCATTTTTCATCAGCAGTTTGGCGGCCTCGACGTTGCCGGTACGCGCCACGGCCATCAATGCCGTCTGGCCCTCAGTATTGGCAGATTCCACATCGGCACCATTGGCCAGCAGCAACTCAAGCAACTCGAGGTTGCCTACGGCCGCTGCTTCCTGCATGGGCGAAGAGCCATAGTCATTGCGGGTATTGGGGTCGGCCTCGGCGCGGAGCAGACGCTGGGCCAGTTCGACATTGCCGTGATAAGCCGCCCAATGCAGCGCGGTGGTGCCGTCCGAGGACGGCTGGTTCACATCCACGCCGCTGGAGACAACGCGCAGAGCCTCGTCGAACTGCTGCGTTTCCACCAATTCCACCAGCGACTGTGCCTGTACCAGCGAGCCGTATCCCAGCAATGCAACCCACATCAAACGCTTCATACCAAACCTCTTCCTTAAACTTCTGTCAGGATGCCACTGCTGTCGCCAAAGCGGTCTGCCTCGACACCGGCTTTGTGCAGTACGGTCAACATCAGATTGGCCAGTGGCGTATCCTTTCCGTACGCAAGGTGCTGCCCACCCTGCAGGGCACCATTGGCCTTGCCCACCAGCACGGCCGGGACCGGATCGCAGTTGTGCAGGTTGGAGTTGGCCATGCCGCTGCCGTACATCAGCAGCGAGTGATCCAGCACGGAACCATCGCCATCCGGCATTTCGGAAAGAGTCTTCACGAACTTGGCGAAGCCGCTCATGTACCAGGCCTGCACGCGGGTCAGGCGTTCCAGCTTGGCGGGGTCGTTCTGGTGGTGCGACAACGGATGGAATGCATCGGAGATGCCGATGTGCGTGAAGGTACGCATGCTGACTTCCCGGTCCGACATGAAGGTCATGATGCGCGTCAAGTCGGCCTGGTAGGCCAGCGCCATCAGGCTGTACATCAGGTCGACATGCGCGGGAAAGGTACCCGGCGTGCCCACCGGGGCATCGGGGATTTCCACCTGCGAAAGATCCTGCTCCTGCAGCTTCTGCAACTGCATTTCGATCTCACGGATGGAGTCGAGGTACTCACCCATCATTATGCGGTCGCTGGCGCCCAGGGTCTTGTTCAGGGAACTGGCATCGCCCAAGACGAAGTCCAGCAGACTGCCGGTCTCACGGGCAATTGCAG
>JBIIWP010000083.1:0-13725 GCA_044338855.1 Pseudohongiellaceae bacterium | reverse complement strand
TGACATCAGCAAATTCGTGCATCCCGCGGTGGCCAAGGCCATGCGTGAGGTCCAGGACTGAGATGGCGCTGAAGATCACGGATCACTGTATCAACTGTGATGTCTGCGAACCCGAGTGCCCCAACGGTGCAATATCGATGGGGCCGGAGATCTACGTGATCGATCCCGCGCTGTGCACCGAATGCGTGGGGCATTTCACCACATCGCAATGCGTGGAAGTCTGCCCTGTGGATTGCATCCCGCTGGATGAGACCTGTGCGGAGACGAAGGAAGAACTGCTCCTGAAGTACATCAACCTCACCGGCAAAGAACCAGCGCCCGGCACCTACTGATGAGTAGGGGCCAGCCCGCACGGTATCGGGTTATTCTCCGAAGGAGGGATCGCACTCGTAGGGGTAGACGTACTCGCCGGGCACTTTGCCCCAGGCCATCAATCGCGCTGCCTTGCCATCCCACACTTCCGGATCTTCCGACACCTGCGTTGAGAACAGCGTGTTGCCGTCGGCGCTGAGCTTGAAGCGTTCGGTAAGCTTGACGTTGTCACTGTGGCTGAAGCCGTTGTTCATGTAGCTGCCGGAGCTGATGTGCGTGGTTTCGACCACGAGCTCATCGCCTTCCCAGTGGCCCACGGAATAGCCGTTCTTGGAAACCGGCGCCTCGTCCGGGATTGCGCGGCCATCCAGATGGATGATGCGGAACATGTCGAAGTATTCCATCTTCATGACGATGAGCTCGTCGCTCTGGTGGATCTCGAAGGGAAACGGCGCCTGCATGTACAGCACGACTGACGGCTGCGTGCAGGCGTATTCCTGCGTCAGCTCCACGTCGAAGTCGTAGGCCGCGATTTCGGCCTTGGCCGAATCACTCAGCACCAGCCCGCCGTAGTCACCTTCCTCCAGCTCTGCGCCACCGGCGTCGTCGATGAAGATGACATCGGCCGGCAGCTTCGCCCGCAGCGCCTCGCCTTCGGGATTGGGACGGAACTGCGGACCCCAGTAACCTTCGAGGTCAGCCTGCGCCAGCAGTGCGGGGCTCGTGAACAGGAATACCGAGCAGCCCAGTGCGGTGCGAACGGATCTTGCCATGGTGCTGTAGCTGAGTGTCATCGTGTATCTCCAGTTCAATCTTGCCATCAATCCTGCTGCGCCTGGCCCAGCAGCTCGCGGCCATCGGCGAAGGTCAGTTTACTGATGCGCACGTACGGTTTGCCGTCACGCGTGGGGAAGCCGATGATTTCGACGTCTTCGCCCACCTTGATCGAGTCCTTGGTCCAGCCACGACGGCGCAGGGCGTTGGGCGAGTTCGTCTCGGCGCGCCACTCTTCCACGCTGCCATCGTCTTTCGTCACGCTGAAGGTGACGATGCCGTGCGGATTGGTGAACTTGAACGCGGTGACCGTACCTTTGACGGTGATGACCCGGTCCGACACGAAGTGCACGGCGAAGGAATGATGCGCCAGTGCCAGTGGCGCCGCCAGCGCCAATGCGGCAACAACAGCGAGCTCTTTGGTATGACGCTGGATGAGACGGGCGAATTTGTTCATGTAGCCTCCTGCACGCATTTGCGTGACCTTGACAACAATACTACGTCTGGCAGCGCGCACAGTAAACCGTGGTGCGCTGTGCCTGCCTGATTTCGATCAACCGGGCCTCACAGCGGGTACAATGCTCGCCGCCGCGGCCATACACGTGCAACTGCTGCTGGAAGTAGCCGGGCTTGCCGTCTCCACCGACAAAGTCGCGCAAGGTAGTGCCGCCACTCTTGATGGCAAAGGCCAGCACCTGCTTGATGGCGGCCACCAGCTTCGCATAACGCGCCTTGCTGATGCTGCCGGCCTTGCGGGTGGGCAGGATGCCAGCCAGAAACAGCGCCTCGTTGGCATAGATGTTGCCCACCCCCACCACCATGTGGCTGTCCATGATGAACTGCTTTACCGGCGCTGTGCGCTTGCGCGACAGCTTGAACAAATGGTCTGCATCGAAGGCCTCGGACAAAGGCTCGGGCCCCAGCTCGGCCAGCAGCGGATGCTGCAGCGGGTCGCCCGTGAGCCACAGGATACAGCCGAAGCGGCGCGGGTCGTGGTAGCGCAGCACCTTGCCGTTGGCCAGGGCAATGTCGACATGATCATGCTTCTTCACCGTGGCATTTGGTTCCACGATGCGCAGGCTGCCGCTCATGCCCAGATGCACCAGCAGGTGGCCGGCGGGAGTCTGCAGCAGCAGGTATTTGCCGCGGCGGGTCACATGCCCTATCACCTGCTCTTGCAGCTCGCGGGCCAGGGTGGGTGGCACGGGCCAGCGCAGACCGGCGTGGCGCACCAGCACGGAGGTGACGCGCTGGCCCTCCACCCACGGGGCGATGCCGCGACCGGTGGTTTCCACTTCGGGCAATTCGGGCATGGCACTCCTGGGCTCTGTTGCGGACGGCAGCGCGGGATACTACAGGGCTGCTCGGAGTGGGGTCCAGTTCTGGAGAGATCAAGACTTTAGTCTTTACTTTACAGGCAATTGGCAGAACGTGAGCGCATACTTACATCTGTGAGGCCGGGGGGGGGCAAGGTCAACGACCAGGACGCTGGCGCGTTAAGCTGCACAGCCCCTGTCCACAAACCGCGGACGCTTCAGTATCGGTTAAGGAATCTGCCTCATACTGGTCTTATGTTGCTGTCATTCCCCTTACAAAGCTGCAACACAATATAGAGAAGCAGGTGTTGACCCGTTCCTGCGGAAATCAGAGCATAGCAGGCCCGGTCTTGATCAATGCGGCACACCGCTTGCAGGACCAGTGGACGGCAAGTGTGGATGCCAGGAAATGCACATCGCAGGCCCTTGTATCCAACCGGGCAAGCCTTACGTACAGGTGTAACAGGAATACCATCATGACTACGCCACGATACCGAACTGCCTGTCCCCCGAGCCCCCCGGCCAGCCGTGCCGTGGCGTTGCCGGTAATCGATCGCATGGCGATCCCGCGCCTGCTGCTGCTGATCGCGGCGCTGAGTGCCGTGGCCCTGCCCCTGTTTGCGCAGGAACAACCGGTATTTCGCGTGCCTGTGCTGGAAGACGTCGACCCCGCTTCCGTTGAATTCAATGATCGTGTGCTCGAGCGCGACCGCAGCCAGCCCGGCCTCGGTGATCCCGTGCAGGCCCCCAACCCCAACTCCAATGAACAAGCATCCAGTGGCGGCGGTGGTGGTGGTGGCGCAGCCGGTGGCGGCAGCTCCGGTGGCTCCCCGCGCGGTCCTTCGATTTTCCAGGGTGGGCCGCAGATGCCCACCCCCTCTTCCGGCGGCAGCAGCGGCAACGGTGGCATCGATGTGAATGTGTCGGTAGCCGGCCAACAGCTGCCCTCCATCATGCAGGGCGACAGCGGTTCCGGTAGCCCGGGCATGCCCGGGGCTCCAGGTGCTCCCGGTTCGCCCGGCGCACCGGGCCAGCCTGGCTCCAGCGGAAGCAGCAGCGGCAGTGCCGGCGGCGCGTCCGATGGCAGCAGTGACGGCGACGGCGGTCTGGACGTGAACGTAAACGTCGCGGGTGGCCCACAACTTCCCAGTCTCAATATCCCCGGCCTGCCTGGCAGCGAGGGCTCCTCCAGCGCCGGTATGCCTGGCTCAATGCCCGGATCAGCTCCGGGTTCAATGCCGGGCATGCCTGGAATGCCCGGCAGCAGCAGCGGTTCGTCCTCCGGCTCTGGCACGTCCAGCGGCGACGGCAGCATGGCCGGCAGCAGTGCAGGCTCAGGCGGCACCGGTTCGATGCCCGGCGGAACGCCTGGTGGAACCGGCAGCAGCAGCGGCACTGGCACCATGGCCGGCAGCCCGGGTGGCAGTGGTTCCGGTACCGGCACCTTTGGCGGCAGCGGCACCGGTCGGGTGGCCGTGCTGGACCGCAGGCTGGAAGAAAGTTTCGGCGTGTTCGACGGCATGATCATTTCGCAGCGCGAAAAAGCCCAGAACGAAGCCGATGCCGCTGGCAGCAGCGTCATGGGCAGCGGTGGCGGTGGTGAAGGCGAAGGTGGAGCCGGCGAAGAAGGCGGTACCTTCGGTGGTGCTCCTGAAGGCACCATCCTTGTGGCCGGCGGCCCGCAGAACAGCACAGGCGGCGGCATCCTGCCCGGCGGCGCCGCAGACCGTGAGGGCGAGTTCTCGCACACCGACCAACCGGCCTACCCGATCCCGGAAGACATTCCCAACGGGGATGACGATGATGTGGTGGCGCGCCAGTTGCGTGAAGCCGCCATGAGTGAGCCCGATCCGGAGCTGCGCGAAAAGCTCTGGGATGAATACCGCAAGTACACGGGGTTGTCGCAGTAAGCGCGTGACCACACGCCAGGAGTACAGGCAGTCATGACGAGAACCTATTATCGCATCCACGGCTTCCAGTGCAGCCGGCAGCTGGCCCTCGGCCTGCTGCTGGCGTTCACCGCACTGCTGGGCGCCTGCAGTACGCAAACCGTGAAGACCACCACGGTCACGCCGATCGTGGTCGACTCGGCGCCCATTCCGGAAAACGAGCTGCTCGACATCAGCATCGGCATCTTCAATCCCGGCCTCGACGACATTCCCTCGCAGCGCGAGGAACTCACCTTTGCCGACGTGCGCATCGCCGAAACGCAGTATGTGGCCTGGCAACTGGCGCAGACCCTGCAGAGCAACGGCAACTGGGGCATCGTGCGCGTGAACCCCAACGATCTCTCCAGCAGCGACGTGCAGGTCACCGGCACCATCATCCAGAGCGACGGCGAAACCATGGTGCTGGAAGTCACCGCGAAAGATTCCACTGGCCGCAGCTGGTACACGAAGGAATACGAGGAAGCCGTCAGCAAGTTCAGCTACGACCCGCGCATGCGCCGCGGCGAGGATCCTTTCCAGGGTCTGTACAACCGCGTCGCCAATGATCTGCTGGCGCACCGCCAGAAGAACCTCAAGGGTCCGGATCTCGTGACTATCCGTACCGTGTCGCGCCTGCAGTTCGCCAGCAGTTTTGCGCCGCAGGCTTTCGAGCAATATCTGGAAACCGATCGCAACGGTCTGCTGCAACTCAAGCGCCTGCCCGCTGCCAACGATCCGCTGCTTGCGCGCATCGACGGCATCCGCGAGCGCGACTATTTGTTCGTGGACGCACTGCAGGACTACTACTCCACCTTCGTACGCCAGATGCAGCAGCCCTACACAGAATTCCGCCGCATGAGCTACGAGGAAGTGATCAAGTACGACAAACTGCGCGCCGAATCGCGCCGCAACATGATCCTTGGCGCCGCTGCCATCGTTGGCGGCATCATGGCAGTGCAGAGCGACAACCCGGCCGTACAGTATGGCGCTTACGGCGGCCTGTTCGGCGGCGGCTACCTCATCAAGGACGCCTTCAATACCAAGGACGAGGCGCAGATCCACGTGGAAGCGCTCGCCGAGCTTGGCAACTCCATGCAGGCAGAGATCGCGCCGAAGACCATCGCGCTGGAAGAACGCGTCATCACGCTCACCGGCACCGTCGACGAACAGTATGCGCAGTGGCGTGAGATCCTCGCCGACCTCTACGCTGAAGAAACCGGCACCACGCCACCCGGCAGCGCTCCCGCGCAGTAACCAGACCCACGCTGCAGGACGACACGCCAGCCATGACCGAACCGCAATCCAGCCAAGCGCCCGCCACGGGCACCGACGGTGCCAACGGCGCGCCGCGTTTCGGTATGGGCGACCAGTTGGCGATCAAGCAGCAACAGCAAAAACAGAATAAGGTGCTGTGGGGCATTTTCGGCGTACTGGTGTTGCTGGCAGCAGGCGTGTTCTTCGTACTGCCGCGCTACGTGGCACCGGCACAAGCCCCCGCGCCCATCGTGGTGACGCCGCCCGTGCAAGGCTCGGCCGCAAGCATCGTGGCCATGTCACCTTTCGAAGAAGCCCAGCGGCTGCGTCAGCGCGAAGCCGCGCAAAACACACTGGCGAAACTGCTGGAACTGCAGGCGCAGCTGGAAGAAAAAGCCGTAGAGAACTGGGCCGACGCCGCCTTCACCGCAAGCCTCGACTTTGCGCGCCAGGGCGATGAATCCTATCGCACGCAGGATTTCGACAACGCCAACACCCTGTACCAGCAGGGCGTCGACGGGCTGCAGGCCATCCTCGACAGTGAAGAGACCTTGTTCACCACGCAACTGGCCGAAGGCGAAGCCGCGCTCCTCGCAGGTGATGCCGCTGCCGCCACTGAGGCCTTTACGTTGGCGCTGGGCGTGCGCCCGGACAGTGATGCCGCACAACAAGGCCTGCAACGCGCCGAGGTACTGGACCAGGTAGTGCAGTTGCTTGCCGCGGGCCGCGAACGCCAGGCCGCCGCCGACTTCGACGCGGCACGCGCACGCTTCCAGGAAGCGAAGACACTCGACCCCGCCAATGGCGAGATCGACGCAGCACTGCAGCAGCTTGAAGCCGCCATCGCGGAGAACGCCTACGCCACCGCCATGTCGCGCGGCTACGCTGCGCTGCAGGCCAACCAGCCCGCTGCCGCAGAGGAAGCCTTCCGCGATGCCGGCGCATTGCGTCCTGGCTCATCCGAAGTAGAAACTGCACTGCAGCAGGCCCGCGATGCGGCCACTACGGCGCGCATCAAGGTACACATCGATGCCGCCAGCAGTTTTGAAGCGCAGGAGAACTGGGCCACCGCACTGCGCGAATGGCAGAGCGCGATCGCCGTCGATCCCAACCTCGTGGTGGCGCAGCAGGGCTTGGCCCGCAGCCAGAACCGCCGCGATCTCGACGTGTTCTTCGAGACCGTAATCCGCGAGCCACTGCGCCTCGTCGATGAAACCATCTACAACCAGACGCAGCAGCTGCTGCGCGACCTGCAGGCCTTCGAGCCGAAGAGTCCACGCCTGGCCGACCAGTACACGCGCGTGGAAGCACTGCTGTCCCAGGCACGCGTGCCGGTGACGGTGCAACTCACTTCCGATGGCGTCACCGAAGTGAATCTGCTGCGTGTCTCCGCGCTGGGCACCTTCACCACGCACACGCAGGATCTGCTGCCCGGCAATTACGTGGCCGTGGGCTTGCGTCCCGGTTACCGTGACGTGCGCGTCGAGTTCACCGTGAATCTCGGCACGGCGCCAGCGCCGGTGTCGGTGATCTGCACCGACAAGATCTGAGGACGAAGCCCACCATGGCACGGTTGCAAGACGACAAGCATGACAACCTGCACGACGATGGCGCCATCGTCGCGGTGGATTTCACACCGCTCGGCGCCCAGCACAAGCGCCTGTCGCTGCAGCTGAGTCCGGCGCGTGTTGCCGTTGGCTCTGCGCTGCTGGTGTTCGCGACTGCCGGCTGGTTCGTGCTGAGTGCGCGTTCGGTGTTCTTCGACGTGCGCCCGCCCGGCGGGGCCGTGTCAGTGAGCGGTGGCTTTTCCTTTCAGGTGGGCCCGCGTTACCTGATCCGCTCCGGCGACATCGACGTTGCAGTGTCGTCGCCTGGCTACTACGACTTCAACACGCCGCTGACCGTGGGCAGCGAACAGGCGCAGACCTTCGCGATCGAGCTGCAGCCGCTGCCCGGCTTCCTCGATCTCGACACCGGTGCGCTGTCAGGTGTGGAAGTGAGTGTGGACGGCGAAGTGGTGGGGACGACGCCACTGACACAACTCGAAGTTGCGGCCGGCGAACACACGCTGCAGCTGCGCATGGATCGCTACGAAGCACTCGACACCGCCATCACCATCGAAGGTCGCCAGACCACGCAGGCCTTGTCGTTGGAGTTGCTGCCGGCTTGGGCCACAGTGTCGTTCAGCACGACGCCGCCCGGCGCCACTGTTACGGTCGATGGCACCGAGGTTGGCGTGACGCCGCTCGCTGCCGAACTGCTCGAAGGTGAACGCGAAGTCCTCGTGAAGTTGCCGGCGCACAAAGCCTGGAACCAGACCCTGCGCATCAAGGCGCGCGAAGACGTCAGCGTCGATCCCATTACGCTTGAGCCGGCCAACGGCCTTGCAATGCTGCGCAGCACGCCAAGCGGCGCCAGCGTTACGGTGAATGGCGTGTTCCGCGGCCAGACACCGCTGGAACTGGAACTGCCTCCCACCACCTCGCACCAGCTCGTATTCTTCGTGAATGGGTACGAGGAAGCGCGGCGCGAACTGCGCACGCAGGCTGAAGGCGAAAGCAACGTCAACGTCACACTGGAGCCCATCGTCAGCAGCGTGCGCATCGCTGCCACGCCGGCGGACGCCGAGGTCTACGTCAACGGCGAGTTCAAGGGCAATGCCAACCAGACACTGGAACTGCTGGCCGCCAGCCAGACCATCGAGGTCCGCCGCGAAGGTTACGTAGCGTACACAACCGAGTTCGTGTCGCGCCCTGGCCTGGACCAGCAACTGAACATCACGCTGAAGTCGCTGCAGCAGCAGGCCGTTGAAAACATCCGGCCCGAGATCAGCAGCGCTGCCGGCCAAACGCTGAAGCTGATGTACCCGGGTATCTTCACCATGGGCACTTCCCGACGCGAGGCCGGTCGCCAGGCCAACGAAGTGCTGCGCACCGTGTCACTGACCAAACCTTTTTACCTGTCGCTGCACGAAGTGACGAATGCGCAGTACGCGCTGTTCGACAGTGAGCACAGCTCCGGCGTCGTTGAAGGACAGACGCTGAGCAACCTGGCACAGCCCGTGGTGAAGCTCACCTGGGAACAGGCCGCGCTGTACTGCAACTGGCTGAGCGAGCAAGAAGGCCTGCCGCCGTTCTATACGGCGGATGGCGAGAGCATCACCGGCTTCAACCCCGACAGCACCGGCTACCGCTTGCCCAGCGAAGCGGAGTGGGAATGGGCCGCGCGCGTCGACGGCGATCCGGCCAACCTGCGGCGCTTCCCCTGGGGCGCTGAACTGCCACCACCGGCAGACCACGGCAACTATGCCGACGTCTCCACCGCATCGTTTCTCGGCCGCGTGTTGCTGAATTACAACGACAGCCATGCGGTCACCGCGCCAGTGGGCAGCTTCGCGGCCAACCAGAACGGCTTCTTCGACATGGGCGGCAACGCGGCCGAGTGGGTCCATGACTTCTATGGCGCTGGCGGCCTCGGCAGCAACAGTGCCGAAGTGGATCCGCTGGGGCCGACCGTCGGTACCTATCACGTGATCCGCGGCTCGAGCTGGGCACACGGCACCATCACGGAATTGCGCCTGTCCTTCCGCGACTACAACAATATCGCGCGTGACGACGTGGGATTCCGTATCGCACGCTACCTGGGGACGCCATGATGCTGCTGCGTACCATGCTCATGCTGGTGCTTGCGCTGGGTTGCCAGGCAAGCCTGGCTGCAGAGCCAGCGCCCGAGGCAGAGACCACCGCTACCGCAACCACTGACAGCGAAGCACGCGACAGCGCCGAGGACGGCGCAGACGGCGCAGACGAAGAGCCGAGCGAAGCCGCGGGTTCGCTCGATGGCGAGGGCTTCGTTCCCAGTGTGCAGATTTCCGAAGACCTTTCCGTCTCTTTCCCGACCGACATCTAGCACACAGCCAGGACCCCAGCATGAAACGACAAGGCATCATCTCCGACTTCATCTTCCAGGTCTTCGCGCTGATTATTTCCGTGATCGTCGTGCATGCAGCGTATGTGGCCGTGGTCCGCCCCAACGCCGACGCGATACTGGAACAGCAGGCCGCGATGCAGGCCGCCGATCCGGAATACGTGGCACCGGTGTCGGTGTACATCGTGTTGCGGGACCTTGAACAGGAAGCCTGTCTGATGCTGATGCTGTGGGCCATCGCCATCATGGGTCTGAAGATCCACCGTAACCGCGTGGAGAACAAACTGCTGGAGCGGCCACTGCTGAACATCGCCGATGGCATGAGCATCCTGCCGCAGGACGTGCGGGATTTCGCACGGCCGCTGCAGGCACTGCCCCAGGAGGAGCGCGAGTTCCTGCTGCCACGCGTGCTGCTGTCAGCGCTGCAGCGCTTCGGCATCACGCGCAGCGTGCCGGATGCTTCCACCGTGGTGAAGGATGTGTGCGACACCGAAGCCGACCGCCTCGACACCGAACTGACCATCGTGCGCTACATTGCCTGGGCCATTCCCTCCATCGGCTTTATCGGTACGGTGCGCGGTATCTCGATGGCCCTGAGCCAGGCGCACAAAGCGGCCAGTGGCGACATCATCGGCGTCACCACCAGTCTCGGCGTGGCCTTCAACTCCACCTTCGTGGCGCTGATCGCCAGCATGCTGATCATGTTCCTGCTGTTCCAGCTGCAGTTGATGCAGGATCGCCTGGTGCTGGATACGCAGAACTATTGCGACAACAACCTCATCAGGCACTTGCAGGTGCCGGAGCGTGAACACGCGTGAGCATGCATCTGATCACCTTGCAGGATCATGATGTCCGGGTACTGACGCCGGATGACCTGCTGGCACGCAGCCCGGGCTTTGCGCACATCGCTGCGCAGGAGCCGGTGTTCGGCGAAGCCGCGCGCCAGGAGGCGCGGCTGCATCCGCGTCTGAGCTTCAACCAGTTCTGGGCACAACTGAGCCTCGATCCACTGCCCGTGAAGAACAAGCACTTCCGCCACACGGCCGATCTGGCGCACGGCCACTTGCTGAGTCTGGGCGCCGCGCTGCCACGCGAGCGCAACAGTGTCATCGCAGTGCCCAGCCACTACACGCGCAGCCAGCTCGGTGTGCTGCTGGGCATTCTACGCAGTGCCAGCATTCCGGTGGATGGCCTCGTGGATCTGGCACTGCTGCAGGCGATCGCAAGCGATGCACAGGCCGAGAACTGTGTGATCGTAGACCTGCAACTGCATCAGGCGGTGCTGACACAGTTCCGCCGCGTGGACGGCCAGATGCAGCGTGAACGCGTGCTGCAGGTGCCGGCCGGCGGGCTGTTGTCGCTGCAGGACGCCTGGACCAATTTCATCGCCGACGAATTCATTCGCCAGACCCGCTTCGATCCCAAGCACAACGCGGAAGTGGAACAGTATCTCTACAACCAGCTCGACAACTGGCTGACGGCGAGCCACACGCAGCACGAACTCGTGATCGACCTCGATCACAAGGGCACGCTGCACCAGGCGCGCATCCGGCCCGAAGGCTTTGCGCAGCGCGCACGTCCCGTGTATGAGCGCATCCGTAAAGAACTTGACCAGCTGCGCACGCCGGACACCGCCATCCACATCCTGCGCAGTCAGCTGCTGTTGCCCGGCCTTACCTCGGCGTTGGGCGGCATCGGCGGTCTCGACGACGAACTGCTGCTGGACAGTTTCCTGCAGCATGGCGATCGCATCCGCAGCAATCCGGAGCAACTGCAGTTCGTCACCCGTCTGCCCCTGCAGCAGGGCGCTGCACAGGGCTCCACGGCACCGGCAACGCGCCAGCCCACGCACGTGCTGGCCGGCCCACGCGCCGTGCCTTTGCCACTGGGACGTCTGGTGTTTGGCGCAACCACCGGCAACGATGCAGCTCGCGTGTTGCCGCTGCAGGGCCTGCCTGCCGGCACCGCGCTGGTGTTGCACCGCTCTCGCACCCAGCTGCTGCTGGAACTTCAGGGGCTTGATGGCGTGCGCGTCAACGACACGCCAGTAGTGACCGGCACGCCGCTGCAACTAGGGGATCGCATCGATGCCGGCAACGGTGCCGCCCTGCTGCAACTCATCGAGGTGGAATAGCCGCCATGGCACGCCAGGGCAAAAAGCGCCGCGCCTTCGATCCCATCAGCCTGTCCTTCCTGGACGTGATCTCCTGTGGCTTCGGTGCCGTGGTGCTGATCTTCCTGATTCTCGACCACAGCGAGAGTTCGGAAAACCAGGTGCAGGACCCCACGCTGGCGGCCGAGGTAAACCTGCTGGAAGAAGACATCCGCGTGGGTGAAGCCGGTCTTGTACGGGTGCGCAACACCTTGTCCGACGTCGACCTGCAGATGGTGCAGGCGCAGGGCCAGGCCCGTGCCATCGAAGAAGAAATCAGTACCATCATGGAAGAGCTGTCGCGACTGGAGAACGAAACCTCGGCCACGGTGGTGTCGGAAGAAGACCTGCGCTCGGACATCGAGGAGCTCGAAGCCGAGCTGGAGCGCCTGCGCGCCGAGAGTGAGGACACCGGCAACAACGCACGTCGCTTCATCGGCGAAGGCAACCGGCAGTACCTCACGGGCCTCATCATGGGCGGCGCGCGTGTACTCATCCTGGTGGACAGTTCCGCCAGCATGCTGGACAGCACCATCGTCAACATCATCCGTCGCCGTAACATGAACGAAGAGGCAAAGCGCAGTGCCGCCAAGTGGGTGCGCACCAAGCGCACCGTGGAATGGCTGGTGGCGCAGTTGCCACCACCCAGCCAGTATCAGATGTACACCTTCAACGCCGAAACGCGCGCCGTGCTGCCCGGCACCGAGGGCCAATGGCTGGAAGTGGCCGATACCGGGCAGCTGGACCAGGTAATGGGCGAACTGGAGGCCACCATCCCGGTGAACGGCACCAATCTGGAAACGCTGTTCAACGCGATCGCCAACCTCAGTCCGCAGCCCGACAACGTCTACCTCATTACCGACGGCCTGCCCACGCTGGGTAGCCGCGCGCCAAGCGGCGGCACCATCTCCGGGCGCGACCGCGAGCGGTTGTTCGAGGCCGCCGTGCGGGAATTGCCTGCTGGCATTCCGGTCAACATCATCATGCAGCCGCTGGAAGGTGATCCCATGGCGGCCAGCCTGTACTGGCAACTGGCGATCAGCACCGGTGGCTCGTTCCTCAACCCCGCAGCCGACTGGCCCTGAGACGAGACGACGATGGCACGACGCGCGACCGAATCGATGAGCCTGTCCTTCCTGGACATCATGTGCTGTGGCTTTGGGGCCATCATCCTGCTGCTCGTGATCACCAGGACCTCCACCATCCAGCCATTGGAAACCAGCGAAGTGCCGGCCGAAGGTGCCGTCAAGGAAATGCAGGAGCAGCTGTTCGAGATCCGCGGCGAAACCACCGTGCTGAACCGTGAGCTGAACGCCAAGCACGAGCAGCTGTCACGCTTTGACGAACGCATTGCACGGCTGCGCCAGGAACTGTCGCAGATCCGCGGCCGCGTGGACGCTCGCAACAATCTCAGCGCCGAAGACGATACCGTGCGCGGCGAGCTGGCGCTGGCGCGACAGAGTCTCACCGAGGAAATGCAGCGCCTGCAGGCGCAACTTGGCGAACAGATCGACACGGATTCGGTGGGCGGCATCCCGGTAGACAGCGAGTACGTGATCTTCATCATCGATACCTCCGGCTCCATGTTCAATTACAGCTGGAACCGCATGCTGGAAGTAATGGAGGAGACCCTCGACGTTTACCCCTCGCTGAAAGGTATCCAGGTGATGAATGACATGGGCGAGTACATGTTCAGCAGCACGCGTGGGGATTGGATACCTGACACAGCGGCACGGCGGCAGAGCATCCTGCAGCGCCTGCGCGGCTGGAACCCCTTCAGCAACTCCAGCCCGGTGGAAGGCATCATCGAGGCCGTGCGCACCTTCTACGACCCGGAGAAGAAAATCAGCCTGTATGTGCTGGGGGACGAATTCTCCGGCAACTCCATCGCCGACGTGGTGGACGCCGTGGACCGCATCAATGCACCCGGCAGTGACGGGGATCGCCTGGTGCGAATCCACGCCATCGGTTTCCCCGTAATATTCTCCCAGCCGGCCCGCTATCAGACTACCGGCATCCGCTTCGCCACCCTGATGCGGGAGGTGACCCGGCGCAACGGTGG
>JBIIWP010000017.1:0-39890 GCA_044338855.1 Pseudohongiellaceae bacterium | reverse complement strand
AGCTCGTTGCTACCGTGGCAAGATCCTGCTGATGACTGGTGTGGATCTTGCCGGCGCGCATCTCGCGCTGGAACGCTTGCTGTCTTGCAACCTTTTGATCGTCGGGATGCTGCACAAGCCATTCTTTGCCGCACAGTTGCAACGTGCGGTGCAGCAGGCGCTGACGGGTGACGAACTCCTGCTCCTCAGTACAGCCAGCAAGACAGCGCTGGAGCTTGCCATCCAGTGCCCTGTTGCAGGGGCTGTCGGGTCTGAGCGTTCCAGGATTACCGCTTGTGCTGGAAGACGCTGATGTACTGCTTTCCCTGGAAGCAATGCCTACACTGACCTTGTTTGACGAGTTGCGACTTGCTTCTTCCCGCGCGAACCTCGTTCAACGCCATGCGGATGCCGTGTTGGATGATGGCAAGCTGCTCGCCATGCTGCATCGCGGCGGCTTCGTCATCACGGTCAGGAAAGATGATGTGCTTACCCGGTTCCCTGGAGACAGGTTCAAGCTTTCCGTCTTGCACGGGGCGCCCGGGCTCCAGCCAGAAATGTCCTGGCTGCGCGCTGCTGGCAAGTCCAGTCAGATGTCGTCCAGACAGGACTGAGTCTCCCGGTCGCCAATGCCGGAAACCCCATGCTGAAGCGCAATGCGACTTGTGTATCATGCACGCCAGCCCCGTGCGTCAGACACCAAGGATCCACATGCCAACAGCGACTGAAGACCAATACTGGATGCGCCTGGCGCTGGACCAGGCGCGGCTGGGTGTTGTCGCCGGTGAAGTACCGGTAGGCTCTGTGCTGGTGCATGACGGCGTGCTGCTCGCAGCCGGCTACAATCATCCCATCGCAGCCCATGATCCCACCCTCCACGCCGAGATCGACGTGCTGCGCAAGGCCGCCCAGATGCTCGGCAACTACCGGCTGGCCGGTTCCACCCTGTACGTCACGATCGAACCCTGCACGATGTGCGCGGGCGCATTGATCCATGCGCGCGTGGCGCGGCTCGTATTCGGCGCGCTGGAGCCGCGTGCGGGCGCCGTGTGCAGCCATTTCGGTTTGCTCGACAGCGAGGTCTACAACCACCGGATCAGTTACGAGGGTGGTGTACTGGCTGAAGAGGCCACCATGCTGATGTCGGCGTTTTTCCGCGAGCGGCGCAAGGTCTCCAGCAAGGACTGAGTGCGGGCCAGCCGCAGGCCGGTTCAGCGCAAGGGGCCGCTTGGGTGAGCTGCCTTGCCATGTCAGTGATGCATGCAACTTGGAAAAGAACCAAAAAAAAGCCGGTCACAGGGACCGGCTCTTGTGGCCTCCGTTTGGAGCTTTTCTCAGAGGGTGAAGTCCACACCGTAGGACACTACGAACTTGATCTCGTCGTTGTCGCGGGCGGGCATGCTGGCATAGTCCTCGACGCCGTCACCGTCATCATCTGTACCCAGCGTGGTATCGGAGAGCATGAAGGTGAAGCCATCTTTGGCCAGGGTGATGTTGAAGTCCATGTAGCCATCGGTTATGCCGTTGAACGCATCAGCGAAATCACCATCGTGGTAACCGGCATGCAGGCCGACTTCGGCGCCGCTGGCCAGCGGGATGGTGTAGTTCAGCGAGGTGTAGCTGGCTTCGGCGAAACCGAAGTCCTGCCCCGGGCCTTCGCTGGGCTCGGCAGTAGCCAGCAGCCACAAGGTAGCGCTGAAGTTGCCGATGCCGATGGAGCCGTAGACTTCGCTGAAGTCGAAGCCGGCATTCTCGTCATAGTTGTAGTACAGGTAGCCAAGATCATAGCTGAAGCCCGAGGCTTCGCCGGCGAAGCCGAAGTACATGTCGTGCTCATAGGAATAAGCATCGTCGGAATCGTAGGACACGTTGGAGGTCCAGGTGCCCGCGTAGAAACCGCTCTCGGAGGCGTAGTCGACACCGCCCTGGACTGCCGCTTCGTTGATGGACTGCGTGAGGCCGCGCCAGAGGTAGTTGTTGGTGACGCTGGCATTGGCGGTTAGTTCAGCCTGGCTGGGCGCGGACGCCAGCAGCATGGCTGCACACAGAGCGGAAGCGGAAAATACTTTTTTCATATCTGTTCTCCTGGGTGTGATGACTTCGTGCGTTATAGGAAATTAATGATTCCTGCACAGGCAATAGCAAAGAGCAGGCCAGCTCCGGTATCTAGTTGAAAGACAATGAAAAATACGTAATTTGACGGTGGCGGACAGGGTATGTGGGCCGCATTGGGGCGGCGCACGCACAGCTTTGGTGCTGTCCTGATGGCAAATGCACAGAGTTGGTGCTGTTTTGTGCGGGCGTGCCGGATTGGCGAGGGAGTGCGGGCGTTGCTGCACAAAAAAGGGTCTTGTCCTGGTGTCCTCACAGACGCCACTCCCTACACCGAGCAAACCCAACCAGAGCCTGTCCCGGATTCTGCGAAGAACCAAAAAAAAGCCCCTCCGGGGAGAGGGGCTGCATAGTATCTGCGAAGCTTAAGGGGAATGAAGCGAGGTTAGGCGCTTCACTCTGGACTATGCACACTGCGTGCCAGCTTTTCTGAAGAAGCTGAGAAAGCTGCCAAATGGCGTATCCAGCGTGTTTGAACGCACATTTGCGCCACGTGTTGCGATGCGGAAACGGGTTCTGCTTGCAAGCGCTCCACCGCAGCAAAGCAGCGCTCCACTCGCGGGCTTTATTTTGGAGCGCCCGGACGTTTGCCTGTCCTTGTCCCGGCAAAGCCACTAAAATGCCAAGCCTGCAGTTGGTGGTTCTTTTTACTCAGTTCAGGCCTGTCTCACGATGCTTATATTGCCTGGCGCTCCGGCGCTCTCCGCATTCTCCCGTTCCAAGCTCGCCAACCTGCTCAGTGCCCGTTTCCCGCAGCTGCGCATCCAGCAGGCGCGCTTCGTTCATTTTGCCGACCTGCGCCAGGCACTCGACGCCCGCGGCCAGGAGTTGCTGGAATCCCTGCTGCGTTATGGTCCTGCCTTTCGTGAGGAAACCTCCGACGCAAGCGGCGGGCTCGCCGACTTCGTGGTGATACCGCGTCCAGGCACCATTTCGCCCTGGTCCAGCAAGGCCACCGACATCGCCCGCAACTGTGGCCTCGAGCAGGTACTGCGCCTCGAGCGCGGCATCCATTACCGCCTGTCCGGTGTTACAGCAGCCGAGCGCGAAGCCATCGCCGCCCTGCTGCATGACCGCATGACGCAGGCTGTGCTGGCGTCCCTGGAGGACGCAGAAGTCCTGTTCGCCCATGCCGAACCACGTCCGCTGCAGGGTGTGGACCTGCTGGGTGGCGGGCGTGAGGCGCTGGCGGCCGCCAACAAGAGCATGGGACTGGCGCTGGCCGACGACGAAATCGACTATCTGGTAGAGAGCTTCAGCACGCTGGGTCGCAATCCCAACGACATCGAACTGATGATGTTCGCGCAGGCCAACTCTGAACACTGCCGCCACAAGATCTTCAACGCCACCTGGACCATCGACGGTACGGTACAGCCCAAATCACTGTTCGGCATGATCCGCAATACCCACGAGCACAACAGCCGTGGCGTGCTGTCCGCCTATAAAGACAATGCGGCCGTGTTCAGCGGCTTCACCGCCGGGCGTTTTTTCCCCGACCCCGCCTCGCACGAGTACGGCTACCATGAGGAGCCCATCCACATCCTGTGCAAGGTGGAGACGCACAACCACCCAACGGCCATCGCGCCATACCCCGGTGCCTCCACCGGCTCCGGTGGCGAGATCCGCGACGAGGGCGCCACCGGCATCGGCGCCAAGCCCAAGGCAGGCCTGTCGGGCTTCACCGTTTCCAACCTGAAAATCCCGGGCTTCGTGCAGCCCTGGGAAAGCGACTTCGGCAAACCCGCGCACATCGCTTCGGCACTGGACATAATGCTGCAGGGACCCATCGGCGGCGCCGCCTTCAATAACGAATTCGGCCGCCCCAACATCTGCGGCTACTTCCGTACCTTCGAGATGCAGACGCCCGAGCCGGCGTTGAAGGAAGCCGGCACGCTGGAAATCCGCGGCTACCACAAGCCCATCATGATCGCGGGCGGCTATGGCAACATCCGTGAACAGCATGTCGAGAAGCGCGAGATCGTCGTGCGCGCACCGCTGGTGGTGCTGGGCGGTCCGGCCATGTTGATCGGCCTTGGTGGTGGTGCTGCCTCCTCCATGGCCGCCGGTTCCAGTCATGCTGATCTCGATTTTGCCTCGGTGCAGCGCGACAACGCCGAGATGGAGCGACGCTGTCAGGAAGTCATCGATGTGTGCTGGGCCATGGGTGACGACAACCCCATCAGCTTCATCCACGACGTGGGTGCTGGTGGTCTGTCCAACGCATTGCCGGAGCTGGTGAAGGACGGCGGCCGCGGCGGCAGGTTCCGCCTGCGCGACATCCCCAATGCCGAGACGCGCATGTCGCCGCTGGAAATCTGGTGCAACGAATCCCAGGAGCGCTACGTGCTGGCGCTGGTGCCGGAGCGGCTCAAACGCTTCGAAGAAATCTGTCGCCGCGAGCGCTGCCCGTACGCGGTGGTAGGCGAAGCCTGCGCGGAGCAGCAGTTGACACTGGACGACGAGCACTTCGGCAACCGCCCCATCGACCTGCCGATGTCGGTGCTGTTCGGCAAGCCGCCGCGCATGCACCGTGAGGCCAGCACGCTGCAGCAGCGCTTCACCCCTTTCGACACCAGCGGCATCGACATCACTGAAGCCGCCATGCGCGTGCTGAGGCTGCCGTCCGTGGCGTCCAAGAGCTTCCTCATCACCATCGGCGATCGTTCCATCACAGGCATGATCGCGCGTGAGCAGATGGTGGGGCCCTGGCAGGTGCCGGTGGCCGATGCTGCCGTGACCACGCTGGCCTTCGATACGTATCACGGTGAAGCGATGGCCATGGGTGAGCGCACGCCGCTGGCCCTGATCGATGCGCCAGCCTCCGGTCGCATGGCCGTGGCCGAGGCCCTCACCAACATTGCCTCCACGCGCATCAACGCGCTTGCGGACGTGCGACTGTCCGCCAACTGGATGGCCGCTGCAGGTTATCCGGGTGAGGATGCGAAGCTGTACGCCACGGTGAAGGCCGTGGGCATGGAGCTGTGTCCCGAACTCGACATCACGATCCCGGTGGGTAAAGACTCCATGTCCATGCGGACAGTCTGGCAGGAAGCCGGCAGCAAGCGCAGCATGGCCGCGCCGCTGTCGCTGATCATCTCGGCGTTTGCACCGGTGCTGGATGTACGCCTTGGCGTTACGCCGCAGCTGCGCACGGATCTTGGCGAAACCACACTGCTGCTGCTCGACCTTGGTCTTGGCTCCAACCGCCTTGGTGGTTCGGCGTTGGCACAGGTCTACGGCCAGTTGGGCCATGAAGTGCCGGACCTGCACAGTGCCAGCGATCTGCGCCGCTTCTTCGACTTCGTGCAGGAAGCGTTGCAGCAGCAGTTGTTGCTGGCCTATCACGACCGCTCGGACGGTGGCCTTTTCGTTACCTTGCTGGAGATGGCCTTCGCCGGCCACTGCGGCCTCGATATCACGCTGGACGCGATCTGCAACGCAGCCGTCATCGACTGCCTGTTTGCAGAGGAACTGGGCGCCGTTGTCCAGGTGCGCAACGGCCAGCTGCCCCAGTTGCAGGAGCTGGCCGAGCAGTTCGGCCTTGCTGATGTCTGCCTCGTCATCGGTACCGTACAGACCGGTGACGATATCCGCTTCAGCTACAAGGGCAAGCCGGAGCTGCAGGGTTCGCGTACGCAGTGGCAGCGTACCTGGACAGAAACCAGTTACCGCCTGCAGGCGCTGCGCGACAACGCCGACTGCGCCCAGCAGGAGTTTGACGCCCTGCTGGACCAGGACGACCCGGGTCTGCATGCGTCGCTCTGCTATGAACAGGACGAGGACATTGCTGCACCGTACATCAGGCTCGGTCACCGTCCGCGCATCGCCATCCTGCGCGAGCAGGGCGTCAACGGCCAGATCGAGATGGGTGCCGCATTCCATCGTGCCGGATTCGACGCCATCGACGTGCACATGAGCGACATTCTTTCGGGTGCCCTGACGCTCGACAACTTCAATGCGCTGGTGGCCTGTGGGGGCTTTTCCTACGGTGACGTACTGGGAGCCGGCGAAGGTTGGGCCAAGTCGATCCTGTTCAACGAACGCGCCCGCCAGCAGTTCGAGCGCTTCTTCACGCGCGACAACACCATCGGGCTCGGCGTGTGCAACGGCTGCCAGATGATGTCAAACCTGCGCGAGCTGATTCCGGGTGCGGGCCATTGGCCACACTTCGTGCGCAACGCTTCCGAGCAGTTCGAGGGCCGTACCAGCATGGTGATGGTGGAAAACTCGGCGTCGGTATTCCTGCAGGGCATGCAAGGGTCACGCTTCCCGATCGCCGTAGCGCATGGCGAGGGCAGGGCGGAATTCCACGACAAGGCGCATCTGAATGCAGTACTGGGGGGCGGCACCGTGGCCATGCAGTTCGTGGACAACTACGGGATGGTCACAGAACGCTATCCGGCAAACCCCAACGGTTCTCCCGCAGGCATTGCCGGTCTCTGCAACAATGACGGACGCTTTACCATCATGATGCCGCATCCGGAGCGGGTCTTCCGCGCGGTCACCAACAGCTACAGGCCGGATGCCTGGCTGGAAGACAGCCCTACGCTGCGCATGTTCCGCAATGCGCGGGTGTGGCTGGATTGAGCGCACTCCAGTGACAGATTGGTCCGGCTTGACCGTGCTTGTCATCGACGACCAGGAGTTCGTCGTCAACCACACCCGGCGCATCCTCAACAAGATCGGTATCAGTAGCATCCTCACTGCGCGCAGTGGCCAGGACGCCCTCCTGCAGCTCGACACGCTCGCGGTTACGCCGCAGCTCATCATCAGCGACATCAACATGCCGGACATGGACGGCGTGGCCTTGTTGCGGCATCTGGGCCAGCGCGTCAGCAAATCCGACATGAAGTTCGGCCTGCTTTTTGTCAGCGGCGTGGATGAGCGCATCCTTGCCACAGCCGAAGCGCTGGGACGTTCGCACAACCTGTACGTGCTGGGATCCATTCGCAAACCCATCAAGGTCCAGGCCCTGCTCAACCTGTTGCAGGACTTCGACCCCGCACACGTACAGCCGCGCAAGGCCAACGTACAATTTCTGACGCACGAGGAACTGTTGGAGGGCATTGGCAGCGAACGTGTGCAGCTGTACTACCAGCCCAAGGTTGCCATCAGCGATGGCAGCTTTGTCGGTGTGGAAGCCCTGGCCCGCTGGCAGCATCCCGAGCGTGGCCTGCTGGGGCCGGAAACCTTCATTCCCCTCGCCGAGCAACTCGGGCAGATCGACATCCTTACCGGAAACGTGATCCGGCAGGCGCTGGCACAATGTGCACAGTGGCAGGCTGCGGGTGAACGCATCCGGGTAGCGGTAAATTATTCGGTCGACTCACTGGTGGATCTGATCCAGCCGGAGTTCGTTTCACAGGTTGCCGCTGAACATGGCGTCGATGAAACCCTGTTGACCATCGAAATGACCGAAACCCTGGTGATGCACGATGCTGCGGTGATCATCGAAGTCCTCACCCGCATGCGCCTGCACGGTATCGGTTTGTCACTCGACGACTTTGGCACCGGCCATGCCACGCTGGAGCGCCTGCAGCAGATACCCTTCACCGAGATGAAACTCGACAAGAGCTTCGTGATGGGCGCCCGCACCGATCCGCGCGCCCGCACCATCCTTGAAACCAGCGTTGCGCTGGGCAAAGGCCTGGGCCTCAAGCTCGTGGCGGAGGGTGTGGAGGACAGGGCCTGCTGGGACCTCGTGCAACGACTGGGCTGCCATGAGGCCCAGGGCTTCCTGATCGCCCAACCCATGCCGGGAGACGCGCTGCTGCCCTGGCTGCAGGCGTGGCGTGCACGCAAAGGCAAGATCGGGTGAGCACTCTCGCCTGGACGCTGATCGCCGGGGGATTGCTCCTGTTCTGCGTCGGGCTCGCCTGCTTGTTGCTGGCGCTGCAGCGGCAGCGTCTGCAAGGCCTTGAGGAGGCTGCGCTGCGCCAGTCCAGAAGTGTTGCGGAAGCAACCGCGAATATCATGGAAACCACGCTGCAGAACCTGGGACAGGGCATCCTGATGGTGGACCGCGATGGACGTGTCGTCACCTACAACAACAAGCTGCTGGAGTACCTCGGCCTGGAGAAGTCAGCGGTTGAAAGCTGCGAGACTTTTGCGCAGTTCGTGGATCTCGGTGATGTCCCGCACTATTTCAGGGAAAAGGCCAGGCAGTTGGCGCTGGACGGCGAGGCCGTGGTCTACGATCTGCCGTTTTTCAGTGGCCGTGTCCTCGAGGTGACGCAGAACCCCCTGAAGGAAGGTGGTTGGGTGCGCACCTACAGTGACATCACGGCGCGCAAGCGCATCGAAGGGGAGCTGCAGCGTGCGATGGTGGAGGCGGAAGCGTCCAGCCAGGCCAAGGCAGCCTTCCTCGCCACCATGAGTCACGAAATCCGCACGCCGATGAACGGCATCATCGGCATGGTAGATCTGCTGTCGCAGTCGCGACTGAACCAGGACCAGGTCCAGATCGTCCGCACCATCCGTGACTCCGGTCATGCGCTGCTTACCATCCTCGACGATGTACTGGACCTGTCCAAGATCGAGGCCGGCAAGCTGCAGCTGGAGTTGGTGGAGATGTCCATCCGTGACACGGTGGAGGGTGCTGCGGCGACGCTGTCGGCCTTTGCGGCGAGCAACGAGACCAGACTCGTAATCTATGTAGACCCCGAGATTGATGATCGCGTCCATGGCGACCCGGTGCGTGTCCGCCAGATCATCTTCAACCTGCTGAGCAATGCCATCAAGTTTTCGCGCAGGGGCACTGAGGTGCTGGTGCGGGTGGATCCGGTATCGGCCTCGGATGAAGCGGATGCCAGAGCGTTGTGCATTACGGTAACGGATCATGGCGTCGGCATTCCCAAGCGCGCCCAGTCCACTCTGTTCGAATCCTTTATCCAGGCGGAAACGTCGACCACCCGGCGCTATGGTGGCACCGGGCTCGGGCTGGCCATCTGTAAACGATTGACCAGCATGATGCGCGGCAGCATCAAGTTCAGCAGTGTGGAAGGCGAGGGCACCACCTTCTTCATCGACCTGAAGTTCAGGCCGGTACCGAACGCAGCAAAGGAAAGCCGGAGGGAACTGCAAGGGCTCGACATCCTGCTGGCCGGCAAAAGCGAGATGCAGTGTTTCGCTGCCGCCAGGTACCTGGAGGATGCGGGTGCCCTGGTACAGCCTTCCCTGGACATGGAGGAATTGCCGCGCATGCTGCGGGAAGCCTGTGCCCGTGGCGAGTTGCCAGCCGCCATCATCCTTCTCGATGCTGACCACAAGGGTCAGTACCGGCGGATCTACCGGCGCCTGTGCGCGGAAGTGTCCAGTCTGCCCCCCATCCTGCTGGCCCAGTGTGCCGGCATGGTGGTCGATAGCACTGAGAAGCTCGGCAACGAGTTGCTGCTGGAGATCAATCCCCTGCGTCGCGATACCCTCGTGCGAACCGTGGCGGCAGCCTGCGGCCGCGACCTCCACGATGGCAGCGAGCAGTTCCGCTTGCAGGATGTAGCTGACGTGCCTTTGCCCACGGTGGAAGAGGCCTTGGCCGAAGGACGGCTTATCCTCGTGGCCGAGGACAACAGCATCAACCAGGATGTGACACGGCGTCAGCTCAATCGCCTCGGCTATCAATGCGAACTGGCTGCCAATGGCCGCGAGGCTTTGCAGTGGTGGCAGACGCGCCCCTACGCAATCCTGCTCACCGATTGCCACATGCCCGACATGGACGGCTTTGAACTTACCCAGGCCATCCGCAGCGAAGAGCGGCATACCCCGCGCAAGCGGACGCCCGTCATCGCCATCACCGCGAATGCACTCAAAGGCGAAGCCGAACGTTGCCTGGCGGCGGGCATGGATGACTATCTGGCGAAGCCCCTGAAACTCAAGTCCCTGCAGCAGTTGCTGCAGCGCTGGCTCGGCAGTAATCCCTCCCGGCTTGTGCCGTCGCTGAGCCTGGAAGACAGTTTCCGGCGCCAGTTGCAGCTGCGCGAGGGTGGCAGGACCGGGGCCGCGCTCGGCTTTGAGTCACTGCCCATCCTGGACGAGCGCGCCATCAAGGACGAGCTCGGGGAAGATCCGGAGTTGTTTCGTGAAATTCTGGAAGAATTCAGGTGCGCACTCGACCTGGGTCTCAGCGGATTGCAGCAGGCCTTGCAGGTACGTGCGCTGACCCAGGTGCGGGATGCGGCACATGCACTGAAATCCGCGTGCAGCACCGTGGGAGCTGCAGGGCTGGCGGCGCTCTGCGAGCGGCTGGAACAGGCGGCCAACCGTCAGGACTGGCATGACATCGATGCATGTGCGGTGGCCCTGCCGGAGTGTTCGCGCGAACTGCGGGAGCGGCTCGGCAACTATCAATGACCTCGGTCACCGGCGGGTCGAGCGTCTTTACGCCGGCTTAACCACTGCAGCGTAGGCTATCGGGGCAGATCCTGTCAGGAGCCGCCCATGGCCACGCCTTACACCCGCTTCATTCTGCTGCTGTTGGCACTTGGCAGCAGCCCTCTCGTCATTGCCCAGCCTCTGGTGATTGCCCACCGGGGCGCCAGCGGCTACCTCCCCGAACATACCCTTGCCGCGAAAGTGCTGGCCCATGCACAAGGTGCCGACTACATCGAGCAGGACGTGGTGATGACCCGTGACAATGCGCTGGTGGTGCTGCATGACCTCACGCTGGACCGTGTCACCGACGTGGCAAGACGTTTTCCCGGCAGGGCACGCGCGGATGGCCTGCACTACGTCATCGATTTCACGCTGGAAGAACTGCGCAGCCTGCAGGTTGGCGAGCCGGCAAATCCGGCGCAGCCGGGGCAGGCTCAACGCGCGGGTCGTTTCCCGCCTGGAGCAGGCCGCTTCGGCATCCATACGCTGGCCGAGGAAATCGCGCTGATCGAAGGTCTCAATCACACGCTCGGTCGCAGCGCAGGCCTGTATGTGGAACTGAAGGCCCCCTGGTTCCACCACGCCGCAGGCAAGGACCTGGCGCGAGCCGTGCTTGAGGAGCTGCGCCAACATGGCTACACCAGCAAGGAAGCGCCGGTGTACCTGCAGAGTTTCGATTACCACGAACTCGTGCGTGTCGAGCAGGAGCTGCAGCCGGCATTGGGCATGCAGCTGCGCCTGGTGCAGCTGATCGCAGACAACGCCTGGGGCGAAACCCGCGAGCGCGGCGCCGATGGCAGCCTGCAGCCGTTCGATTATGACTGGATGCATGATGCGGAAGGGCTGGCGCGGCTCGCGGCTACGGTAGACGGGATCGGCCCGGCCCTGGACATGGTGCTGTTGCCGGAGTCTCGCGCCGGCGCGTTGCAGTTCACTGCCCTGGTCGCGGCAGCGCACGCGCAGGGTCTGCAGGTACATCCCTACACCTTTCGCGCCGAAGCCGCGGCTTTGCCAGGCTATGTCGACAGTTTCGAACAGCTGCTGCAGCTGTTTCTGTGGCAGGCCGGCGTGGATGGCGTGTTCACGGATTTCCCCGACCGTGCCGTGCGCGTGCGCGACGCCGGCGCGCCCTGAAACGCCAGTGGCTGGGCTATACTCGGCACATCACTGCTGTCGGGTTGCCTGCCATGGTCTTTTTCAATTCTGGTACGTCACGGTACTTGCTTGGTTCGTTCTGGCTGCTCACTGCCGGCCTGTTGCAGGCACAGACATCACTGCCTGCCGCACTGCAGCGTGTCGTTGACGGGCATGGTCTGCCGCTTTCCAGTTATGGCTTTCACGTGCAGGAGATCGGCGCTGCCGAACCACTGCTCAGCGTCAATGGCGATGCCTCGCTGAATCCGGCATCCACCATCAAGACCGTTACCACGCTGGCGGCACTCGACACCCTGGGGCCGGCCTACACCTGGCAGACCGAACTCTACGCACTGGGTCCCGTCGTCGACGGCACGCTGCAGGGCGACCTGCTGATGCGCGGCACCGGCGATCCTTTTCTGGTGGAAGAGCAGCTGCGCAACATGCTGAAGGTGCTGCGTCGCAGCGGTGTGCAGCGCATCAGCGGCAACCTGGTGCTGGACGGCAGCCACTTCGATGCCTCCGTGGTGGAGCAGGACAACATCGACAACCAGGCCGGTCGCGCCTACAACACCGAGCCGCATGCGGTCATCGCCAATTTCCAGACCGTCACCTTCTTCTTCTATCCACACGGCAATGGCCGCGACGTGCTGGTGCTCAGTGATCCGCTGCTGCCCAACCTGCGCATCGACAACCGCCTGCGCCAGAAAGATGCGCCCTGCAGCGGCTACCAGCGCGGCATCAGCTTTGGTGTGAACCCGGTCGATGCCGGTGAAGTGGTATTCACCGGCGAGTTTCCCTCGCGCTGCCGCGTATTCCAGCTGACGCGCGAAGTGCTGGACCCGCCGGCCTATACCTTTGGTTTGTTCAAGGCGCTGTGGCAGGAACTGGGTGGGGAGCTCGACGGTACTTTGGTCGATGGCACGTTGCCCGATGATGTGGAACCGCTGGTGGTGTGGACCTCGCCACCACTGGCCGACGTCATCACGTCCATCAACAAGTTCAGCAACAACCTGATGACACGGCACCTGCTGCTGACCCTGGGCGCTGAACAGTCGGGGCCGCCCGCCACGGTAGAGAAGGGTGTGGCGGCGGTGAACAGCTGGCTCACCGCGCAAGGCATCGATGCCTCGCGCATGCACATGGTCAACGGTTCCGGCTTGTCACGCGCGGCGCGCGTGACGCCGGCTTTCATGAACGAGGTACTGCAAACCGGCTACCGCAGCCTGTGGATGCCCGAGTTCGTGTCGTCGCTGCCGTTGAATGGTCTCGACGGCACCATGCGCAACCGGGTGCGTGCAGAAGGCCAGCATGGCCGCATGCACATCAAGACCGGCTCGCTCGACAGTGTGTCGGGTGTGGCGGGTTATGTGCGTGGGCAGAGTGGCAAGGTGTACAGCGTGGCTGGTATTCTCAACCACGAACTCGCGGACCGCGGACCGGGCGTCGAGTTGATGGATGCACTGCTCACATGGGTGCTGCAGCGCTAGTTTTCCTGCACCAGGCAACAAGGTCTGCAGTTTCTGCTGCGGTCGGCTACGGGCCCGCCCAACACAATCGAAGGAATAACAACCATGCAGGCCACCGGGAAGGCAGCTACGCGTCGTCCTCCGCTCCAACTGCTCGCAGCCTTGCTGCCGACCCTGCTGCTGGCGGTGCTGGGCGTGGTCCTCATCGTGATCGGTCGTGGCTATCAGGTGGGTTCCCTCACCGCGATGGGGCCGGGTTTCCTGCCGGTGCTGCTGGGGCTGGTGCTGCTGGTACTGGCAGCCCTGCTGCTGTTGCGGGAAGCCGCATTGCCTCTGCTGCCGCTGCCGCTGCGTCCTCTCGTGTGTGTGGCTACCGGCATGCTGGCCTGGGCCCTGCTGGCGGAACGCCTGGGATTTTTTGCGGCAGCCCTGGCGCAGATTCTGCTCACCTCCCTGGCGCTGCCGCAGCAGGAGCGGCGTCTGGAACTCATTGTGGCGGTGCTGTTGAGTATCGGAGCATATCTGTTGTTCGTGCGCGTGCTGGGTCTGCCCTTGCCCGCCTTCGGCAGCTGAGCCTGCCACGATGGAAACCCTGACCAATCTGGCGCTCGGCTTCGAGCAGGTATTGACCTTGCAGGCGCTGGCCGTCTGCCTGCTCGGCGTGACACTCGGCACTTTCGTCGGTGTGCTGCCGGGCATTGGTGCGCTCACCACGATCTCGCTGTGCCTGCCGCTGACTTTCCACTTCGAGCCGCTGCTGGGGCTCATCATGCTGGCCGGCATTTTCTATGGTTCGCAGTACGGAGGTTCCACCGCGTCGATCCTGCTTAACGTGCCAGGTACCGCGCCATCAGCGGTCACTTGCCTCGATGGCTATCCGTTGACGAAGCAAGGCAGGGCGGGAGTGGCGCTGTTCGTTGCCAACATCGGATCCTTTATCGGTGGTTGCTTTGCCATCGTGCTGCTGATCCTGTTTGCGCCGGTGCTGGCGGATGTAGCCATCAGTTTCTCCGCCGCAGATTATTTCTCGATCATGTTGCTGGCTCTCACCGCAGCCTCAACACTGGGCGTGGGATCACCGCTGAAAGGCCTCGCCATGGTGGTGCTGGGCCTCGCGCTGGGGCTGGTCGGTACCGATATCAACTCGGGACAGTTCCGCTTTACCTTCGGCATTCCGGCGCTGGCTGACGGCATCAACCTGGTAGCACTGGCGATGGGCCTGTTTGGTGTGGCGGAGATTCTCAACACCGTGGCAACCGGACAACTGCCGCAACTGGAGAACACGCGCATTCGTTTGCGCGAGATGCTGCCCACGCGGGCAGAAATGAAAGAGTTCCGGGGGGCCTGTGCGCGCGGTTCCGTGCTCGGCTCACTGCTGGGCATGTTGCCGGGCACCGGCCCTACCATCGCAGCCTTCCTGTCCTATGCGCTGGAGAAAAAGCTGTCGCGCACGCCGGAAAAGTTCGGGCACGGATCCATTGCTGGCGTTACCGCACCTGAAACGGCGAACAACGCTGCAGTCCAGGCAGCCTTCATTCCGACGCTTACCCTCGGTGTGCCGGGCGATGCCATCATGGCCGTGATGATCGGGGGGCTGCTGATCCATGGCATTACGCCGGGTCCGCAACTCGTCACCGATAACCCGCAGTTGTTCTGGGGCGTAGTGGCCAGTTTCTGGATCGGCAACGTACTGCTGCTCGTTCTGAACCTGCCGCTGATCGGTGTCTGGGTAAAGCTGTTGGGCATTCCTTACCGGGTGTTGTATCCGGCCATCCTGTTTCTCATCAGTATCGGTGTGTACAGCGTCAACAACAGCAGTGTGGATGTACTGTTGACCCTGCTGTTCGGTCTCATGGGCTTCTGGTTCAACCGCCACGGCTTTCCCGCAGCACCATTGCTGCTGGGCTTTGTGCTGGGTCCGCTGATCGAGGAGAATTTCCGGCGTGCGCTGCTGCTGTCCGAAGGCCAACTGCAAACGTTCGTCCAGCGCCCGGTGAGTCTGGCTTTCCTGTTGTTCACGCTGGGTGTGCTGGTTGCAGCTGCCTGGTCAAGTCGTCGGCGTGCACCGCGCCAGGGTAACTGACATGGGTTTTGATCGTATCCGCTTGACGCGCAGAAGCTGCGCACTGCTCCTGACCCTGCTGCTCGCTGCCTGTGGCAGTGGGGAAGGGGAGCCTGCCGGCAGCGCTGCCGGTGGTGGTGCGTGGCCCACGCGGCCACTGCGCATCATCCTGCCCTTCGGTGCCGGTGGTCTCGCGGATGTGACCGTACGTCTGGCGGGTGAGCCCTTGAGCGAAGCACTGGATCAGCCCGTTGTCATCGAGAATCGCCCCGGTGCCGGCGGCGTGGCGGCCACCACCACGATGCTGGGTGCCGACGCCGACGGCCACACGCTGATCGTGCTGACGAACGGCACTACCATTGCGGAAACCCAGTTCGCGGATCTGCCCTACGACATTACCACCGACCTGCGTCCGGTATCGGCGCTGGCCTGGTTCGATCTCGTGCTGCTGACCAATCCCGACAGTGGCGCCGCGACCCTGCAAGCCCTGCTCGGGATTGCCGCCTCGCGCGAGAACGGCCTGCGCATCGGCACCATCAACCCGGGCAGCACCCAGCACCTCAGTGCCGAGTTGTTCAAGGCCAAGGCCGGCATCAAGGGCACGGTGATCACGTATCGCACCACGCCCGATGTACTGGGCGCTTTGCTGCGCAGTGAAGTCGATCTGGTGATCGATGCCTATACCGCATTGAAAGGCGCGATCGATGGTGGACAGGCGCGCCCCCTGGCTGTCACTGGTGAAGTGCGCAATGCGGCACTGCCGGACGTCCCCACGGTACTGGAAGCTGGAGTGGCCGATTATGTGGTAACGGGCTGGAATGCGATCTACACGCACCGTGAAACGCCGGATGCCGTGGTGCAACGGCTCAATCAGGAGATCGCGGCAGTGACGGCACAGCCTGATGTGCAGGCGCGTTTTCGTGAGCTGGGAGTGGAAGCACGCAGCTCCACGCCAGAAGAAATCCAGCAGCGTCTGCTGGCGGATATCGAGAAGTGGCGCGGCGTGATCACGGACGCGGGCTTGGCAGCACAATGAGCCTGGTGCGCGTTGACGCCCACGCCCATATCTTCACCCAGGCCATGCCGCTTGTCGCCAATCCGCGGCATAAACCCGAGTACGATTTCACCGTGCAGGACTATCTCGCACAGCTCGACGCCAACGGCGTGCAGTACGGTGTGATTGCTGCCGCGAGTCCCTGGGGCGATTACAATGACTATACCGTGCAGAGCGTCGCCGCAAATCCCGACCGCTTGCGTGGCACCATCATTCTGCATCCAGGCAAGCAGTACGACCTTGCCGCACTGAAACGCCAGGGCATCGTCGGCGTGCGCTTGCCGTTCATTGGCCTGGATACAGTGCCGGACATCACGACGATGGAGTACCGCAAGCTGCTGCACGATATCGCGGACCGGGACTGGCACGTGCACCTGCATGTGGAAGGCCGCCATATCCCTGCCTTGTTGCCGCTGCTGGAAGCCAGTGGGCCCCGCATCGTAATCGACCATCTCGGCCGACCAGCGCCGGACGAGCCCAAAGGAAGTGCGGGTTACCGCGCGATCGTGGCTTCGGTGCAACGCGGCAAGAGCTGGATCAAGGCGTCCTGCGCCTACCGCATCGGCAGCGTGGCCGATGCGCATTTCGCCGGCTTTCTCGACGAGCTGGGACCAGAACGCCTGTTCTGGGCCAGCGACTGTCCCTTTGTCGGCCACGAAGGCCAACTACGCTATGGCGATACGCTGCAATGGCTGCTTGAACAGGTCCCGGAAGAACCCGCTCGCAAGCTTATCCTTGGCGAAAACGCCCGCAATTTCTACTTCACTTGACCTTACTCCCGGCTATGGGTTCGCTAGCGCACAGAAGGCATTCAACCCGGATGCTAAAAATGCGCACATCCCATGGATCAGTGAGTAACCGAGATGTTCAGAATGAAGAGCTTTGCAATAGGCGTACTGCTGGTAGCGACGAGTGGCTGCGCTGCCATAGCGGGTACCAGCGGAATCGCGAGCGCCAGCAGGACCGGCATCATCCACGATGTGAGCTTTGCGGAAACCATGTCGCCTGCGAACCTTCGGGTGCAACCGGGCGATGAGATCCGCTGGGTCAATCAGCGCAGTACGCCGGTAACTGTCGAGTTCCTTGCGGATGCGCTGAAGGACGTGTCCTGCCAGGCGGGTTTCTCGAGCTTCCTGCGCAGACAGCAAGAGACAGCGACGATCGAACCCAATGAGACTGCCAGTCTCTGCTTCAGCAAGACGGGTACGGTAACCTACAACGCCCGCATGGATTCTCCCGTAGCCGGCGGCCAGGTCATCGAGTCGGGTACGATCCGGATCGGCCAATAGGTTGAATCACTCGTAGCGCAAGGCTTCGATGGGATCGAGGTTGGCTGCCTTGGCGGCTGGCGCGATCCCGAAGATAAGGCCTACGCCAGCCGAAAAGCCAAAGGCCAGCAGTACGGCCCAGAGCGGCACCACGGCATCCGGGAAATCCGGAATTGCTGCCGCCACGCCTGCGCCGATGCCATAGCCGATCACCAGTCCGACTAAGCCGCCGAGCAGGCATAGCAGCAGTGCCTCGAACAGGAACTGCAGCAGGATCTGGTGGCGCTTGGCGCCGATGGCCTTGCAGATACCGATCTCCCTGGTGCGTTCCGTCACCGACACCAGCATGATGTTCATGATGCCGATGCCGCCCACCAGCAGCGAAATGCCCACGATGCCACTCATGACCAGCGTCACTGAATTGATGATGGTGTTGAAGGTGGCCGTGAGCTGCTCTGAGGTCTGTACCTGGAAATCGTCTTCTTCGTCGCTGTTGAGACTGTGGGCGTAGCGCAGCAGGCTGGTGATGCGGTCGCGGACGGAATCGAGGTTGTTCACATCGCTGAGGCTGATCTGCATGAAAATGTCGGGCCGGTTCTGGTTGCCCACCAGCGTGCGCATGGTGTTGAACGGCAGGATCACATAGTTGTCCTGGCTTTGGCCAAAGATCTGGCCGCGCGGTTCCATCAGGCCGATGATGCGCACCCATTCGTCGCCGATGCGGATGAACTCGCCAACCGGGTTGTCCGGCAGCGACAGGTCCGTGCGCACGTCCTCACCGATGATGGCCACGCGCCGGCGCGTGGTGGAATCACTTTCCGTGATAAAGCGGCCGTGCTTCGTGTAGAGCTGGCCCACGTCCTGGTAGGACCAGGTGCTGCCGGTCACCTGCGTATTGGTGACTTCCGAACCGTAGCGCACCTGGTTCATGCCGCCTGTCGGGTACATGATCGGCGAGATCGAGGCGATGCCTTCGACCCGGCTGCCGATCAGCTCAACGTCTTCCGGCGTGATGCGGGCAATGCGGCCCTGCAGGCGGTTTTCGCGAGTGGTGTAGGACTGCACCGTGAGGCTGTTGGTGCCCAGCCCTTCGAACTGCTGGTTGATCATGAAGCTGAAGCCCTGGATGATCGCCACCATCGCGATCACTGCGGCTACACCGATGATGATGCCCAGCGTAGTGAGGAAGCTGCGCAGGCCGTGCGCGCGGATAGAGCGCAGCGCCGAGCCGAGACTTTCCGAAACGTCATACAGCAGCATCGGAGCGCTCCCTGGTGCGGCGATCCTCAGCCACGCGGCCGTCTTCCAGCCGCACTATGCGGTGGCAGTGGCCGGCAATCTCGGCTTCGTGGGTCACGATGATGATGGTCTGCTTCTGTTCATGCAGTTCGTCGAACAGCCTCATGATCTCGACGGTGGTGCGCGTGTCGAGGTTGCCGGTGGGCTCGTCAGCCAGCAGGATCGAAGGCTTGGTGACCAGCGCACGCGCAATGGCAACACGCTGGCGCTGGCCACCGGACAGCTGGTTGGGCAAATGGTCCATGCGGGTGCCGAGACCAACATGTTCCAGGGCTTCGGTCGCAACCCGTTTGCGTTCGTGCTTGGGCATGCCGCGGTAAATCAGTGGCTGCATCACGTTCGCCAGTGCTGTGGCGCGCGGCAGCAGATTGAAACTCTGGAAGATGAAACCAATCTCATGGTTGCGGATTTCGGCCAGCTCGTCCGGATTCAGCGTGCTCACGTCCTTGTCGTTAAGCACATAGCTGCCGTAGGTGGGGCGGTCCAGGCAACCGAGGATGTTCAGCATGGTGGACTTGCCGGAGCCTGACGTGCCGGTGATGGCAACATAATCGCTGCGCTCAATACTGAGGTCGACGTTGTCGAGGGCGCGCAGGATCTGCCCACCCATCGTGTACTCTTTTGACAATGCGCGCATCTGCAACAGGGACATGTGGATTATCCCTGTGCCGTGTCGGCGTCTGTGGTGACGTCGGCTTCCTGCACTTTGTCGCCGTCCTCGAGGTTGCGCAGGATGCGATCAGGACCCGTGATGACAAGATCGCCAGGTTCCAGCCCAGTTCGGATTTCCTGGTAACTGTCGTCGGAGATGCCGACCTTCACTTCCCGCTTGCGCGCTACGCCGTCGTCGTAGACAAACACGCTGTAGGTTTTCACTTCGGCACTGCGATCCTCTTCCACCAAGACAGCCTGCAGCGGTACGGCGGGTTTGGGTTCGCTGTTGCTGGTGAATATCTCGGCGCGGGCCGACATGCCCGGACGCAGCACCACGCCTGCAGTGTCGATGAACGCGATGTCTACGAGGAAGCTCAGGGAAGTCGTGCCAGTGGGCTGCTTGGCGCTGATGGCGATCGAGCTTACGCTGCCCTGCATTGGCTGGCCGGGATAGGCGATGGCGACGACTTCAGCGTCCTGGCCCAGTTCCACGTCGGCAATGTCGGCTTCGTCCACGTTGACTTCGGTATGAATGCTGCCCGGGTTGGCGATGGTCATGAGGCTGGAGCCAGGCACGTTGGTGGTACTGGAAATTGCGGTTTCACCGACCTTGATGTCCAGTGAGGTGACGATGCCGGTCAGTGGCGACAGTACGCGCGTCTTGTCGAGGTTCTTTTCGGCTTCCTCAAGGATGGCCTTGGCCTGGGCCAGTGACGCTTCGCGCGTCTCGATGTCGAGGCGCGCCAGTTCCAGCTCGTTCGTCGCCGCTTCGAAGGCGTCATTACCGCCTTCCAGCAGGCCGCGCTCGTGCATCATCTTCTTGCGATCCCACTGCAGTTGCAGGTTGGCCAGGCGCAGCCGCGAGCTTTCGATGGCAATCTCCTGCATGCGTGTAGAGGCCTGCTGCTGCTGCACCATGGCACGTGGGCCCTCATCATCGATCTGTGCCAATAATTGGCCTTTGGTGACCTCGTCACCTTCCTCCACGTACAGTGCACTGACCTTGCCGATCACTTCGGTGCTCAGCAGCACTTCTTCCTCGTGGCTCAGCTTGCCCGAGGCGAGAATCGACGCACGGATGGGACGATCGGCAAAGGTTTCGAAGCTGACGCTCTGGGCCTCGTTCATGCCGCGCGTACGCAGTACCGCGACGAGGACGACTGCTGCCAGGATGGCAATGAGGATGAGGGCTTTTTTCATGGGGGGATTATCCTTGGAGATCCTTGGTTACAGCGCGCTGATCAGCGCCCAGGTGCCGAAGATCAGCACATAGGGCGCCAGCGTGACAGTGGCGGAATGGACCAGGCCCTTGCCGGTAAAGTACTGGTAACCCAAGGCACAAAGGGCCACTGACCACAGCTGCGGCAGGGTGATGCTCTGCAATATCAGGTTGGGAGGATCGAGTGCCAGAAGTGCCGGATATCGCAAGCACGGCCGTGCTCAGATTCTCCAGGGCCGCACGCAGCTCGCTCTCGCCCGCGGCGAGAAGGTCGATGAGATTCTGCAGCATCCCTGTTCTCCTTGTTGCAGTCCTGTGGCGTGACGTGGCGGGTTTCGCCCATGGTGCTCCTAGTGCATGATATAAAGCCAAGGCCACACACGCGAGGGCTGTATGTATAAACTTGGCTTCTATGTACCCGCCTCCCACCTGGAACAAGTGAAGCAGGCAGTGTTCGCCACTGGTGCCGGGCGTATCGGCAACTACGACTGCTGTTGCTGGCAGGTGGCAGGGCAGGGTCAGTTCCGGCCCCTGGACGGCAGCAAGCCGTGGATCGGCCGTCAAGGCAGCGTGGAAGCAGCCGAGGAGTATCGCGTGGAACTGGTGTGCGTGGAGGAGCTGATCAAGGCTGCGGTGGCAGCGATGAAGCTGTCGCATCCCTACGAAGAGCCGGCCTACGATGTGGTGAAACTGGAGCGCTTCTGAATGGCCAGTGCCGGCAAAGTTCTTTATAGTCGGTGCAGGCAAGCGCAGAGCAAGTGACATGGCACCTATCCGCCGCATCCCCCCGGTCCTGCTGTACCTCGTAACGTTTCTGGCGCCGGCCCTGGCCGTGCCTGCGGTTGCGCAGGACGCTCTGGATGCCCAGCTTGGCATGGATCCCGAGGCCGAGTTCCACATGGCACGCATGATCTATGCTGATGGCGGCTCCGGCAGACGCGGCCGTTTCGGTTTCCGTCGTGGCTGGTGGGCCATCGACTACCCCTCGGCCGAGATTCATTTTTACGGCGGTGTCTCGCGCCTTACCAATGTCAAAATGGCCGAGGACAGCCACCATATCAGCCTCACGGATCCGGCACTGTTCGATCATCCCTGGCTGTTTGTGCAGCAGGTGGGGCAGGGCGGCTGGGATCCCAGCGACGAGGAAGCGGCACTGCTGCGCGACTACCTCTTCAAAGGCGGTTTTCTGGTAGTCGACGATTTCCACGGTGAGCAGGAGTGGCCCATCATGGCGGCCGCGCTGCGCAAGGTGCTGCCGAACCACAGCATCGTGGACTTGAGCCCCGATCGTGACGAGATTTTCCACGCGCTGTACGATCTGGACGCGCTGACGCAGATTCCCGGCGAGCGCCACCTGTACCGCGCCGGCGATGGCAGCATCCAGGCCCAGTTGGAAGGCCCGCAGCGCTGGGCAGGCATCTACGACGACGAGGGCCGCCTCATGGTCATGATCAACTTCAATATGGACATGGGTGATGCCTGGGAACATGCCGATGATGCGTACTACCCGCAGCCCATGACGGCGCTGGCCTACCGCTTCGGCATCAACTACCTCATCTACGCGCTGACCCACTGAGCGGGCTGGCGGCTGCGCTAACGCGGACGGGGAATCTCGATGCGTCCCGTGGCGGGGCCGAAGCGACCTGTCGGGATCGCATTGAAGGCAATCGAATACCGCGGTTCGGCACTTTTCGATACCAGCACGCAATGCATGAGGCTGGCGGGGAACAGGATGATCCTGCCTGGCTTGGGGGTGATGTTGAAGCTTTCCATCGAGCGGAAGTTGCCGTCCTGGCGGCACTCCGGCAGGAAGCCGCCGAACAGGCTTGTACGCTCTGCATCGACGATGTTGAACGGTGAGCCGTCGGTCAGGTAGAAGCTGCCGCTGATGTAGGAATTGCTGTGGCGATGCAGGCGGATGGTGTCGTTCTGACGCACCACGTTGCCCCACGAATTGCAGATGTGGATGTCATCGATCAGATGCGAGTAGGCGTTGGCGAACTCTCGACACAGCCCCAGGATTTCCTGCTTCACTTCACGGAACAGCACTCGCTCCAGCAACTGCTGGTCGCTGGTGAAGCCGCCGTCGCCGGCCACCGGGTTGCCGCTGGTCAGCGCAATGTGGTCGATGGCTTTGGCGATCAGGTCCGGGGTCAGGGTCTTGAGGTCTGCCACGGCGATGGTCTTGGGGAAGAGGTCGACCAGTTCCATGCTTGGTTCTCGGCGTTTGTAAGGTTGCGGTGAGTCAACAGTCGGGGTATCAGTTGGGGCATCAACAGCGTGTCATGGTGCCGTCTTTTGCGGCGTCTGGCAAAGCCCTGTGCTTCAATGGCAGCATGGGCACATTGGAATAATGAGGGAAAACCCGAGATGAACCGAGCCATACTGTTTCTTGCCCTGCTGCTGCAGGCCAGCCTGCTCCCGGCCCAGGACCTGCACTACGGCAAGGGCGACCTTATCGATGCGACCATTACCATCAACGATGCCGCTGGTTCCAGCGTGAGCCTGCGCAGCATACTCGCGCAGCATCCGCAGGACCTGCATGTGATATTCATCTTCGGGGGCGGCGATCTTGGCTCCGGCATGCCTGGTCACCTCTGGTGCTCCGATTCCTTCGAGGACACGCACATCCTGCGTACGCTGCACGCCAAGTACGCGGAGCAGGGCGTGCATTTCATTCCCGTGGCGGTGCCGCCGGTATACCACTCCCAGGTGCTGGGCCAGCCGGCACGCGTGTTCCTCGACGCAGCAGTCGGCAGCGAAGCATTGGTCACGGCACGGCAGGCCTTCATCGAGAGCACGCTGGCTGCGCGCGCGGCGGGTATCCTGCCGGTGGAACCGTGGTTTGACCTGCGCATGGGGCTCATGCTGAACCGTAACGAAGGCATGCTGCCCGGCGAGGCCTATGGCACCGTGGCGTCCTGGCAAGGGGCCTTCCGGGCGCCAGACGAGCCGCAGTTTTATGGGGTTCCGGGCTTCTGGATACTCTCCGGCGAGGGCTGGGTGCTGGCCGAACCCTTCCGCGGCAATATCTATCATCCCCACGGTGGCAATCTGGACATACGCTATACCTTGGCCGACGTCGACGCGGCCGTGCAGGCGCTGCTGCAAGCAAAGGAGTGAGGCTTGGCCCACCTGCGCTGGCTGCGGATAAAGGCCGCGGTTGGGGATGCTGTTGTGGGCTTTGGTTTAGGGGCTGGCGTCTGTGGGGGCAGTGAGCGGACTGGCGCGCCCCCGCAGGCAGCCACGGCCCGACACCCGAGCACCACAGCCGACGTCGCATAGCCCAGCCACAGCCCAGCGCCCCAGGAATCTACGATAAGCCTTTTATAAGAGCTTTGATTTCAAGCATATGGCGGGCTTTCCTGACATGAAGTCTCTTGTCAGTGCCAAGGCAGTCGATTAGGCTAGCAAAATGCAGGCAGGGGCGATCGGCGACGACCATATGGTGTTCATTACGCAAGCAGCAACGCGCATCCACACCGGTGGCTTCCACGGCCGGCAGCTTCGCCTATTGGGCTCGCTGCTGGCGTTCCTGCTGGTAACCTTCTCTCTGGCCGGCAGCCGCTTGGCACAGGCCCAGCAAGACCTCTTTCCCATTTCCGATTCCATCCGTCCCGCCATCAACTTCTGGGTCAAGGTGTACACCCAGGCCGACACCGAAAGCGGCTTCCTGCACGACTCGCAAAACCTGTCGATCATCTATGAAAAGTTGCCGCGCGACAGCGCCGTGATCGAACAACGTCGTGAGGAACTCGTGGCAGACCTCAAAGTGCTGGCGGCCGGCAAGCGCCAGGGTCTCAGCAACGGACAGCAGCGTCTCCTGGAACTGTGGGGCACGAACACCTCCAGCCAGCGCTTTACCGAAGCTGCACAAAGCGTGCGCTGGCAGTTGGGCCAATCCGACCGGTACCTCGAAGGGCTGGTGCGTTCCGGCGCCTACCGTCCCTATATTGATCAGGTCATCCGCGAGTTTGACCTGCCTCCCGAACTGGCAATGCTGCCGCACGTCGAATCGTCATTTCATCCCGGCGCGCAGTCCAGCGTGGCTGCGACCGGCATGTGGCAGTTCATGCGCGAAACCGCGCAGCGCTTCATGCGTGTGGATGGTGTGGTGGACGACCGTCTCGATCCGTATACGTCCAGCGTTGCGGCCATGAAGATGCTGAAGTCCAATTACGAGATGCTGGGCTCCTGGCCGCTGGCACTCACTGGCTACAACCACGGCCCCAGCGGCATGGCGCGTGCCGTGCGTGATGCCGGCACCCGCGACATCGGCCGCATCATCACCGAATACAAAGGGCCGCGTTTCGGCTTCGCCTCGCGCAATTTCTATCCGCAGTTCATCGCGGCGCTGGAAGTGGATCGCAACGCCGAGCGTTATTTCGGCCCGGTGGTGAAGCAGGCGGCGCCTGACTTCCAGACCGTGGAACTCAAGGCCTACATGGATGCCGCCGTGGTGGCGCAGTCGCTGGGCGTGAGCCTCGACACACTCAAGCGCTACAACCCGGCATTGCTGCCAGTGGTGTGGAATGGCAACAAGCGCATCCCCAAGGGCTATCAGGTGAAAATGGACAGTCAGCTGCTTGCCGGCAATCTTGCCACCAGTCTCAACAGCATCGCCGCCACGCACTTCCATACCGGACAGGTCCCCGATGTGAGTTACAAGGTGCAGAGCGGCGATTCGCTGTCCGGCATCGCCTCGCGCTTCAGCACCTCCGTGGCAGAACTCGTCGCTATCAACCAGCTGCGTGACCGCCACAGCATCCGCGCCGGGCAAACCCTGGTGCTGCCGCAACAGAACGGCTCCGTGCCCACGCTGGTGGTGAATCGCACCGAGCCCACCCCGGTGCAGGCGCGTGCCGAAGCGTCCAGTTATGTGGTGCAGCGAGGTGATACCGTTTCCAACATTGCCCGCCGCTTCGGTGTGGCACCGGCGACGCTGCTGGCCCTCAATGGCCTCGACAATCGCGGCTTGATCCGTCCGGGCCAGCAGTTGCGCCTGAACGCCGCGGGCAGTGCGGCCGCGCTGGCAAGCAACAGTCCGGGCAGCGCACCGGCAACCGCGCTGGACCGGCAGCTGACTGCTTCGCTGGAACAGACCCAGCAACAGTTCACGCCGGAGCATGGCAACGTCGAAGCCAGTTTCGCCGTGGCCGCCGACGGCAGCATCGAAATCCTGCCCGAGGAAACTCTGGGCCATTACGCCGACTGGCTGCTGGTGGAAAGCAGCCGCCTGCTGCAGGCCAACAAGCTGCGCAGCAGTGCCGGCGTGCGCGTGGGCGAGCGCCTGGCGCTGGACTTCAGCAAGGTTGATCAGGCTGGCTTTGCGCAGAAGCGCCGTGACTTCCACAACCGCCTGCAGGCGAAGTACTTCGCGTCCTGGCGCATCCGCGACACCGAGCAATACAGCATCAGGCAGAAGGATCTGGTGATGAGTCTGGCGCAGAAGCGGGATATCCCGATGTGGCTGTTCCGCCAGTACAACCCCGCAGTGGATATCTCGAAAGTACGGGTGGGCCAGGTTGTGGTGTTCCCGGTAGTGGAACGCATTACCAACTGATCTGCCCGGCGAAGGAAGCACTCAACCGGGCTTCCTTCGGTATCAGCCGGCCACGTCCTTCCAAGCGAAGAGGCGGATGGCCGCCAGCAAGGCCACGATACTCCAGACCACCAGCCCGGCCAGGTTTGACAGCAGGTCACCGAGGCCAGCGCCATCCACCACGATCTCGCGCACGGCGTCTGCCAGGAAACTCAGCGGCAGCATGTGCGCGATGGGCTGGATCCACTCCGGCAGGATGTCGATAGGGTAGAAGATGCCGGACAGGAACATCTGCGGGAAGGTGACGAGGTTGCCGATGGCCATGATGGCCTGCTGGGTCTTGGCGATGCTGCCCATGCAGAAGCCCACGCTGAGGAAGAGCGCGATGCCGAGCAGCACTACCACGCCGAGATCCAGTGCCGAGCCGATGATGCTGACATCGAAGCCATACACCGCAATCAGCATCAGCACACCGAGCTGGACCAGGCAGATGAGGCTGCGTGACAACACCAGCCCTCCGATAAAGGCTTGAGGCGTCAGCGGCGTGACGAACAGCCGCTTGAGGATGCCTTTGCGGCGGTATTCCACGATGTTGTAGCCGCTGCCGGCGATGCTGAGCTGCATGATGGTGAAAGCCAGCAATCCCGGCACCAGAAAGCTCAGGTAGTTCTGCGAACGCGCCTTCACGTCTTCCACCTGCAGGCTGAACAGCGCCACTTCGCCGCGCAGGCTGCGCTCGACGTCCACCAGTGCTTTCTCCAGCACCGGCAAGATCAGGTCCAGTTCGCGCACCTGTGCGGCGTCCACCAGCATCCCCAGTTGTGCTGGTGTGCCGTTGTCCTGGAACTGCGCAGGCAGGATCAGCATGAGCTGCAGGTCGCCACTGATCACTTTCGCGCGCAGTTCAGCCTCTTCCCCGCTGCTGACCTCGAACAGGGGATTGGCCTTGACCGCATTCGTGAAGGCTGCCGACAGCGCATTGTCGGCACGGTCGACGATGCCGATGGTTACCGGATCGGGATCGCCATTGCCGACGAGCCCGAACACGCCCATGAACAGCACGGGAAAGAACAGTGAAAAGATGATGGCCTGCCGGTCACGCGAAAAAATGCGCAGGAAGGTGCGGGCCATGGTCAGGGTCAGGTTCATGCTTATTCCCGCAGGGCAGTGCCGGTGAGGTGGAGGAACACGTCTTCGAGGTTGCCATGCGTAGGTACGCGTGGTGGTTCCGGCGCATGGCGTTCGATGAGTTCCTGTGGCGTACCGGCTGCAATGATGCGGCCGTGATCCATGATCGCCAGACGGTGGCAGAGGTATTCGGCTTCTTCCATGTTGTGCGTGGTCAGCATGATGGTCATGCCCTGGGCGTTGAGATCCTGCACCAGTTCCCACAGTTTGCGCTTGGCCTGCGGATCGAGTCCGGTGGTAGGTTCGTCGAGGAAGAGGATGCGCGGCGCATTCACCAGTGCCGAGGCGATGGAAAAACGCTGCTTCTGGCCGCCGGAAAGGCGCGCCGGTTTGGCGTCCGCCTTGTCCAGCAGGTTGACCTGCGCGAGCAGGACGTCAGGGTCCTGCGTGCGGCCGTAGAGCGCGCTGAACAGTCTCAGCAATTCACGCAGGGTCAGGTGGTCGAAGTATTCATTGGCCTGCAACTGCACACCGATGAGTTGCTTCACGCGGTAGGGTTCACGGCTTACGTCGAGCCCGCAGATGAAAGCCGAGCCACTGTCGATATCGCTGAGCCCCTCCAGCATCTCCAGTGTGGTGGTCTTGCCGGCGCCGTTGGGGCCCAGCAGGCCGAAGATCTCCCCGGCACGGATCTGCAGGGAAATGCCGTCCACCGCGTGGAAGAATTCGCCACGCTTGTCGGGGCGCGGATAGAGCTTGCGCAGGTCCTGGGCGTGCAGGATGTAGTCGGGCTCTGTTGGCATGGCGCGCTCGATGGCTGGTCTTGTGCAGGGCTTTATAAGGGCTTTATCGGGAGTTAATCCGGCTGGTCCAGAATATGCAGAAGCTGGGGCAACGCGGGGCAAGCCTGATGAGCAAAAAGAGCTGGCGGACGATCTGGATCTCCGACGTGCATCTCGGTACGCGGGGCTGCAAAGCGAATCTACTGCACTCCTTCCTCAAAGCCAACCGCTGTGAAACCCTCTACCTTGTCGGCGACATCATCGACGGCTGGCGCCTCTCCAGCGCCAAGTGGTACTGGCCCTCCGAACACAACCGTGTAGTACGCCAGATCCTGCGCAAATCCGAGAAGGAAGGCACCAAAGTGGTTTATATCACCGGCAACCACGACGACTTCCTGCGCGAGTACATTGCCGAGCACGACATCTCGCTGGGCAACATCAGTGTCGTGGACGAAGCCTTCCATGAAACCGCCGACGGCCGCCGGTTGTGGATCATGCACGGCGACTATTACGATGGTGTCACGCGCCACCACCGCTGGGTGGCACTGATGGGTGATGCGGCGTACAACTTCCTGCTGTGGTCCAACCACTGGTTCAACCATGTGCGGCGGGTGTTGCGCTTGCCGTACTGGTCGCTGTCGCAAGCCATCAAGCATAAGGTGAAGAAGGCCGTCAGTTTCATCTGGGAGTTCGAGCACACGGTCGTGAAGGAAGCCCACAAGCGCGGTGTCGATGGTGTGGTCTGCGGTCACATCCACCATGCCGAGCAGAAAATGATCGACGGCATCGAGTACTACAACTGCGGCGACTGGGTGGAAAGCTGTACAGCGCTGGCGGAGGATGAGGCGGGGAACATCAGCATCCTGTACTGGGCAGACCCGCAGACTCTGGGTCAAAACGTGGTGCTGCTGGATGAGCATCGCGCGCGCGACGTAGCCTGATGCTGCGCTGGTCTCCAAACAGAAAAGCCGCCTTGAAGGCGGCTTTTTTGCGGACCAACGGGCTTTACTTGATGTTGGCCGGATCGCTGAAGTCGACGGGTTCGATCTTGCAGCCATCGGTCTTCATGCAGTTTTCCTGCAGCAATTTGGCCATCTCCACCAGCGGCAGCGGCGGGGGCTGGTTGAATGCGGCAGGGTAACGCGCCATGGCCCAATCGAAGGGCGTACGATCCGAGGTGTCGGTGAGTTGCTGCTCGATGCCGTTGTCGATGAGGAACTGTGCGATCTGCAGCCAGCCGGCCTTGGCGGCGGCATGCAGGGCATTCTGCCCGCTGACAAAAGCGGCGCCACGGATGGCAGGTTGCAGCCCGGCCCCGCGCTCGGAATCGCTGATCTCCACATTGGGGCGCATGGCCGGATCACCGGTCACGGCATTGATCTCGGCGCCGTTCTCCAGCAGGATACGGATGGTTTCGATGCTGGCCTCTTCCACGCGTGGGCGCGGCGGACCAGTCGATACCGGCAACGATCAACAGCGGCGTGTGCCCGCGCGCATTGGGTAAATCCACCAGTGCGCCATGATCCAGCAGCAACTGCACGGCTTCATTATCGGCGGCACGTGCGGCACGGATCAGCGGCGTGGCGCCATTGGCCAGCACGTTGTCGGAGCCACGGTCGAAAATGGCATTGCGGTAGGGTGGGCGTACCTTCAGTTGCATGTTGGGGTTGGCCCCTTCTTCGAGCAGGCGCTTCGCCACGTCGATGCCGCGGATGCTGTCATCGGATGCAATATCGGGGCGGCCACCGATGGGCAGCGTGTTGAGGTCGATGGCGTTGAACAGCGGCGCCCGACCAAACAGGTCCCACTGGTTCACGTCGGCGCCGGCATCGATCAGCGCCATGGCAGTTTCGAAATGCAGGTTGATCAGCGCCAGGTTCAGTGGCGATACGCGGTCAGGATCGACGGCATTGAGATCGGCACCGGCCTTCGCAAGAATGGATACGCATTCGGTGCAACCCTGGCGTGCGGCGTAGAGCAGCGGGGAGAAGCCACCCTTGTTCATGTCCTTGGGACGCGGTTCATCCATGGTGCGGCGATCCCACAGGCGCATGGCGCCATGCAGGTTCACGTCGGCATCATGCTTCACCAACAGCTTCAGCATCTCGGGCTGGCTCTGCGCGGCGGCCCACATCACGGCGGTCTGGCCACCCCAGGCTTCGCGGGCGTTCACGTCAGCACCGGCTTCCAGCAGCAGTTCAGCAGATTCGAGGCTGCCGGAACGTGCGGCTACCATCAGCGCAGCTTCGCCTTCGAGGTTGGCGAGGTTGGGGTTTGCACCGTGCTCCAGCAAGGCAGCGACGATTTCGTATGCGTTCAGCTGCGCTGCTTCCGACAAGGCGAAAGCGCCATAGACGTTGCGTGCATCAGGATTGGCGCCAGCCTCGAGCAGGCGTCGCTCGAGTTCAGTGTCACCCTGGTAGGCGGCGTGAATCAATGCCGTGGAACCATCAGGCAGCGGGGCATCCACTTCCGTGCCGGTCTCCAGCATTACCAGCGCCTGTTCACGGTCGCCTGCGCTGACGACATCGGCGATGGTGTCCGCCTGGGCCAGGGTGGCGCCAGCGAGCAGCATTGCGCCGACCAACAGTTTCAATTTCATGCGATTCTCCTGCATTCGTTCCTGCATTTGTTCCTGCATTCGCCTGCGTTGCGGCGTGCGCGCCGCTTATACGTCGGCCAGCATACCGCTGCTGTCACCGAACTTTTCTTCCGGAATGCCGGCGCGCTGCATCAGCGTCAGCAGCAGGTTGGCGTGCGGGGTATCCTGCGGATACGCCAGGTGCTGGCCACCCTTGATGCTGCCACCGCCCAGACCGAATACGGCGCTCGGCAGGGGGTCGTTGTTGTGCTTGTCGCTGTTGCTCATGTTGGAGCCGAACAGGATGATCGAGTTGTCCAGCACAGTGCCGTTGCCTTCTTCCATCGAATCGAGTTTCTCGAGGAAGCCGGTGAATACTTTCGTGTGGAAGGACTGCACCAGTGCAAGACGGGCTTTCTTTTCCGGGTCGTCGCCATGATGTGACAGCGGGTGGAAGGCTTCCGCGACACCCACGTTGGTGTAGGTGCGCATGCTGACTTCCTTCTCCATCATGTAGGTGGCGACGTTGGTCAGGTTGATCTGGTAGGCCAGCGCGATGAGGTCGAACATCATGCGCAGGTGCTCCTCGAAATCGGTCGGTACGCCCACGGGTGCAGGCGGGATTTCGACACCGCTCAGATCCTGTGCCTGCATCATGGTGACGCGGCGCTCGATCTCGCGCACGGACTCCAGATAGTTATTGACCATCACGCGGTCGGACGCGGTGAGCTTTTTCTGCAGGCGGTCGGCGTCTCCCATGACGGAGTCGAGGATGCTGCCGGTCTGGTTGACGATGGCAGCACGCTCGGCATCCGTGTCGCCGAGGCCGAACAGCTGATAGAACAGTTTGCGTGGGTTGTTCTCGATAGGCAGCGGCTGCGTCGGCGTGCGGAATGACAGTGAGCTGCCGAAAGAGCAGGAGTAACCGGCCGCGCAGGGGCCGCCGGTGGGCGTGCCCACTTCGATGGACGGGAAGGTGGTGGCCTTGCCGATGTACTGCGCGGCGATCTGGTCACAGGTGGTGCCGATGCTGGGGTCAGGATCCTTCGGCGACACGCAGCGCAGCCAGGTGCCGGCAATGATGCCGTGCGGGTCGGAGCTCTCGGCCGGCTTGTTGCGCAGGCCGCTGACGATGGTCATCTTGTTCTTGAACGCGGCGGCCGGGGACAGGATTTCGGGAATCTCGAAATCGCTGCCAGTGGTCCTGGGTACCCAGCGGTCCATCACGGCGCCGTGCGGAAAGAACACGAAGCCCATGCGCGGCTGCGGGTTGGCAGCCGTGTTGGCCCACGCAGTGGCAGCGGGAATCATTGCATCGAGCAGGGGCAGGGCAATGCTGGAACCTGCGCCGCGCAGCACGGCACGACGGGACAGATGTTTCTTGCTGATGTACATGGTCGTTTCCTCCCCTTGCGGGTTTTCAATACGGTTTCAGTTCGGGTCGCTCATGGCAATGCCGCTGTTGACGGCGCCGCCGCTGACTTCACTGCGGTTCTTGCGGAACTGCTCGGTGTTGACAATGCCGAGCACGATCGACGAGAAGTGGTAATCGTTTTCGCCCGCCTGGCGCACCAGGGCACGCACGGTCGGCATGTCTTGCGGTTCCAGACTGCGGCCGAGAGCGTAGATCATCAGCTTCTCAGTGATGGACTGGACGAACAACGTGGGACGCGACAGCAGCGCGGCACGCAGCTCGATCGGGCCGCTCACGGTGCTGCCGTTGGGCATGATGCCGGATGGATCGATCGGCGTCCCGGTGTCGCGGTCGATGTCACGCCAGCGGCCGGTGGCATCGAAGTTGTCCAGCGCAAAACCCAGCGGGTCCATCACGGAGTGACAGGCGTTGCAGGTCGGATTCTCGCGGTGGCGCTCCAGGCGCTCGCGGACGGTGGCTGGCGGTTTGCCGGCCACGTTCTCGGCGAGGTCTTCCACATCCGGCGGCGGGACCGGCGGCGGGGTGCCCATGATGGTCTCGAGAATCCAGGCGCCGCGCAGTACCGGGCTGGTACGGTTGGGGTAGGCCGTGGCCATCAGCACGCCGCCCTTGCCGAGCAGGCCGTGGCGGGTGGGGTCGTCCAGTTCGACGCGACGGAACTTGTTGCCCTTCACATCGTTGATGCCGTAGTGCAGCGCGATGCGTTCGTTGAGGTAGGTGTGGCTGGCATCAAGCAGGCGCAACACACTCTGGTCCTCGCGGAATACGCTGTCGATGAACAGGGCGATTTCCTTCTGGAAGTCCGGGCGCAGGTCGCCGGCACCGGCCGCGTAGGGAAACAGCACAGGGTCAGGGGTGATTTCGCTAAGTTTGCCGAGGTGCAGCCATTGGCTGGCGAAGTTTTCTGCCAGCGCGCTGGAGCGGGGATCGGCCAGCATGCGGCGGATCTGCGCTTCGAGTACGCCGGGATCCTGCAGCTGGTCCGTGAAGGCCACTTCCAGCAATTCGTCGTCGGGCACGCTGCTCCACAGGAAGAACGACAAGCGCGAGGCCAGGTCCACGCTGCTCAGGGCGAAGGTGTTTTCATTGTCGGAAGAGCTGCCCGGCACTTCGGCGCGATACAGGAAGTTGGGGCTGGCCAGGGTCCGCGTCAGGCCACGGCGGATTCCTTCATCGAAACCACCTTCTTCCAGACCTTGCTGATAGAAGGCCAGCAGCGGTTGCAGGTCTTCCTCGCTGAGCGGGCGGCGGTATGCACGCGTTGCAACGTTGGTAAGGATTTCTTCGGCGCAGGCAGACTGCTGCTCCGCTGACTGCGGGTAGCAGGTAAACAATTTCTCGCGTGTCGGCGTGCTGCTGATCTCGCCGGCATTGTAGGGGCCACGCACATCGATGGAGGGGATCGGCAGGATGCGGTCCTGCACCGAGCCTGGAATGAAATGCTGCAGACGGTCATCGGACTCGGCAAAACTGCGGCGCAGGAAAGTCACACCGACCTTGTGTGGTCCTGAACTCGTGGTGAAGCGGATGTCCTTGGTGCGGCCATTGATGTCATCCATTGGCGGGCCCTGGTCCAGGTCCAGCGCGATGCGGTCCTTGTCGCCGCCCAGGATCGTCCGATAGACCTCCTTGCCGTCAACGGTCACGATCATCGTGTTCTCGAATTCGATGTTGTACATCCAGGCGAACAGGTTGAAGTCGCCGACGCTGACGGAGTACTCGCCGTCCACCGGGAACCAGTGATCCACCACCATGCCACCACGCGTGCCCAGCGGCAGGCCTTCGATGTGGAACTGCTGCGATCCGCCGCCTTCCGCGCGGGTGGGCAGGATTTCCGGATTCTGGTAGAAGGTGCCGCCGAGATTCGGGGTGGGATCACCCACCACCTGTTCCGTGACCACGCGGGCCGCAGACACATACTGGTTGATGAAGGCCGGGCTCACCTTCAAGGCTTCGGCGATGTTGTCAAAGCCATCGCTGGTGTCATCGGCGGGCAGCAATTCTTCGGGTTTGATCTCGATGCCGAAGAGGTCGCGGATGGCGTTGGCGTATTCCTTGCGGTTCAGACGGTGCACCGACACGTGCTGCACGCTTTCGCGGCCGGCAGCGGCTTCATCCAGATAGCTTTCGAGCCAGCCCACGAAGGCATCGGTACGCGCTTCATCGGGACGAATGCGGTTGGGGGGCGGCATCATGCGGCCGTTCAGTTTCTTCACCACTTTTTCGTACAGTTCGGCATTTTCTGCCACGTCCGTCGGGAAGGCCGTGGTGAAATCCACCCCACCGAAGAAGTCGTCGAAGTTGTGGCACTCGGTGCAGTAGTCCTCGAAATAGGCCCAGAACTGGTCGGCCTGGCCCAGCGCCTTTAAATCATGATCAGTGGCGGCCTGCGCCAGGGCGAGACTGCCACCCAGGGCTGCGGTCAGTGCCACGATGGCGCGCGCCAGCGGGCGGCGTATCAGATCAACTTTGCAGTCGGTTTTCTTCATAACGTAATCCTGTGTCTCAGGCATCCGGTGTCAGATGCGGGATCAAACTCCAATGCGCGAGGTTGATGAACTCATCAGCGCTGCCGTACTTCGCTTCCCACTCCGCTGCCGGCCTGGCGGCGACGGTTTGCTCCACGGTATTGGCCTCCATGAACATGGTACGTAAGCGCTGGAAGATCTGTGCATACATGTCACGCATTTCGACGAGCTGCACGCGGGTAAGCACGGGGCCCGTGGCGGGAACAATCACGGTGCTTTCATTGGCGATGCTCAGCAGGATCTCGATAGCGTCCACTACGCCGCCGATGAAGCCGCCGGTCCACCAGTCCATGAAGGGCCAGCCGTCAGTGGCAATCACGCCCCCGGCGTGCAGCACGTTGTCGGCGGGCAGGAACACGTACATGTCGCCATCCGTGTGGGCCTGGCGCAGGTAGCCATACTCCACCTTGTCATTGCCGTGCGCGAAATCGCCATAATGGTAGAAGATCTCGTTGGGTTGTGCCGACTCCGGCAAGGCCTTGATGGTGTCGTCCTGCCACAGGCGTTTGACGTCGGTTGTAAGCCACTGGCGGGTATTCTCGTGCGCAAATATGCGCGTGCGACGGTTGCCGATCTCTTCATTGAGGCCGGTCTGCTCAGGATGCCAATGCGTGTTGACCAGCGTGGCAAAGGTCTTGCCGTCGAGGCTGCGTTCGATGCTGCGGCGCAGGTCTTTGGCATGGTCGCGCAGGCCACCATCCACAACCAACAGATCACCGTTGGCGGCCTTCTTGGCCAGAACGTTGCAACCGCCACCACTGAGCAGTGCAGTGCTGCTGTTGAGGCTCTGTACTTGCAAGGACCCGGCTTGCGCCACGACACTGCGTGCGGGCAGGGCACCCAGCATCAGGGAGGGGCCCGCGAGCAGGGCAAGTTGGAGCAGGTCTCTGCGTTTGTTCATCACTGTCTGTTGATCCGCTGGTCGTTGTTTTGCTGCGTTCTGCTGCATGTTGCGACATCACTTTACCCGGCCACTTCGCAGCAATTGCGCAATCAATGTGCACAGGTGCCGAGGTGGATTTGCACACTGGTGCAGCACCCGGACAAGGCCGGCCATGCTGGAGTGGGAGCGCATGTCACATCTTGTGCCGGAGTATACGGGACATGACCTCCCGGCTGCCACTGCAAGGCCAGTCGCCAGCCTGCCGGACATCAGCATGGGCCGGAGTCGGCGCGGTGTTTTAGGGGCCCCGGGGCCAACCTTGTTATATCCAGACAGGTGCATTATGCTCGGCGGCCAGTTGATTTTCCGACTCCGCGAGGCTGCCACAGAAGCTGTCCCGCACCAGGAATGGCCCGCACCATTTGAACCTTCCGGACACCCAAATTCAAAGACAAGGGGATGCATAGCACCATGAGTGACCCACGCGAGACCATAGACAATTCAGCGATGACAACTTTGCAGTTCGTCATCGTCTTCATCACGGTGCTGCTCAATGCCATGGACGGATTCGATGTTCTGGCCATCAGCGTGTCGGGTCCCGGCATCATGGGTGAGTTTGGCATCAATCGTGCCGAGCTGGGCTGGGTGCTGAACATGGAGCTGATCGGCATGGCGCTGGGCTCCATTTTCCTGGGCGGTATCGCCGACAAGATCGGCCGTCGCAACATGACGCTGGGTTGCCTGGGGGTAATGGCCACCGGCATGTTCGCGGCCACCACGGCCGGCGACGTCTCCACCCTGAGCATCTGGCGCGTCTACACCGGACTTGGCATTGGTGGCATGCTGTCTACCACCAACGCGGTGGTAGCTGAATTCTCCAACCTGAAAAACCGTGGCCTCTGCATCTCGATGATGGTGATCGGCTACCCGCTGGGTGGTATTGTGTGCGGCGAAGTGGGCAAGGCCCTGCTGGACGAGACTGCCAGCAACTGGCGCGTAATGTTCACCAGCGGCGCCATCCTGTCCGGCCTGATGATCCCCGTGGTCTGGTTCCTGATGCCCGAGTCGGTGCCCTGGCTGGCCCGCAAGCAGCCGAAAAATGCGCTGGAGCGTGTCAACGCAGCGCTGAGCAAGCTGGGCCATACCGTGATACCTGCCCTGCCGGTAATCACCGAGAGCGATCGCAAGAAGTCCATGAGCGACATCTTCTCGTCCACTCTGGCCATACCGACCATCCTCATCACGATCGCGTATTTCTGTCACATCGTGACTTTCTACTACATCCTGAAATGGACCCCGACCATCGTGAACCTGATGGGCATCGGTGCCTCCGCTGCTTCCGGCGTGCTGACCTGGGCCAACGTGGGTGGTGCTATCGGCGGTGCCCTGTTTGGTGTACTGACACACAAACTCGGCGTCAGACCGCTGACCATCGGTATCCTCGTGCTGAGCGCGGTGGGGGTGATGCTGTTCGGCCGTTCGGCACCGGAAGTGACCCAGCTGAGCATGTGGGCAGCCTTCGCGGGCTTCTTCGGTAACGCTGGCGTCTCGGGTCTTTACACCATTATTGCCTATGTGTTCCCGACCCACGTACGTGCCACCGGCACCGGCTTCGTGATCGGCGTGGGCCGCGGTGGCGCAGTATTGGCCCCGGCACTGGCGGGTTACCTGTTGCAGCGTGGTCAGGACAACGGTGAGGCGCTGGCTGACATCCTGGCCTACGTGGCCACGGTGATGGGAGTAGGCTCGCTGCTCGCCGCCATTGTGCTGATCTTCCTGAAGCTCTCGGCCGACGGCAGCGCGAAAGCCAAGTAACAAAGCAAGCGGCAGGGTGGGTCGCCCACCTTGCCCGCGAAATGCAAAAGGCAGGCTTCGGCCTGCCTTTTGCATTCAGTGAGGTATGGACTGGAACGCGGGCATTACCGCATGGCAGGGAAGGGGCCTGATCCCGTAGAATGCAGCCTATCAACGCACTGACCCGGAGTGGCAGGCATGACCTTGCGAGGCACCCGTTTGATCCCTGGCCTCCTGCTGCTGGCAGCAGCGGGAGCCTGGGCACAGCCCCCGGCGCCTGCTGCTGTCGTTGCGCCGTTGGTGGGGGAAACTCAGGAAGTCCCTGCGGCGCTCTCCAGCGATGTCCAGGAATCGTCCATTACGGTGGCTGCGCCGGTCTCGTTGCAAACGGCCGCACAGGCGCTGGAGTACGATCTGCCCGCCGGCGTGTGTCCCGTTATTACCGACTACCTCTACCAGCAGTGCGAGCAGAATCCTGCCGACGCGATGTGCGCGCCGGCGACCGTCACGGAATAATCACTGCAGTCGTCCGCAGTCTTCGCTTGTACGCCCCGAGACCTTCCCATGTCCGCCATCATCAAGATCGAGAATCTCAGCAAGGTCTATGCGTCCGGTTTCAAGGCGCTGAACAATATCAATCTCGAAATCCGTGAGGGCGAGATCATCGCGCTGCTGGGCCCCAACGGTGCCGGCAAGACCACACTGATCAGCATCATCTGCGGCATTGTCACGCCGAGTTCCGGCAGCGTACGCATCGACGGCTACGACATCATGAAGGACTATCGCCAGGCGCGTGCGCTGATTGGTCTCGTACCGCAGGAACTGGCTACCGACGCCTTCGAAACGCCAACGGCGACGATGAAGCTCAGCCGCGGCATCTTCGGCAAGAAACCGGATGCGGCATTCGTCGACTCCGTGCTGAAGTCGCTGTCGCTTTACGACAAGAAGGACAGCCGCATCATGGCGCTGTCCGGCGGCATGAAGCGCCGCGTGATGATCGGCAAGGCACTGGCGCATGAGCCGCGCATCCTGTTCCTCGACGAGCCCACGGCCGGCGTGGACGTGGAACTGCGCAAGGACATGTGGAACGTGGTGCGCAGGCTGCGCGACGAAGGCGTCACCATCATTCTTACCACGCACTACATCGAGGAAGCCGAGGAAATGGCCGATCGCATCGGCATCATCAACAAGGGCGAGCTGATGCTGGTGGAAGAGAAGGCCGTGCTGATGAAGAAGCTCGGCGAAAAGCGCCTGATCCTGCACCTGTGCCAGCCACTGGCCGCCTTGCCGGCAGCACTGCAGGCCATGGGCGTAAGCGTGGGTGCCCATGGCGACATGCTCACCTACGTGTATGACGCCCAGAGCGAAAGCTCCGATATCACGCACCTGCTGGAGGCACTGGAAGCCGCCGGCATCAAATTCAAGGACCTTGAAACCCGGCAGAACTCGCTGGAAGAAATCTTCGTGAATCTGGTGAAACAATGAACTTGTATGCCATCAAGGCCATCTATCACTTTGAAATGGCGCGCATGTTCCGCACCGTGGTGCAGAGCATCATCTCTCCCGTCATCTCGACCTCGCTGTATTTCATCGTGTTCGGCAGCGCCATTGGTTCGCAGGTCAATGCCATCGACGGTATCCCCTACGGTGCGTTCCTGGTGCCGGGTCTGATCATGCTGTCGGTATTGACGGAGAGCATCTCCAATGCCTCGTTCGGCATCTACTTTCCGCGCTTCGTAGGTACCATCTACGAGATACTGTCGGCGCCGGTATCACCCTTCGAGATCGTCATGGCCTATGTGGGTGCGGCAGCCACCAAGTCGCTGATCATCGGTACCATCATCCTTGCCACGGCCGCGTTGTTCGTACCGCTGGAAATCCGTCATCCCTTCGTGATGCTGCTGTTCCTGGTACTGACCTCGCTGACCTTCAGCATGTTCGGATTCATCATCGGCATCTGGGCTGACAGCTGGGAAAAGCTGCAGATCATCCCGTTGCTCATCATCACGCCACTGACCTTCCTCGGCGGCAGCTTCTACTCGATCCGCATGCTGCCGGAGTTGTGGCAGACCATTACGCTGTTCAATCCGGTGGTGTATCTGGTGAGTGGTTTCCGCTGGAGCTTCTATGAACTCAGTGACGTCAACATTGGTGTGAGCCTGCTGATGACGGGGCTGTTCCTCGTCATCTGTGCGGCGGTGATGCACTGGATCTTCAAAACCGGCTACCGCCTGAAAAAGTAGGGGCGGGCGCGGGGGCCCGACCCTGCGGGACATTACGGGTTGGAGAAGCCGTACAGGCAGTGCGGGTTGTCCACCAGCAGCTTCTGCTGCAGTTCTGGCGTCTCGGCCATCAGGGGAATCAGGTCCACGAGGTCGCCGTCGTTGGGCATGTGTTCCTTGATGTTCGGATGCGGCCAGTCGGTGCCCCACAGCACGCGGTCTGGTGCGATGCGGATGAGTTCACGGGCAAATGGCATGGCATCGGTGAACGGCGGGCCCATCGACGAGATGCGCTCGGCGCCGCAGACCTTGACCCAGCAGTTCTCGCGCTTGGCGAACTCTTTGAGAATCTGGAACGGCTTCTGCTCGAGGCCA
>JBIIWP010000016.1:0-40182 GCA_044338855.1 Pseudohongiellaceae bacterium | reverse complement strand
CTAGCAAAGGGAGTGCGTTCGGCACAATTTAGGGGGCACTGGAGGGCTTCACTGGGGCCTTGAGGCAGGATAGGTCGCGGAACAAGCAACCATTTCAGGCTCGACGGCACTCGATTAGCTGCTTATTCTTCCTATCCCTTACCTGAGTTTTATGCTGAATGGCGTAAAGGAGCGTCTGGACTGCGATTACATCGCCGGTTGCTACGGCCTGCGCGCAATAGCCCGCAACTATGTGCGACTACCCTACCAGGCGGTCGACTGCAGGTTGGCCAGGCTGGGCTTGTCTGTAGCCTCATGCTCAAGGTGCATGGGCCTCTGCCGGACAACTCTGCCCGATGCAAACAAAAAAATGGCGCAGCCGGTAAGCTGCGCCATTCGTGGACATGGGGTCGAACAGTGACTCCCTGATCAGTTGAAGCGCATACGAACTCCCGCTGTGTAGGTCCTGCCAAGTGTGTCGAATAGACCATTGTTGGTATGAGTTGCGGTACCAGTGGTCAGACCCAGCCCGCCAGGGGCCAGCGGTGGATCCCTGTCAAACAAATTGCCGACAAAGAGATAGGCTTCGCCAGTCTTGTCACCCCATTCGAAACCATAGGAAAGGTTGATGTTCGTATACACCCGAGAGGAGACATCGTTGTCCTCGATGTCGATGCCTTCAACCCACAGCTTGTCGCGTACTGTGTTTCCTATGTAACGGGTCTGGATGTTAGCCCTGAACGGACCATTGGCATAGGCAAGTGATGCATTTCCCAGCCACTTCGAGAAATTGGCTTCACCAGCCCGGTTGATGACACGCTCGCCGACGAAGGCCGAGGTGACTTCGTCCAGGTAGTTGCCGAAAATCCTGACCGTAATGGCTTCATTCTCGCCCCCAAGCAGAGTAACCGGGCGCCTGTAGCTGGCTTCGATATCGATACCGGCAGTGGTTGTTTCAGCCACATTGATGAACAGGTTGAAAATCTGGCTGATGTAGGGAGTGCCTACCGGACTGCGGGTGATCAGTGCACACAGATCAGCAGCATCCTGCAGGTAACACCTGTCCACGATCTGAGCGCCCCCAAGCTGGGAAATCGCATCCTTGATGGAGATGTCATAGTAGTCAACCGACAAGCTCATGCCCTCAAGCCAGTTGGGCTGATACACGATTCCAATGGTCTTGGTATCGGAGATTTCCGGCAGGATGTCCGGATTGCCGCCGATGGTGGTGGCAGCGATATAGGGAGGTTCGTTGGGCAACAATGGATCGGTGATATTGGTACCACCGGTCTGGGTGTCGAAACGCTCTGACAAGGAGCCTGCACGGGTGTCCTGCGACCAGGTGGCACGCAGTCGCAGTTCCTCGGTCAAGGGCCAGTCGCCACCCACTTTGCCGGCCCAGACACCACCGCTGCCGGTGTAATCAGAATAGCGCACGGCAAAGTGCAGGTCTGCACCGCCGTCGCCACTGCCACCGAACAAGGGGACGATGGATTCACCGAACAGTTCCCAGACATTGAATTTGCCCTGGATGGGGCCTTCATTGTTGGGATTGCCGGTAAAAAAGATCCCGCGATCACGAATGAAGGTGGGGACACCCCTGATGGGAATGCCGTCCGAAGGTGACAGAAAACTGCTGAATACACCGAAATCGGCCATCCTGCGCGGATCGCCTGCATTTCCCATGGCGTCCTGATAGACCGAATCTTCGCGGTAAGTAAGACCACCACTGACGGCTATCGGCGCTCTGCCACTGGCCCCGCCCAGGGTGGTCTGGACTGAGACATCGAATACGTCCTGCCGAATGGTTTGCCGGTGATGCACTCCACCTGTTACGTACTCGATCACCTCCTGCGGCAATTGTGCTGCAAAGGGATTCATAGGCACACATTGACGATTACTTTCAGGGTCAGGAGACACCGGTTGTCCCAGTGCACTGATGCGGGTCAGACCGGCTTCCTGTTGTGGAGTGAGTCCACCGAATGCAGCAATATTTGCCCTGCAAGCGATCCTGCCTGTTGCCGGATCAATGGCCGAGTCCAGTGCCCGATAAAAGCGGTCGGTACGCACCAGTTGACCATTGGAGGAATAGTCAGCGATCTCCAGATTTTTGCCCCGTTGATAGTAGGCACTCAAGGTCAGGTTGTTGCCGATATCACCATCAAAGCCTATCGTTAAAGAGTTGATTTCGTCCTTGATTTCACGTGAGGGAGACAGGTCTTCAAAGATGCGGTTGAAGGGAACACTGGTGACGTTTGCGGCCGTCATGCGGTTAACGACAGAGGCGGGCATATAGGGGTTGTCGCGGAACAATGTGGTGGACCAGCCCGGCGCAAAACCTGTGGGGGCTGGCAGTGCCTCCACGGTATGTTGTCCTCGCAGGATCTGGATGAAACCCGTATTGGTATCCGAAAAATCATATTTGAAATGCGCAAAGGCGCTGCCTCGCGAATCGTTGGGTCGCAGGCTGTACCATTTGTAACCCGGGTCCACACCACCCCCGCCGACCTGTACATTGCCTACAACCCTGGAACCCACGCCCATCGGAGACGGTACCCCGTCAATGAACTGGGTGCCAGCGAGGGGGCCTGAAGGAATCACACCACCGATGCTGGTGGCATTGGATCTGGCAGGTTGGGCGTAGAAGCGTCGTGGTCGCAAAGACGCCGGCCCGGTGATCATTGCCCAACTCTGATACCAGTCCCGGTCTTTGGTTCCCATCACGCCGTCAGCGTCATACCAGTCAAAGGAGGTGATCAAATGGCCGCGTTCGCCGATACGGGTACCAAAAGCAAACTCCACCTGATTATGTGGGTGATCACCACGCTCCGTGATACCGCTCTGGACATTGACACTGGCGCCTTCAAAGTTGGTGTCCAGTATGAAGTTGGTAACACCGCTGATGGCATCAGAGCCGTAAGCGGCAGAAGCCCCGCCGGTAACGACTTCAACACGCTGGATCAACGCAGTCGGAAACATGGCGATATCGATGGTGCCTGATTGCTGGCTGCTCACCACTCGCCTGCCATTGAGCAGCGTCAAGGTGCGGTTGGAGCCGATACCCCGCAGGTTGACGGAGTTGGAACCTCCGCCTGAGGTAAAAATGCTGCCAGTCTGGGATTGGCCGTTGTCGCGGAACTGGGGCATTTGCGTCAGGGCGTCCATGATCAGCGTGGGTGCCATGTTGCGCATTTCCGACGCTGATACCGCCGTCAGAGGTGTGGGCGAGCCCATGCCATCACGCCGGATCCTGGAGCCGGTTACGCTGATTTCCTCCAGTTCAGCACTTTGCTGCTGAGCCTGGATAGGGCTGGCAACTGATCCCAGAGTCAAAGCAGCGGCCATCCAGGCAGTACTCATTTTGCGACGTTGCGCGATTGTGGCGCGGATGGAGCATGTCAAGGATTTGGTTTTACGGGTATGGCAGGACTTGTTTTTCATGATTATCCTTCTGTTAACTGCGGGCATTGTTATTTTTTGTTTTACGCAGGCAGGGTGGAGGGTGCAGGAATGTATACCCGGCAACAAACCACCGTGCCAACAGAGCTGACTGCAAAGCGGACTGGAGGGTCAGGTATCGCATGAAGCAATGACCTTGACAGCATCTTCATCCGGCTAACAGTTCCGCCATGCAAGCTAGCCCTCGCGAGTAGCCAAGTCAAACCACGGTTTGCCGCTAAACAGGCGTGTACAAGCAGGCTGAACTCTGCGAGAAATGTCGCCCGGCGCCTGGCGCTGACAAGAGACGACCGAGTGCGTTACGAGCTCAAGACGCCTTACCGGGACGGGACCGCGCATGTCATATTTGAGCCGCTGGATATTATGGCGAAGCTGGCGGCCTTGGTGCCCAAACCCAGGGTGAACCTGACCCGCTTCCACGGTGTGTTCGCCCCCAATAGCAACGACTTCAGTGAATGCGAGAAGTGCAAGGGGCCGATGAAGATCATTGCCTGCATCGAAGACCCCGTCGACATCGAGAAGATCCTCAATCACCTGAAGGCCAAGGAAGCCAACCCAGCTCCCCCATCCACCCAACTGCCGCCGCGACAGGACGCGTATCAAGCAAAAATTGCAGGCTCGACTCCAGTGGAATACCCGTCTAGATTCGCTATCAACGACGATTCTCGCTAATTCTGATGGACATCCTGATGCCGGAAATGAACGGCCTCGAATGCAGTAACCTGTTGCGCAGCGAGCCCGGTCCCAACCGTGATACGCCCATCATTGCCTGGTCTGCCCACTGTTCCCGCGAGGACATGCTGCGTTTCACCGCCTACGGCATCAACGACTGGCTGATCAAGGCCATCGTGATCGACGGTGCGCTGCAGAACAACGGGATGGTGTCGTTTGCGGAGCAGTTGACGCCGGAGGATGCGGAGGCGATCAGGGCGTATGTGGTGAGTCTGGCGAATGCGGAGTTGCAGGCGCGGGCGGCGCCGCCACCGGTACCGGCGGCTGAGGTGCATTGATCGGGTCAAAGACAAACTGGCACTTGGAAGGTACTTGCAGTTATTCTGAAGCTTCCTGTGACTGCAGGGCAGAAATCAACGTTTGCCCTGCAATTGCAAATGGGAATAATCTGTACCTGCCAGAACATGCAACTGCCCGGTGCGGTATACCCGGCCTTTACAGCCACACAAAAAGAAGAAGAAATCCTATGTCTACCAGTTTCAGTGAAGTCATGTCACGTCTGCCCCTGCGCCCGTTCCAGGTGCTGACCTTCGCCATTTGCATGATAGTGCTCATTGCCGACGGCATGGATGCGCAATTGCTCGGCATTGTGGCCCCGATTGTAATTGGCGAATTCGGTGTCGATCGCGGCACATTCGGGATCGCCATGAGCGCAGCCCTGGTGGGTTTCGGGCTTGGTTCCTGGTCGGGAGGCTGGCTGGGTGACCGGGTGGGCCGCCGCTGGTCACTTGCCTTGGCCGCTGCGGTGTTCTCGCTCGGTACGGTTGCCGCCAGTATCGCCGGGGATGTGTGGCAGATGGCCATATGGCGCTTGATAGGTGGGTTGGGCTTTGGCGCCGCCTACTCCAACGCCATTGCACTGGCCGGCGAATGGCTGCCAGAGCGCTGGCGCTCAGTGGGTGTAACGACCATTTCGGTAGGAACTCCTGCCGGCGGCCTCGTGGCAGCTGCGCTGGCACCCACCATGGTCAACCTGTATGACTGGCGCGGGGCCTTCGTGGTTTTCGGGCTTGGTACGCTTGTTCTGTGTCTGGTGCTGATCATCGCCTTCCTGCGTGACAGTCCCTCGTTCCTGCTGGCACGCGGCAAAGCAGACGCCGCCAAACAGTCGCTGCGCAAGATCACCAGTGAATCCATTGATCTCGTAGCCGAACGCCATGCGTCCGATACATCCGAAGGCGCATCAGTAGGAGTTCTCCATCGCAGCAATCTGCGTATGAACATCGGAGTCAGCATCACCTTCACTTCGGTGGCGCTGGTGGCCTATGGCATCCTCAACTGGACGACCACGATGCTGACCGCGCGTGGCTTCACCTTCGATCAGGCCTCTTATGCAGTATCGATTGCCGGCCTCACTTCCATCGTTTCGTCGGTGGCTGTGGGCCTGTTGATCCAGCGTCTCGGTTCGCGGGTGGTGGTGGCAGGTGTCAGCATTGCCCTGTTGATCTCGCTGCTGCTGCTTGGCTGGAAAGTGGAAACGCTTTCCGCCATGCCCAGCGAAAGCGAGCGCCTGATAGTGGTGGCGCTGATCGGAGTGACCGCTGCCATCTTCAGTATGGGTGTTGCCAGCAACTACGCCATCATGACGTACGGCTATCCGTCATCGTGCCGCTCGGCCGGCATCGGCTTCGGCATCTTCATGGGCCGCATTGGCGCCATCGCGTCCAGCGGCTTGGGCGGCTGGCTGCTCGATATTGGTAATGGCAGCGCCATCCCGTTCTTCGCCGTGCTGTGCGTAGCAGCGGTGCTGACATCCACTGCAGTATTTGTAGTGGATCGGCATGTACCGCCAGTCGGAAGGGCCTGAACGCAAACCGGTGTCAGAGTTGCAGATCTGCACCGCCTGTACTCTTGCCCAACCAACGTGCCCTGACACACTTTGAACATGACCGAGTGCAACCATTTCATTGCCAATCAACTGGTGCCGGGTTCCGGTGGGCGCAGCGCGTCTGTATATGATCCGGCCAGTGGGCGCGAGCGTGGCCGTGTTGCACTGGGCTCCGATAACGATGTGGCGCTGGCAGTGGCTGCCGCCGCCAGCGCTTTGCCTGCCTGGTCGGCACAAACTCCCTTGCAGCGCGCGCGCGTGCTGTTCCGCTTCCGCGAGCTGCTGGAACAGCACAGCGAGGCAATCGCCGCGCTGATCACGGCTGAGCACGGCAAGGTCTTGTCTGATGCCAGGGCCGAACTGAAACGCGGCATCGAGGTGGTGGAATTCGCCTGCGGGATTCCGCATCTGCTCAAGGGCGAGCACTCGCTCAACGCCGGTACCGGCATCGACACTTACAGCCTGTTCCAGCCGGTAGGGGTTTGCGTTGGCATCACGCCCTTCAATTTTCCGGCCATGGTGCCGCTGTGGATGTTTCCGGTGGCGCTCGCCTGCGGCAACACCTTCGTATTGAAACCTTCCGAACGTGCTCCTTCTGCCCCGCTGCTCGTTGCGGCATTGCTGGCAGAGGCAGGCTTGCCGCCAGGTGTGCTGAATGTGCTCAACGGCGATCGCAGTACCGTGGAAGCCTTGCTGGCGGCGCCCGAGGTTCAGGCAGTCAGTTTTGTGGGCTCCACACCGGTGGCGGAAGCGGTGTATCGCCAGGCCAGTGCCCGTGGCATTCGTGCCCAGGCACTCGGTGGTGCCAAGAACCATCTGGTGGTGCTGCCCGATGCTGATCCCGCACAGGTGTGTGCTGCCTTGATGGGCGCTGCCTACGGTTCTGCCGGCGAACGCTGCATGGCCATTTCCGTTGCCGTATGCGTTGGCGAACAAACGGCAGATGCCGTGGTTGCACAGCTGCGTGCCGAAATAGCCGGCATGCGTGTGGGCCCTGGCACTGCCGAGCCCGAGCCGCATATGGGGCCGCTCGTTACCCGTGAGCATGCCGACAAGGTGCTCGCCTATATCGACCAGGGCGTGAGTGAAGGCGCCACGCTGGTCTGTGATGGCCGTGGCTTCGTGTGCCATGGCGCAGAACAGGGCTATTTTGTGGGGCCGACACTGTTTGATCACGTGCAAGCGCAGATGCGAATCTACCGCGAGGAAATTTTCGGACCGGTGCTGTGCATCCTGCGCGTGCCCGACCTTGCTGCGGCGCTGGCGCTGGTCAATGCCCACGAGTACGGCAACGGCAGCGCGGTGTTCACGCGCGACGGCGCTGCGGCGCGCCACTTTGCCAACGCCGTACACACCGGCATGGTGGGTATCAATGTGCCGATACCGGTGCCGATGGCGTTTCATTCCTTCGGGGGCTGGAAGCGTTCCTTGTTTGGTCCGCTGCATGTGCATGGCCCAGACGGCGTGCGCTTCTACACCCGCCTGAAGACGGTGACAGCACGCTGGCCTGAGGCCGGCCCCGGCCAGGCTGAATTCACCATGCCCACCATGAAATAGCACTGGGTCTGCAAAGAGCGATCATGACCACAACAACGCAAGGCAGTGATTTCTTCGCACCGATGCGCTTTGAGGCCGAGGTGCTCGATTGCGAAGTGGTGGGTACGTTGCCGCCGGCGCTGGAAGGTACCTTCTATCGCAGTTGCGCAGATCGCCGCTTTGCGCCGCTCTATCCGCACGATACGCCATACAACGCCGATGGTGCTGTCGACATGTTCCGCTTTCACAAGGGCAACGTGGATTTTCGTTCCCGCTATGTGCGTACGCCGCGCTTTCTCGCTGAACGCGAGGCGCACCGTGCCTTGTTCGGCCTCTACCGCAATCGCCTCACCTCTGACCCGAGCGTACGCGAGCTCAGCCACAACACGGCCAATACCACGCCCATCGTGCATGGCGGCATGTTGTTCAGCATGAAGGAAGAAAGCCTGCCCACGCGCCTCGATCCGCACACCCTGGCGACCATCGGCGAATGGGATTTTGGCGGCACGCTGAAGTCGACCTCGTTCACTGCACACCCAAAGGCTGATCCGGTAACAGGTGAACTGGTTGCGTTTGCGTACGAGGCGCGGGGTGACTGCAGTGACGATCTCGCTGTGTTCGTGTTCGACCAGCAGGCCCGCCTTGTCAACGAGATATGGTTCAAGACTCCGGTGGTATCGATGATGCATGACATGGCGATCACCGACCGTCATGTGATCCTGCCAACCACCGGCATGGTGACTTCACGGGAAAGACTGCAGCGAGGCGAGCTGCACTGGGCTTACGATCCCGCAGTGCCGGCGCATGTGGCGATCGTGCCGCGCAACGGCACGGCACAGGATGTGCGCTGGTTTCGCGGCAGTCCCGACCAGGCCATGCTGATCCACACTACCAATGCCTGGAGCGAAGGCAACCGCGTGATCCTCGAAGCACCGGTGGCGGGCGAAAATTTCCATCCCTATTTTCCCCGGGTGGATGGTACACGCTCCGATCCGGCCAAATACGTGCCCACCCTGCGGCGCTGGATTTTCGACCTCGACTCGGCCAAGGATACCTGGGAAGAAGAGATCCTGTTCGGCGGCATGAAGGTCACCAGCTTTACCCGCATCGACGACCGCTTTCTCACACGCCCCAATCGCTACAGCTTCATGCTGATGAACGATCCCTCGCTGCCGGTCAACCGCGATTTTGCCGATACTCTCGCCGTGCGGGTGTCCAACGCCTGGTACCGCTTCGATCACCACAGTGGCGCCATCGACAAGTTCTCGGCCGGTGATACGCATGGCATGTCGGAGCCGCAGTTCGTGCCACGCAGTGCGGACGCTCCCGAAGGCGATGGCTACCTGATCGGCGTCGTCAATGATTTCCGCGCCTTGCGCTCGGAGCTGGTGGTGGTGGACGCACGCGATCTTGCCGCTGGCGCAGTGGCGCGCATAAAACTGCCGTTTCGTTTGCACATGCAGGTGCACGGCTGGTGGGTGCCGGGTTCGACACTGCCCTTTGTGGAGTGGTAATTCCCTCTTTTCAACCGGGCTTGGGAGCAGGATCAGCCGGCAGCCGAGGTGCATTGATCAGGTAGAGGTCTTTGTGATAATTGTCTATGTTCCTCAGTCATTGGCGGAAAAGTGATTCGTGAACCAGGAAAGTCAGGCGCGTGCGGTGGCTGTGTCGGCGCCAGCCAACGCGGCCTCTATAGTCCGCTACCTTGGCGGTACCGGCGGCGCGCTGTGGGCGCTCATAATGGCCTTGCAACCCGATGTCGGGTTTACTGCACCGCTGCCTTGGATGGGCTTGTTCTGGCTCCTGCAAATCGGGACTGGTCTGGTCGTGCTTCAGTCCGTCTTTTACCTGCTGAGCCGGACCATACGGTTGAGCCGGCTGCCGCTTTGGCTGCTGGTCCTCACCAGTGGCGTTACTGGTTCCGCCTTGCTGGCGCCGCTCTACTGGCTGATAGGCGAGGGGCTGATGCAACACGCCATGGGGTTTCCGGCAACCCTCGATGACGAAGGTGATCCTGGCATACCTTTGGCGTTTGGCTTGGCGGCGGTGGTCGAGGAGTTCGGTGATATCGTTGCCCAGGTCACTACCGCCTGGCTACTGATCTCGTGGCCGCGCTTGCAGGGTCTGTTGCCGCCATTGATCTTGCCGCCGCAACGAATCGCCCCACTGGAACCGTCAGCATTAGAACTTGGGCAGGCACCCATAACCACCCCGCGTCCCGCTTGGCGCGCGACGCTACCCAGTGAACTCGGAGAAGATCTGATCGCGGTCAGGTCGGAGCTGCAATACCTGCGCGTCTGGACTGCTCGTGGCACCGCCTTGGTGCTGGGTGCATTGCAGGAGGTGGAAGAGGCCGAGGGTAACGCCGGCATGCGCGTGCATCGCTCCTGGTGGGCGCAGGCAAGGCATGTTCGTGTTGTCCGCCGCACCGGCGATGGGGCAGTTTGCATCTTGAGTGACGGTCGCGAAATCCCCGTGAGCCGCCGTCGCAAAAGCGAGGTTCTGGCCCGCTTCGGGGACGGCGCCAGATTCGATATTGCGCCGGCCCCGACCACACCCCTCCCGCAAGTCCCGGGATCAGAACTTCCGTCGCAGCCCGATCTGAACTGACAGGGGGTTGTATTCAGGTTCTGCCAGCCGCCCGGTGACACCCTCTTCCGCGGGCAGCTCGACACTGCCAACCCGCAGCAGGCGGACATCCGCTGTCACTTGCCAGGTTTCACCCACGGGAATCTCGGCTCCCGCCATCAGTTGCACACCAAATGCCCCTTGATCTGACCATGCCCGCTCGGTCGTGCCGGAATTGAGGTCAAAGTCGATCTCCTGGACCCAGCCCAGGCCCACGCCGGCATAGGGTACCCATCCGCCGGAGGGGCGGACGAAGCGACGCACTCCGTTGACGAACAGGATGTTGGATGCAAAGTCACCATCGGTAACCAGCGTGGAACTGCCCCGACGCAAGGACTGGAGGTCGTGCCGACGCCAGTTCCACTCGAATTCCGTCGCCCAGCCATTGCCGTAGATGTAACCGATATCGCCGCCGAAGCCGATGCCGCCATCGAACTCCGCCTTGAGCCCTGATCCGAAGCCGGCGCTGCCCCGCTCATCGAAGCTGGTTGAGCTGAGCCAGCTGGATTGTGCATAAACTGTGGCATAAAAACCGGGCGAGTCCGTTTGCGCCTGCAAAGGCATGGCGACAGCCGAGAGGCAACCAAGCAAGGCAGTTGAGCACATAGAGCGGAAGTGATTCATGTATAAAACTCCTGGGTATCAGCAAGATAGGGAAATGCCGGGGATGGCTTACGGAAAGGGAGGCCAACCGACAGAGCGACTGTACGGGGCAGCTCGAGCGGAATGGTCGGCTTTTGAACCAGCGGCGGGCCTTATGAACGAGCGGTGGGCCAGCCTCACAGTTCTGCTCCCGAGGCAAAGCCGTGCAGCCGCTCCACTCATTCAATAAACCCACCCTTGGTACAACCGTGCTTGATGTCGCGCCGGACCGATTTGTTCAATGCGTGCTTTTCCAACACCAGGAGACAGGCACGATGAAATACCGGAAAACGCTGGCTTCAATAGCCGTTGGCATGTTGCTTTCAGGGCAGGTACTGGCGCAGGACGAGAACGGGCTGCCACTCGTTCCGCTCCCCTCCATTTTCGACTTTACCGGCGGAAGTGGATGGGGTGTGGCGCTGGGAGCAGGCGCGGAATACGAAACCGCCTACGATGGCTCTGACGAGTACGAGGCCGAACTTGAGCCAGCCGGTGCAATCCAATGGCGGGAGGGCAAGCATCTGCTCTTCTGGGAAGGCACGGAACTGGGGTGGCGGGGCCTGGTCGCGGATGAATGGCTACTGCAGGCAGGGTTGCGCAATGAACCAGGACTCGAACCAGAGGACTCTGACGAAGGCCGGCTCAAGGGCTTCGATAAGCGTGATTCCCATCTCGTGGGTTTCCTCGAGGCCAGACGGGCGATCGGCGCCGACTGGCGAAACTGGGTCGGTGCTCGCGCAATGGGTGGAGAAAGTGGTTTCGGCTGGCTGGGTGTGCTTGCAGCCGGGCACAGATTCGGATCCGCACTGGACGGGACCGGCAGCGAGATCTATGCCTTCACCACGTTTGGAACCGCAGACTTCATCACCAAGGACTTTGGCGTTACCGCTGCCGATGCGGTTGGCTCCGGATTTATGCTGACTGAGTTGGCGGGTGGGTACCGGTCATTCGGGCTAAAACTTGTTCATCGTCGCAACCTCACCCCCAGCATTCAACTGATTGCCCAGGCAGGCGCCGAATTGTACAGCAGGGATATCCAGCGCAGCCCGGTGGCGAGAAAGGATTACGAAACGGAGGTGGGACTGGCAATTGTCTACCGATTCTGAAAATCAGGTACATGCGGTAACTCCCCCCGCAGGAATGCGCACATAGGCTGCCGCCGGGACAGGTCGCGTATCAAGCAGAAATTGCAGGCTCGACTCCAGTGGAATACCCGTCTAGATTCGCTATCCATTTGGAGGGAATGTCTTGAACAGAGCAAGGTATGTGTTGCCGGCCGCCCTTGCTGCGGCAATCGGCTGTAATACTGCCGCCCTCGGCGCTGATGAACCACCTGCAGGCGGTAATGGCGCGCACGCAAAATTTGACGCCTGGACCCGCAACAGTGACCCGCAGTGGGCGCTGTTGGATACGTATTGCATTGAATGCCACAACACATCCGACTATGCGGGTGGTGTAGCGTTCGACCTGCTTTCGCTCGACCAGCTTGGCAACGACGCCGCCGTGTGGGAAGCAGCCATACGCAAGCTGCGCGCCGGCCTGATGCCGCCCAAGGGCCAACCACGACCGGAACGGGCCGTGCTCGACGGCATGGTGCAGTGGCTGGGTACGGGCCTTGATCTGGCGTGGGAAATGGCGCCCAACCCCGGTGCCGAACCAGTATCGCGTCTGAATCGTACCCAGTATGCCAATGCAGTGCGGGATCTGTTGGCCTTTGATGCCGACGCCCTGGTGCGCACACTGCCTGCCGACGTCGCTACTGCCGGTTTCGACAATAATGCCCAGGCCCTCAGCATGTCGCCCACCTTGCTGGAGGGTTACCTCTCGGTGGCGATGCAGATCAGCAAGCAAGCCGTGGGCGACATCGCCACGCCTCCCACCCAGGTGGAGTACCAGTCAGGCGGTGGCAGTACCCAGCAGGCCTATGTCGAGGGGCTGCCGCTCGGTACTCGTGGCGGCATACAGGTGGAGCACTACTTCCCGGTGGATGCCGAATATGAATTCAATCTCGCCGCCAACATTCCGGTCTTCGGCCGCGGCAACGATACCGGGCGCATGATCTGGTGTGGTGGCCCCAAACTGGAAGTCATGTTCAACGGCGTGCCGTTGCCGGTGGAAGACCCGCAGCATTTCCGTGTCCAGGTGCCTGCCGGTTTGCACACCATCACCGCCGCGATGATCGATGATCGTCAATGTGTCGGCGCTGGCGAACTCTATCTGGCCGAAGCCAACGCCAACGCGGGCAGTGTGCAGGGTTTTGAGATCGACGGGCCGTACAACGTCAGCGGCCTTGGTGATACGCCAAGCAGAAAAGCGATCTTTGTGTGCCAGCCGGCACAGGCAGATGAGGAACGCACCTGTGCGCGGCAGATTCTGGGCAAGCTCGCTACCCGCGCCTATCGGCGCCCGGTCAGTGCCGACAGTGCTGAAGTCCTTACCTTGATGCGCTTCTTTGAAATGAGTCGCAACAGCGAGGGTGGCAATTTCGAAAGCGGCATCCAGGGCGCACTCACCTGGTTGCTGGTGGACCCGAAGTTCCTGTATCGATTCGAGCAGGAGCCGGAGACTTTGGTGGCCGGCAAGGTGTACACGATCAGCGACCTTGAGTTGGCTTCACGCTTGTCCTTCTTCTTGTGGAGCAGCATTCCGGACGCGCCACTGCTGACCTTGGCTGCGGAAGGCAAACTGCATGAGAGCGATGTGCTGGCGGGCGAAGTGCAACGCATGTTGGCCGATCCCCGCGCCGGGGCGCTGGTGGACAACTTTGTTGGCCAGTGGTTGAAGCTGCGGCAGTTGGACGAAATCACGCCGCAGGACGCTGCATTCGACTCGTCGCTGCGTGAGGCCATGAAGCAGGAAACCCTGCTGTTGTTCCAGAGCATGGTGCGCGAAGACAAGAATCTGTTGAGACTGCTGGACGCTGACTACACCTGGCTGAACGAACGCCTCGCAACGCACTACGGTATCGAGGGAGTGTGGGGCGGCTACATGCGCAGAGTCGAGCTGCCACAAGACAGTCCGCGGCGCGGCCTGCTGGGCCATGGCAGTCTGATGACGGCGACATCGGCACCTGACCGGACCTCGCCGGTAATCCGCGGTGCGTGGGTGGTCGAGAACCTGCTGGGCGCGCATGTGCCGAATCCGCCGCCTGGCGTGGAGACCAATCTGGAATCAGCAGCAGCGGAAGGCAGCGCAGAAGCAGACACGCTGCGGCAGCGGCTGGAAAAGCATCGCGCCGATCCGGCCTGCGCTTCCTGCCACGCCATCATGGACCCGATCGGTTTTGCGCTGGAGAACTTCGACAAGGTCGGCCGTTGGCGTTCACTCGACAACGGTCTGCCGATCAATACGGTGTCGGAGATGGTCGACGATACCTATGTCGATGGCCCCGCCACACTGCGCGCCGCCTTGCTGGCGCGGCCAGACGCTTTCATGTCTGCCATCAGCGAACGACTGCTGACCTATGCGCTGGGCCGGGAGCTGGATCACCATGACGGCCCGGCGGTGCGACGCATCATGCAGCAGGCGGCAGACCAGGATTTCACCTTCACTGCGCTGGTGCAGGCGGTAGTGACGAGTGCGCCATTCCAGCAGCGCATCAAACTTGCAACTGAAGAAGTGGCGGCTGCCACCGCGCAACGATAACGAGAGCAGGAATTGCCCATGAACTATCTGACGAAGAAGCACATTTCCCGCCGCAAACTGCTGCGGGGCGCGGGTGTCTCGCTGGCTCTGCCGCTGCTGGAATCCATGATGCCGGCTGCAACCGCGCGCGCTGCCGCACTCGGTACCCCGGCGTCCAGACTGGCCTGCATCTATATTCCGCACGGCGCCGTGCAAGCCAACTGGGTGCCGGCCACTGTCGGCACCAACTTCGAGTTCAGCCCCACATTGAAGTCACTCGAACCCTTCCGCAATCGCATCACCGTGGTCAGCGGGCTGGATCTGCCAACGGCCTACGAAGGACCGCCTTCGGCCGGCGAACATCACAATCGTTCGTCGCGCTGCTGGCTTACCTGCGTGCCACCGGGCAAAGGCCCATCGCCGACATCCATGGATCAGCTGGCAGCTGATCATATCGGTCAGGATACGCAGTTGCCGTCGCTGGAGCTCTCGCTGGAAGGACGTACATCGATTTCCTATCGCACCCCCAGCAATCCACTGCCGATGCAGGTGAATCCGCGTGTGGTGTTCGAGCGCTTGTTCGGCAACGGCAGTACTCCGCAGCAGCGTGACGCACGGCGCACGCAAACCGCCACCATCCTTGATGCCGTGCGCGAGGAGATCAACGCGGTGCAGCGCACGCTGCCGTCGGGTGACCGCATCCGCTTTGAACAGTACCTGAGCGATGTGCGTGAAGTGGAGCGCCGGTTGACTCTGGAGTCAGACACGTCCTCGCTCGATATGGATCTGCCTGAGCGCCCGGCGGGCGTACCGGACAGCTTCGCGGAGCACGCCAGAATCATGTTCGACCTGATGGCGCTGGCATGGCAGGCCGATCTGACGCGTGTCTCTACCATGATGGTGGCGAACGAGCTGAGCAACCGCGCGTTTCCGGAAACCGGTGTCAACGACGGCTTCCACAACTGCTCGCATCACATGGACATCGCCGAGAACATGCAGCGGCTTTCGCTGTTGAACGCGTACCACGTGAGCAACACGCTGGCCTATTTCGTCGGGAGGCTGCATGCCACGCCCGATGGCGATGGCACGCTGCTGGATCACTCGCTGGTGTTGTATGGCAGCGGCATGGGCAACTCGCAGGATCACAACCACAAAGCGATTCCAGCGGTGTTGGCCGGTGGTGCCTCCGGCAAGGTTACTGGTGGCCAGCATGTGCAGGTGGCAAGCGGTACGCCGGTTTCCAATCTGCTGGTAACCATGCTCGACAAGGTGGGTGTGCCGGTCGATGCATTCGGCGACAGCAACGGCACCGTGGCCATCTGAGCAAGCAGGAGACACAGCCGTGAAATTGTTGAAACCGAAGCTGGCATTTGTGCAACAGAGTGGATGCCGTGCGCTGCTGCTCTGCGCCGTCGCCTTGGCGCCAGCGCAACTGGTTGCCCAGCCGCTTGCCGTGCCGAAGCCAGAGCAGGTGCAGGTTTCGCCAGTGGCCGACGCCGCCAGGCGCAGCGATCACGAGACTGTGCAGGCCTTGCTGCAACAAGGGCAGGATGTGAACGGCCTCGACAGTAGCGGCAGCCCGGCGTTGCACTGGGCTGTGCACGTCAACGATCTTGGACTGGTCGACATGCTGCTGGCGGCGGGCGCGGATGTGGCCGGCAAGAACCGCTATGGCCAGGCGCCGATCCATGTCGCCGTGCAACAGCGGCATGCTGCGATGGCAGAGCGGCTGCTGAAGGCTGGTGCCAGCGTCGAACAGACGGATGCCGGCGGCGAGCCGCCGCTGATAACGGCAACACGACTTGGTGATGCCGCCATGGTCGAGGTGTTGTTGGAAGAGGGCGCAGGAGTGGATACGCACGACGTGCCCTTCGGCCAGACAGCCTTGATGATGGCCGTGCGGGAAGAACATCCGTCGATTGTGCAGCGACTGCTGGCGGCAGGTGCCGATGTCAACGCACAGAGCCTGCCTGGCGAAGAGCACCGGTGGGTGCTGCCAACCGAAGTGCCGGTAGGGACCTCGCAAGGCGTCGGCATCAATCGTTCCGGCTTGCCCGACCGCGGCATGCGCTACCCGATCACTGGCGCCAAGACACCGCTGTTGTTCGCTACCAGACAAGGCAATCTCGCTCTCACCCGCATGCTGGTAGAAGCCGGTGCCGACATCGAGATGGCGGATGCCAATGGCATCACACCGCTGATCAACGCCATTCTCAATTACAGCGTCGTCAACGTGAGCCGTACCGGCAAGAGTGATCACCTGCAGATTGCGCAAGAGCTGATCGACGCCGGCGCCAATGTGAATGCGCAGGACTGGTATGGACAAACGCCGCTGTGGGCTGCGGTGGATATCCGCAATCTGGAATTCACCGTGACGGAAACCACCAACAAGGTGGACCGCGACGCCGCCTACGCCTTGATCGAATCGCTGGTGGCGAAAGGTGCCGAGCCGAATCCGCGCATCAAGGAATTTCCGCCCGAGCGCCGCTTCATCGCCGGCACCGGCTTCAATGGCTGGGTGGACATGACGGGGCAAACGCCTCTGTTGCGTGCTTCGATCTCAGGTGATCTCAAGGTTGTGCGCCTGCTGCTGGATCACGGTGCCGATCCTGATATCGCCACTGTGGGCGGCACCACGCCGCTGATGGTAGCTGCTGGAGTCTCCTGGGCCCTGGCCGAGACCTATGACGAAGGCCCGGCGGCCTTGCTGGAAACCGTAAAGCTGATGCATTCCCTCGGCAACGATATCAACGCCGTCAACACCATGGGCCTGCGCGCCATTCACGGCGCTGCCAATCGCGGGTCAAGCGAGATCATCGAATACCTGGCAGCAAATGGCGCGCAGCTGGATGTGAAAGACAATGAAGGACGCACGCCTGTCGCGTGGGCAGAAGGCGTGCTGACTGGTGCGCGGGCGCCGGTGCGCCAGGATGCGGCGATTGATTTGTTGCAGAGCTTGCAGAAGAACCAATAATGGAAGCACCTTTACCAACGTTGTTATCAACTACAGGAAGCCACCATGATTCGACGTATTCTCTGCATCTCGATACTACTGGGTCTCGCTGCGCCAGCCCTGGCCGGCAGGGACGACTTTATTGCGGGAACCGCGGTGCCTGATTATGGCGTCTATGCGCCAGTGACCGGTGTCGAGTTGCCGGCAGGTACCCAGTTGAAAATCGCGTTCGATGTTTCTGATGCCGGGCCGGACGATGCCGTTAACCGGCAATTTGAGATGGTGGCCCGTTCGGTGAATTTGCATACGGCAAAAGGCGTCTCGCCTGAGAATCTGTCAGCCGCCATCGTGGTCCACGGTTTGGCAGGTGCAGATTTACTGACTACTGAGGCGCGTGGTGCCGAGAATCCCAATGCCGGAATCATTGCGCAGTTGCAGGCGGCCGGGGTCACGATACAGCTGTGCGGGCAATCGGCGGAGGGAATGGATATCAAGGAGGCAGACTTGCTGCCGGGCATCACCATGGCTCCGTCCGCCATCACGGCCCATGCGCTGCTGCAGCAAAAGGGGTATACGCTGAATCCTTTCTGATCTACCCAATGTGGGCCCCCGCTGGCTACCGGGGGCCCTGCTTCATGATTTACCTGCTGACCGTAATACTCGCTTGCAGATCCGTGGGCCGAATGACCTCCATGACCGGAGGCGCGGCCACCAGCTTGACCCACGTAGTATCCCCATCGTTGAACCAGGCGGTCTCGTTCGCCTGGCGCAATGCGTCCATGCTGCCCGCTTTCGTTCCGGACATTGCATTGGCGAAACCCGGCAGTTCAAACATCACCCATGAGCCTGCGTCCAACTCGGCCACACTCAGCGTGACCTCTTCCCGTTCGGTAAGGACCTGCATCTCGGTACCGGCCTTCACGGTGCTCTGGTCGCCGAAGATCTTGAACTCCTTGCCATTGCGCACCAGCGCGATGGGCGCCTGCGGCGGACGACGCGAGAACAGGGCGGCACGTTGGGACTGCACGAGCGGGTCGTCCGGCGCATTTGGACTGAGCCCACCGATCAACGCGAAGCGAGCCGTGCGGGATTCCAGATTGACTGCGGCTGGCATTTCTCCCCTGGCGTCCGAGAGATTCAGACGGCCGATGTCACCCGTGCACACAGAGGCGTTCCAGGTGGGGTGAATCTCACAGCTGGCGTCGGTGACCACGCTGTCATGCTCGCCATCGTGGAGCAGCACCTGGGAATCGGGAATGCCGGTCACCGAGCCGTCCAGGTCGCGGAACGACAGGGTACGATAGGCGTTGCCGCCGCGGTTGTCATTATCGAAGCGGGTATCGAAATTCGGGAAATAGACCGGCTTGGCGTTGACGAATTCCGCACCACTGATGCTGCTGTTGGTACTGAGCCCCGCGCTCGTGAACAGCAGGAAGGACAGTGCGCCGGTCTTGCGCTGCTCGTTGTCCTGGAAGTTCACGAAGGTGGTGTTGATCACATCATCGCGGTAATCGTAGTACTCGTAGCCGCGGATGGGGAAGTCCGGAATTTTGGGCTTCGGCAGGCTGCGGCCATAGGCGATTTCCTCGGGCGTACGTGGATTGCCGATATTCTCGGTTTCGCCCACGACCAGCGAATCCACCAGCCGTGAACTGAAGGGCAGGCTGCCGATGTCGCCAGCGGCCTGCGTCATGCCAATGGCGTTGTCGGCGAATTTTGCGTTGCTGTAGACGTACATGTCGCCCCGGCCCCACAGACCACCATTGCGGTTCTTGTAGCTGGTCAGGTTCTCGAAGTGCGTCTCCAGCACCTCGCTCTCCAGATCGTTGGGATCTGCCAAATGCAGCAAGGGAAGGGAGGCCAGGCCGAAGGTGTTGTCTTCGTCGATGTGCCGGTCAATCATGAAGCCGTCGAAGTTGGAATGGGACACGTTGCCGCTGAACTTGCGCAGCGGCGTGCGGCGCGGCCAGGTATTCAGGCTGGCCTCCGAGCCCAGGAAGGCGCCATTCGGGTGCATCGGCAGGGAAAACCAGAAGCCGATCTGATCGGAACCCGCGGCCACGTTGTCGATGTAGCTGTTGCCCGGATTGGTGATCCAGTAGGCGGCCACCGTGTTGTCGGAGGGCAGCAGGGTATGCTCGCCGGAAAAGCTGATACGCCTCAGCTCCTGGCGGTTTCCCTCAATCTCGCCGTTTGCGGCCAGGTTGTTGGGCACGCACTCCATGGTGGGATGACACTTGACCTGGATCGCCAGGTTCTTCACGAACTCGTTACCGCTTTCAATACCGTCTTCCATGAAGAAGCAGTGGCCGACGATGTTGTAGGTGACGTTGTTCTCGATGCGCAGATCGTTGGTGCCGTGCACCGTGACGCAGCGGTTGAAGGTGTCGTGGATGGCAGCGTTCTTGATGTACTGGCCTTTGCCGCCGTCACCGACGAGGTGCCAGTGGATCGGATAGCGGGCCAGCTCCAGATGCTGGCCCATGCGGTTGAGCTCCACGCCGTCCACGTACATCTTGCTGGTGACCATCGCCATGATGTGACCGCCGAAGTAAGTCTCCGCGGCATCTTCAGACGCCTGCACCTTGATGTTGCGGGTCAGCAGGCCCACTTCGCCGCGTTCATCCACGTCGAAGGTAATCTGGCCGAAGTGCATGTATTCGAGTGGTTCGTTCAGCGTGATGCTGTTTCCATCAATAGCAGCGATCGTACGGCGCTCGGCCTGACGCGGGTTGTAGTCGGTGGAGGCGAGCACTATCTCGTCGCCTGCCTGCCACTGGCTCGCATCCAGTACTTCGATGGTAGTGCTGCCGGCTGCGGCGGTGGCGGCCAGCTTGGTCCAGGTGTTGGTGCGGTTGCCGTGCAGGTTCAGGGTACCGCCCGAGAGCATGATGCCGCGGTCGCCCATGCCCATCAGTTGCTCGCCCGATACGTTGTCGGTCAGCGTGATGGTCGCGTTGCGGGTGTGGGGTTTGGCCTCGGTACCGATTTCCAGCTCCCCATGCAGCATGATCCACTCGGTGTTCAGCTCCAGGTCCGCTGAATCGGAGAAGCGGAGTTTGCCGTTAATGGTGATACCGCCCAGCGCAGGCGTACTGGTGTCGAGCACCACCTCCAGGCCGCTGGCAATGGTGACAGAGCCACCGGCCTGGGGAACCGCCCCACCAGCCCAGGTGGATGCATCAGACCAATTGCCACTGCTGACCGCTTCCTGCGCGGTGACACTGGAGGTGAAACCGAGAGCAGCAAGTGCCGGGAGGATGAGTGTTCGACGGTTGAATCGCATGGAAACAGACCCCTTGATTATAGTAATTGTCCGCTCGCGAGCGCCCGAGGATACCTGATTACGCAAGGCCTGTTAACAGCGCCGGCAGCGCGGGCCTGGTTCCATTCCCGCTCATCTCGTTGAACGCTCAGTGGCGTTTGCATACACTTGGTTCGCCAGACACCGATTTCCCCACACACTTTCAAGGCACTCCAATGAGAACTCCAAGACTCCTTTCATCCTTGTTGCTGGCTATGGTTACCTCCGCGGCAGTAGCCCAGGATTCTGTCAGCGGAAAATGGAATGCCAGCATGGATACGCCGCAAGGCCCCATGGAAATGACGTTCACCCTGCAAGCCGACGGAGCCGCCCTGACCGGTTCGATGAGCAATGCCATGATGGGCGAGATGCCGATCTCCGAAGGCAGCGTCAACGGTAACGAAATCAGCTTCAAGATTTCGATGCAGGCGCCCGGCGCGCCGGGCGGCATGACGATCAATCATACCGGCAAGGTGGAAGGCGATACGCTGACACTGACGGTTGATGGCATGGGCGCGCCCGGTACCCCGCCAGCCACGATGACTGCCAAGCGCGGATCCTGAGACCCGTTGCGGGTCCTCCAGCAATACCGTGACATGGTGGAAAGGGGGCTTTTTACCAAAGCTGTCCTTTCCATCATTCTTGCTCAATAACCGTGCTACTCTCCTGCCCGGAATCGAAGTTCCAGATAAATAAAACACAAGTTCACAGGGGGAATTTCATGCGCCATCCTTGGTTTCATCTTTCCGTACTCGCGTCGGCCTGTCTGTCTGTCAATGCACTGGCACAGGAGGCGATCAGCAGTGGCAACTGGTCTGACGCCTCCACCTGGTCTGGTGGGGCAGTTCCGCAGGCCGGTGGCTCTGTCACCATTGCCAGCGGCCTGGAGGTGGTGCTCGACACCAGTACCCCGGCGCTTGGGGGGCTGACGATCAATGGCAAGCTCCGCTTCTCGGACGAGTCCGACCTGGAACTGAGTACCGAGTGGATCATGCTGCACGGTGAACTGGAAATCGGCACCGAGGCCAGGCCCCACACCCGTAACGCGACCATCACCCTGGTTGATAACGTCAAGGACGAGCAACTGATGGGCATGGGGGACCGCGGCATCATGCTGTCGGGCGGCACCCTGAACCTGCACGGCAACATCACGAACACCTGGACCAAGCTGGCCGCCACCGCCGAAAAAGGCAGCAGCAGCATCGAGGTACTGGATGCGAGCCAGTGGCAGGTGGGTGACCAGATCGTGCTGGCCTCGACGGATTACGAACCGCGCCAGGCCGAGACGCGCCACATCACCGCCATCAGCGGCAATACCCTTACGCTGGACGAACCCCTGCAGTACATGCATTTCGGTGAAATCACCTTCGAGGTGGATGAGCGCGGCGAAGTGGGTCTGTTGACCCGCAACATCAAAGTGCAGGCCTCCGAAGATGCCGCCGAGACTTACTTCGGCGGTCACATCATGGCGATGGTGACCAGCAAGATGTATGTGGAAGGTGTGGAGCTGAACCGCATGGGCCAGCACATGGAGCTGGCGCGTTATCCGATGCACTGGCATCTGGTGGGCGAGGCCGGCAAGGGGCAGTACGTCCGTAATGCCGCGATCCACAACACCTTCAACCGCTGCGTCACCGTGCACGGTACCAACGACCTGCGCATCGAGAACAACGTGACCTATAACACCGTGGGCCACTGTTTCTTCCTGGAAGACGGTATCGAGACCGGCAACGAGTTCATCAGCAACCTGGCGATCCAGACCAAGTGCCATCCCACCCTGGAGTGCGTGCCGACCAATCTGGCCTCCAACGGCGAGAACGGCTACCCCTATGAGGAGCGCATGGCCGTGCGGGCTATCAGCTTTGGCGGCGAGAATACGCTGCTTCCGTCAGATAACACGGTGGCGTCCTACTGGATCACCAACCCGGACAATACCTACATTGGCAATGTGGCAGCAGGTTCGGATGAAACCGGTTTCTGGTTGTCTCTCCCGGAGCATCCAAACGGGGCTTTCCTGGGCTCGGACGCAAGCCTCAACACCTGGCCGCGTCGTACCCTGCTCCGCGCCTTCAGGGACAATGTGGCCCATTCCAACTTCGATGGCTTCCTGTTTGATCGCAACATCAACGAAGACAACACCTTCAACCTGGCCGGCAACACCTACCTGCCAAAAGAGAATCCTGCGGATCCCGCCAGCAAGACCCTGGAGACGCACTTCGAGAATCTCACCACGTACAAAAACCGCAATGGCGGCTTCTGGGGCCGCGGCGAGTTGTTTGTCGTCCGGAATCTGAAGTCGGCGGACAATGCCATCGGTATGACGATGTCGTCCGGTGCCTTCGGCAACGAAGCGTTTACCTCGCTGCTGGTTGATTCGCTGGTCGTGGGTGAAACCGACAACATCGGCAACCCCACCACGCCAGAGGAAATCGCCTACGGCCGCAGCCTGCCCAAGAAGGAGATTCCTGATTTCCCGATCCGCGGCTACGAGTACTACGATTACCGTGTTGACGTAGCGGACACTACCTTCATGAATTATCAGGATAACGAGCAGCGCGAAGCTGGCGCGCTTTCCTGGCTGCTGTACACGAGCTCCGGCGTCACGACCGAAAACACCGCCAAGGCCTTGACCTTCGTGAATGCCAAGCCTGTGCACTTCCCGAAATACGATTGGCGCTTCGACAATGACAACCGCGGTGGCAGTGCCTGGCGCTCGTTGGCGATCCACGATCTGGACGGCTCGGTGACCGGCAAGGCTGACTCCTACATCCTGCTGCACGACGGTGAGTACAACACCGTTGCTACTGATGACAGCTGTGATATCCACGCCTCCTGGAACGCCTCGGTATGCACGGGTGATGTCGGACGTCTGTATGCGCGGGCCCCTGGAGCTGCAGGCGGAATCCGTGCTGCACTCACTGCTCCTCGCCCTCCCGAGGTTCCCGTCGCTCTGGTTCGCAATGGCAAGGAACACCAGCTCACGGGCAGCCAGAGCACGGTGCGCTCCGGCTCCGAACTCCGGGTGGTTACCGAAAGACCTGAAGTCGCGCTCAGTGTCAGTGAAATGAACAAGGACTCCTGGCTCGTATTTGAACTGCCGGGATTTGCCAAAGCAGACGCCGGAAAGGAGCAGGGCAGCATCGACGCATTGCGCGCGGCGAACGAGACCTCGTACTTCAAGAGCGAGGATGCACTGTGGGTCAAGTTGGTAGTTCCCGCAGATCCGGAACCGCCGGTACGTCCGACGCTTATGCAAACCAGCGTTACAGTCAGCCGCTAGGCAACTGCTGCGCGACTGCGTGAACTGTACCAAGCCCCCGGTGCAAGCCGGGGGCTTATACCTTTGGCAGCCAACCTGATGGGGGAAATATCATCATGTCCATTACCCGTCGCACGATGAACACGTCTCTTGCTGCTGCAGCTGCGCTGCCGGCTGGCTTCAGTCTGGCTCAGGCCAAACCGCGCCTGGGCATGATTTTTCCGGTCATCGATCGCGGCGTTCCCGAGGAAGCTGTGCGGATGTACAGCGACCGCGTTGACTACGTGGTTGAAAACCTCGATCTGAAGACCATGACGCCCGAGGGCTACGATGCGGTAATCGACGACATCCCCACGCTCGCGCAGCGGCTGGTGGCGCGGAATGTCGATGCAATCATGGTGATGGGTACCTCGCTGACGTTCTACCAGGGGCGCGAGTTCAACGAGCGCCTGACGAGTACCCTTGCCGCCGCCACCGGCCTGCCCGTATCCACGATGAGCAACGGCATCGTCAACGGGCTGCGTGCAGTGGGCGGTCGCAATATTGTCTGCGCCACAGCCTATAACGACGAGGTGAATGAACGCCTGGTGCGCTTTCTCAACCAGCACGATTTCACGGTACTGAACATCGAGGGCCTGGGTATCGAGGCGGTGGGTGATATTCTTTCGGTCACCGAGCCGCAGCTGCTCGATTTCTGCAGCGGGGTCGGCTCTGCCACACCCGAGGCCGATGCCATACTGATCAGCTGCGGCGGCCTGATCACGCTGGACATTCTGGCGCCGGTGGAAAGTCGCACCGGAAAGCCTGCCGTGTCCAGCACACCACACGCCTTGTTTGAAGGCGTCAGGCTGCTGGGTATGGATGCAAAGGTGCCAGGGTACGGCACGCTGCTCGCGCTTTGACTGAACAACAAGTACACAGGGGGAGTGTCATGCGCCGTTCCTGGTTTCAACTTTCCGTACTTGCTTCGGCCTGGCTGTCGGTCAATGCGCTGGCGCAGGAGGCGATCAGCAGTGGTAACTGGTCGGATGCTTCCACCTGGTCTGGTGGTTCGGTTCCGCAGGCCGGCGGCCTGGTCACCATTGCCAGCGATCTGGATGTGGTGCTCGACACCAGCACACCAGAGCTTGGCGGCATGACGATCAATGGCAAGCTCCGTTTCGCAGATGAGGCCGACCTGGAGCTGAGTACCGAGTGGATCATGCTGCACGGGGAGCTGGAAATCGGCACTGAAGCCAGGCCCCACACGCGCAAGGCCACCATCACCCTCACCGACAATGTATCGGGCGAACAGCTGATGGGCATGGGCGACCGCGGCATCATGCTGTCGGGCGGCACGCTGAACCTGCACGGCAATATCACGAATACCTGGACCAAGCTGGCCCGGACTGCCGAGAAAGGCAGCAGCACCATTGAAGTGCTGGATGCCAACCAGTGGCAGGTGGGTGACGAGATTGTCCTGGCCTCGACGGATTACGATCCGCGCCAGGCTGAAACCCGCCACATCACGGCCATCAACGGCAACACCCTGACTCTGGATGAGCCCCTGCAATACATGCATTTCGGCGAGATTACCTTCGACGTGGATCAGCGCGGCGAAGTGGGCCTGTTGACCCGCAACATCAAGGTGCAGGCCTCGGAAGATGCCGCCGAGACTTACTTCGGCGGCCACATCATGGCCATGGTCACCAGCAAGATGTACATCGACGGCGTGGAGCTGAACCGTATGGGCCAGCACATGGAACTGGCCCGCTATCCAGTGCATTGGCATCTGGTGGGCGATGCCGGCGCAGGCCAGTACGTCAAAAACGCCGCCATCCACGACACCTTCAACCGTTGTGTGACCGTGCACGGCACCAATGACCTGCGCATCGAGAACAACGTCACCTACAACGCCGTCGGCCACTGCTTCTTCATGGAAGACGGCATTGAGACCGGTAACGAATTCATCAAGAACCTGGCGATCCAGACCAAGTGTCACCCCACCATGCCTTGCGTGCCGAGCAACCTTGCAGCAAACGGCGAGTTTGATTCCGACAACCCCCGGCCTTCCAGGCAAATCAGCATGTCTGCCAGGGACACCCTGCTGCCTTCCGACAACACGGTGTCGTCATTCTGGATCACCAATCCGGACAACAGCTACATCGACAACGTGGCAGCGGGTTCCGACGAGAATGGCTTCTGGTTGTCACTGCCGGAGCACCCGAATGGCGCGTTCCTGGGCTCGGAAGCCAGCCTCAACACCTGGCCGCGCCGCACGCCGCTGCGCGCATTCAGAGGCAACGTAGCCCACTCCAACTTCGACGGGTTCATGTTCGACCGAAACATCAACGAGGACAACACCTTCGACTTGTCCTTCAGCGCGTTCACGCCGCTGGAAGATCCTGCTGATCCGTACAGCGCGATGGTGGAATCGCACTTCGAGAATCTGACCAGCTACAAGAACCGCAATGGTGGACTCTGGGGCCGGGGTGAGCTTCACGTCTTCAGCAACGCGAAACTCGCTGACAACGCCATTGGCATGACGCATTCAACCGGGACCTTCGGCAGCGAACGCTTTACCTCACGCTTGATTGATTCGCTGGTGGTGGGCGAAACCGACAATATCGGCAACCCACGGACGCCAGAGGAAATCGCCTATGGCCGCAGTCTGCCGAAGCCTCGCATACCGGATTTCCCGATCCGCGGCTACGAGTATTACGATCACCGTGATGAGGTGGTGAACACGACCTTCGTGAATTACCAGGACAACGACCTGCGCAAGACCGGCGCGCTTTCCTGGCTGTTGTTCACGAGCGCGGCGGTCACTACCGAAAGCACCATCGAGGGTGCGCAATTCGTCAATGCCAAGCCCGTGTATTTCCCGAACATCGATCCCCGGTTCGATAACGACAACCGGGGTGGTGTTGCCTACCGGACAGCCGTGATCCACGATCTGGACGGCTCGGTGGGTGGTAGAGGTGACGCCTACATCCTGATCCATGATGGCGAAAATGACAGCGTCGCCACTGATAGCGATGCGTGTGAGATTCAGCCCAGCTGGAACGCCGCTGTGTGCGTCGGAGATCTCGGGCGCCTGTCCTTTCGGGGCGCTGCGTTCGCAAGCCAGTCTCCCGCGCCCGGGGCATTAAGAGGTGGATTCGGATTCGGCTACGTCCGTCCTTCCGCACCACCCGCTGGGGCCGCGCCGCCCGCCGGGGCCCCTCGTGCCGCTCCACCCGCTCCGCAGGCGCCCATCGTGCTGGTGCGCAATGGCAAGGAGTTTCCCATCACGGGCAACCAGAGCACGGTACGGGCCGGCACCGAGATGCAGGTACTGACCGAGCGGGAACAGGTCGCTCTCGGCGTAAGCGAAATGAGCAAGGACTCGTGGGTCATATTCGAACTGCCAGGTTTCGCCAACGCAGATGCTGGTAAGGAGCTGGACAGCATTGACGCCTTGCACAAGACCAACGAGACCGCGTATTTCAGGGGCGAGAACGCCCTCTGGGTGAAGCTGGTGGTCCCCGAGGATCCGGAACTACCGATTCGGCCGACGCTTATACAAGCCAGCATAACGGTCAGCCGATAAGCACCTTTGGCATGGTGGTGGGGCATGATGACCAATAGATGCCGTTCTCCCTGCCAGCATCGCTCGTGCAAGCACAGGATTCCGGGTTGTACCTCGGTATCGGCGCTGGCACTGACTGGGCAGATATCAATACGCAGGCGGTGTTCGCCGGCATCAGGGCAAGCGGCGCAACCAGCGCAGGTGCATCAAGCTACGACCGTGATACGGTCAGCAAACTTTTTGTCGGCTACCGCTTCAACCAGTATATGGGGCTCGAGCTTGGGCAAGTGGACCTGGGAAAACTGGGTTATGAAGCCAGCGCCGGTGGGACTGCAGTCCAGCGCCGCGAGGCAAGCCTGGATGCCACCACACTCGATCTGCTTGCCACACTGCCAGTGGCGGACGTAACCACTGTATTCCTGCGCCTCGCTGCCGGCAGCATGGATAGCGGTCAGGTGTTCAGCAATCCGGCGCTGGGTGCCGCGTTTGCCAATGAAAGCAGCAGCGCCACCAATGCCCATTTTGGCACCGGTGTTGAGGTACGGATGACGGACGCGTTTTCCGCCAGGCTGGAGTGGGAAGCATTCAGACTCGCCGACAACCGCGTGCTCGATTCAACCCTGAGCGCCCTTACTGCCAGCGTGCTCTACCGCTTCGGCGCCAGCAAACCTGCACCTGCTTCCCAGGCCGCTGCAGCTGAACCGGTGCCGGTGCAAGCGACAGTGACAGCAGCGGATCCGACACCGGCTGCAGCTCCCGCGCCAACACCGGTTCCGGCACCGGCCGCTGCACCGGCAACAACACTGCTGAGCCTCACACTGGATGCAAGCACGCTGTTCGATCTGAACAGCGCCGAACTGAAGGATGCCGGCAAAGAGCAGATCGACCAGTTGGTGCGGGATCTCGCCAGCGTGAGTTACGACGCCATTGCAGTCACCGGCCACACTGATCGTCTCGGCCCGCCGGATCTCAATCAGCGCTTGTCGACAGAGCGTGCCGATGCAGTGCGTGACTATCTGATCGACGCCGGCATTGCCGCCGCCAGCATCACCGCGCGCGGGCTCAGCAACGAGCGGCCCCTTACCACACTGGCGCAATGCCCGGGTGAGCGCTCGCCCGCGCTGAGCGCCTGTCTGCAGCCGGATCGCCGCGTGGAAGTGCAAGTGAGCGGAACGCGCGCGCCCTGAAATGGCGGACTCAAGCCGCTGAAGAATGCTGATTCGCTGTCTGAACTGGCCCCGGGCACAGCGCTTCGCTACACTGCCGGCCATGACCTCTCCTGCCGTTCTCGACGTATCTGCTTTCATAGACTTGCAACCGGTAAGCCGGCTGCAGTTCCGCGTGATTCTCCTGTGCGGACTCGTCGTCCTGTTTGATGGCCTCGATACGCAGGTGATCGGCTATCTCGGTCCTGCGCTCAGTCTCGAATGGAACATTCCCCGCGCACAGCTGGGTCCGGTGTTTTCCGCGTCACTGGTCGGGCTGATGGCCGGATTGCTGATCATCGGGCCGATCTCCGATCGCATAGGCCGCCGCTACAGCATCATCGTTTCGGTGTTCCTGTTTTCGTTCTGCACATTGCTGACGGCGTTTGCGCAGGGCGTCAACGACTTGATGCTGTACCGTTTCCTGGCGGGCATCGGCCTTGGCGGCGCGATGCCCAATGCGCTGGCACTGACAGGTGAGTACTGTCCCAAGCGGCTGCGCGCGACGCTTGTCATCATCATGTTCTGCGGTTTTTCGCTGGGCTCCATTCTCGGCGGCCTGCTTTCCGCGCTGCTGCTGGACAGCTATGGCTGGCGCGCGGTGTTCCTGGTCGGCGCGGCACTGCCGCTGTTGCTGCTGCCGGTGCTGGTCTACAAATTGCCGGAATCGCTGCAGTTCCTGCTGCTGCGCAACCAGCGCCATGCCGAGGTGCATTATATTCTGACCAGTATTGCGCCCGCTCATGATGGGAAACTGCTGCTTGGCGGGGACGCGCCATCGACGGCGAAGGTGCCGGTAACCGATCTGTTCCTGCAGCAGCGCACGCGCGGCACCCTGATGCTGTGGGCGGTGTTCTTCATGAACCTGATGGTGTTCTATTTTCTGCAATCCTGGCTGCCCACGCTGTTCACTGACTCCGGTCTGAGCCAGCAGAGCGCGGTGCTGATGACGACCCTGATCTCGGTCGGCGGCATCGTAGCCGGCATCATCTCCGGACCGCTGATGGACCGCTACAATGCCTATAAGGTGCTGGCTGGCCTCTATGTGGGCGGCGCGGTATTCGTCATCACCATCGGCATCGCGAGTCCCGCGCTGCTTGCACTCGCGACGTTCTGTGCAGGCTTCTGCGTCAGCGGTGCGCAGAAGAGCATCAATGCGCTGGCCGTGATCTTCTACCCGACCAAGGTGCGCTCTACCGGCGTCGGCTGGGCGCTTGGCATAGGCCGTTTCGGCTCCATCCTGGGTCCGGTACTGGCGGGCTGGCTGCTCGGCTGGGGCTGGAGCACCGCCAATCTGATGCAACTGGCCGCCGTGCCGATGCTGCTGGCGGCCGCCTTGATTTACTGGATGGGAGTCAGTTATGCAGGTGACAGCAGCGGAGGCCAGCGATGAGCGGACCTGACGACCTGCGCTGGCCGGGCGCAGACACCACGCGCATACCCTACCGGCTGATGCATGACGAGGACATCTATCGGCAGGAACAGCTGCGCATCTTCAATGGACCCACGTGGCACTATCTATGCCTTGCTGCTGAAGTGCCGGAGCCGGGCAGCTACCTGACCACCTTTATCGGAGAGACGCCGCTGATCGTCAGCCGCGACGAGCAGGGCCAACTGCACGGCCTGATCAATCGCTGCCGGCACAAGGGTGCGCTGGTTGCGGTGGACACCTGCGGCAAGGCCAAGACACTGCGCTGTCTTTATCATGGCTGGAGCTACCGCCTGAATGGTGACCTGCGGCTGGTGCCGTTCGAGAAGGGCATCGACGGCAAGGGCGGCATGCCGCCCTCGTTCGACAAGAGCGAGCACGGGCTCACGCGCATCAGAATCACGCTGTTTCACGGCATCGTGTTCGGCACGCTCACTGATACAACGCCCGACCTCGAAACCTACCTGGGGCCCGAGATGTGCGCGCACATCCAGCGCGTGTTCCACAAACCCGTCGTGGTACTTGGCTACTACCATCAGGTGATGCACAGTAACTGGAAGCTGTACATGGAGAATGCGCGCGACTCCTACCACGCGACGATCCTGCATGCGTTCTATGCCACCTACAAGCTGAACCGGCTGACGATGGGCGGAGGCCTGGTCGTCAATGGCTGGAACACGATGAACTATTCGATCGGCGCAAGTCTGCAGGAAGGCCAGTACGATGCGAAGGAGTTGCGCTCGGTGATGGCTGACGTCGGCCTCGCGGATCCTTCGGTGCTGAACCACCGCCTCGAGTTCAGCGACGGCATCACGATCGCGATCCAGTCGATCTTTCCGACCTGCGTGCATCAGCAGATCTACAACACGCTGGCGATGCGCCAGGTGGTACCGCAGGGTCCCGACCGGGCAGAACTGCACTGGACCTTCTTTGGTTACGCCGACGATGACGCCGAACTGCGCCAGCTGCGGCTACGCCAGGCCAACCTGATCGGCCCGGCCGGTTATGTATCGATGGAAGATGGCGTGATCGGCGAGTATGTGCAGCGCGGCACTGCCGGCGGCGCGGGCGACGAGAGCGCCTTGCTGCTGATGGGCGGCAGCAGCGTCGAAAGCGTCACCGATTCGCGCGCAAATGAAACCACGGTGCGCGGTTTCTGGCGCGGCTATCGCGAACTGATGGAGCAGCCGTGATGATCGATGCCGAACTCGAACGGCGCATAAACCACCTGCACAACCGCTATCTCCGGGTTATCGACGACGATCGCCTCGAAGAGTGGCCTTTGCTGTTTTTGCCAGACGGCAACTATGTGCTGACGACCCGCGAGAATCACGCCCGTGATCTGCCGCTGGCGCTGATGGCGTGCCAGGGGCGCGGCATGATGCAGGACCGGGTCATGGGCATGCGCAAGATCAACGTGTTCGAACCGCATCGCTACCATCATCAGATCAGCGGTATGGAAGCGGAGCAGACCGGGCACGGCATCTGCTGCGTGTCGGGCTTCCTCGTTATCAGAACGATGCACACCGGGGCCGCAAGCGTGTTTGCCACCGGCGTCTACCTCGATTTGTTGAAAGAAGACAAAGACGGAAACTTGCGCTTCGCGGAACGCAAAGTCATCACCGATTCGAGACAAACAGACACGCTGCTGGTGATTCCGCTCTAGCGTGCTAATAGCGCAGGGTATAGGTGAACTTGACGCTCAAATCAGCAGACATGGCCCGGAAATCATTGTCCTTGTCAGCATCTTCCAGATTGTAGTTGAACACGATAAAGCCTTCCTGGCCGGCTTTCGGAATCCACTGCAGCCGGGTGTTTACCCCGACGATTTCCGAAACATCGTCATATTGGACATTGGTTACCCAGTAGAAATTGCTGGTAAAGGCATATTGGGTATTCAACGTGATCAAGCGAGTGATGAAATCTCCCTGGGGCAGGGAAATATTGTTGTAATCATAGCCGGCTTCCAGAATGAACCTGCGGGCCTGGAAACGCATCTGGGCGTTGTAGTTGTCCCGGGAACCCGTATAGAAGCCACCGAAAAAAGCATTGAGGGAAAATGAAACAGGACGCTGGTCTGCTGTCTGTATACGAAAGCCGCCACGATGGAATTCATAGGTTCCAGGCTCAATTACCACCTGCCTGCCGCCACTGCGGTATACCGAAAACGGTTGCCTGATCACTTCCTTGTTTGCGGCACCACGGAGACGCAAAAAGTCACGTGAATTGGTCGTGACCTCCAGAAAGGTCAAACGCATGGCCTCTGACTGAAGACCGCCGTCAATAAAGTTCACCCGCTGCGCATCCAAACCTGCCTGAAGTTGTTGTACCCGGCCGCCCGGTGGCATGAAGTGGATATAGCCAACGTCGAAGACAAAATCACGAATGCCGGCATTGTTCACGAAGCCCATGGCAGGATTGAAATTCTGCTGGACCTCTTTGACACCAAAACCGCCACGCAGGCCCTGGTTGTTCGGAGAGCGCAAGCCCAGCCCCCAGGAGGCGTCGTCACCAATCAGTCCGGGGGTTTCCGACTGCATATACCAGGCGTCAGCTTCAAGCGCCTTGCCACTGGCAAGCCGGGTATTGAGATAGCGGAAATCGGTACCAAAGACAGTGTTGTCACGGTTGGACGTTGGGTCACCGTCAGTGAGGACAAAGCCGATATTGGATTCTGACAGTACGTTGGCGGAGACACGGCTCACCAGCAGGGTACTGGGATCGAGGGCACCATAAGCTCCCTGCTGAATGGCGAGGGTGCCGATGTTCCAGCGTCCCAAGCGACCACTTATGCGGCCGCCATAGTCTATATCGACAGGAACACCACCAGGGCCAAGGCCGATTTTTCGCGAGAAGTACGGTCGCGCATTCTGTACTGACCCATCATTGGTGGCCTGGTTGCCGGTGTTGCCGATATTGCCAAACTGGAAAAGATCGGCGTCATTCAGGAAGAAGCTTCGTTGCTCAGGAAAGAACAGATTGAATCGATCCAGGTTGACCTGTCGGTTGTCTACATTGACGGCCGAAAAATCCGTGTTGATGGTGAGAGCAGCATTCAGGGATGGCGTCAGCCGGTAAAAAGCATCCAGCGAGGGATTGACCTGGTTGCTGGCATCTCCGCTCACATGGTTTTTCCGCTGCACCAAGGCCAGCGAAGGCACAATATCAAGGCCCACACCCTGGCTCATGTCCCGCATTCCGGTGAGTGTGCCGGCTATGCTCGGGTTAAAGCCCCGGTTGAACGATACCCACGCCATTTCTTCATTGCGGCGGCGGATTCCCCTGCCAAAATTGAAGCCCCATTCTTCGGTGTTGGGATCCATCGGCAGCGACTTGAACGGGATCTCGATTTCCGCGATCCAGCCATTCTCGTAAACACTGGTCTTCACATCCCAGATGGTTGACCAGTCAGCATTGAAGTCATTGACCGTCGTGTAGAGTGCGTCATGGCGAACGCCGTTGAGATTCGTTTCAAAACGATAGCCGGTGCGACGGGTGTTGAAGGGATCCAGAATGATGACAAGGCGATCATCCGGTCCTAGTCCCTGGCCATGACGCAGGGTCGGGGTCGCAATCAATTCCGGATTGCTGTCATCCATGCGCGCCGCGATGTAGATTGCATCCTTGGTATAAACGATACGTACTTCAGTCTTCTCCGAGGTCGGCGTCTGGTCACCCGGGCGAGTCTGGTGGAAATCAGAAATTGGTGTTGCCAATGCCCAGGCATCATCATCGAGTACGCCATCGATTACCGGTGCGGTTTCAATCCGGACAGCTTCAAGCGACTTTTTTGGCGCGCCGGAATTATTCTGCGCCAGAGTCAGGGCTGGCAGACATACGAGCAGAACTGCACTTGAGAATTTTGTAAAAACACTGAAAAAACAACGTGCTTGCATTGAGGAAATTCTTTTCGTAGAAGACAGTTTTGCCCGGAACAGCTGCCCGGCGCTTTGGGAGCCGAAGGATAGGCATAATATAGGGAATAAAAAAGGAGCTCTGAATTTTTTGTGTGTACTCTATGGGAGAGAATAATGATGAACCTTGGATTTCGTTTGAATCTGGTCTGCATGTCTACGCTGTTGCTCGGCCTGGCTGCCGGCGAAGCCACTGCCCAGGCCATGGCGTCTGTGGAGCCCTTCAAGGTCGGTACCTTTGCCATTGACGCTGCGCCCACGGTCGGTCTGGTACTGCGGGATGACCAGCTGGTCGTGGATCTGGTTGCCGCCAATCGTGCGCTGGAGCTGGAGCCGCAATACGCCAGCATGTCGATGCCCGCCGACATGCTCGGCCTTATCGAGCAGTACGAGTACGGCCTGAAATTCCGCATCTATGAAGTGGTGAACTGGCTGGCAGCAGAGGACCTGCTACGCAGTGACAAGCTCCCCGCCTGGATCCATCCGGTGAGCAGTGTCGACATCATGGCGCCCATCCAGTATCCCGGCAAAATCATGAATGCCGCCGTGAACTTCTATACCCATGCCTGCGAAGGTTGCAGCGAAGACGAACTGCAGGCCCGTATAGAGGAACGCAAGGCGAATCGTGGTGTGCCTTACCTGTTCCTCAAGCCCAGCCGCGGTGCCGTCATCGGGGATGGTGACGACATCCTTATGCCCTTCGGTCGCGACGAGATCGAGTGGGAAGTGGAGATGGCCATCGTATTCGGCAGGTCCGGCAAATACATATCAGCTGGCAAGGCCTATGAGCATGTGTTTGGTTACATGGTCGCCATGGACATTTCCGATCGTGGCGGACGTCCACCCGGGGGGTTCAGTGGCGGCACGGACTGGTTTGTCGGCAAGGGTCACGACACTTTTGCGCCGCAGGGACCCTGGATAGTGCCCAAGGAGTTCTACGGTGACCCGATGGAGCGTCTGCACCAGACGCTGGTAATCGACGGCGTGACCGTGCAGGAGGCTCGTGCCGGCGACATGATCCACAACATCCCCGAGCTGATCGAATATGCCTCCTCGCTGATTACGGTGTTTCCCGGTGATGTACTGCAAAGCGGTACTTCCGGTGGTACCGGAGCAGGAAGGGTGCAGCGCGCCAGCGGCTCAGGCTTTCTGGTTGACGGCGAAACCATCAGTGCGAGCATCGATGGCATCGGCACCTTGACGCATACGGTGAGGGCAGAGGAGGGTGTGCCTGCCGATCTTTCCGGGGCACAGTTGCCGCCGGTGAGTAGCTATCGCAATCCCTGAAGACCGCATGTTGATCCACCGCGCGCTTCGGCTCGTAAACTGCTCTGTCTTTCAACCAGAGGAGTTCAACATGACGATGTCTGCTTTTCCTGCCGCTCGTGTCGCCTTGACCTTTTCCGGCCTGGTGCTGCTCGCGTCCTCCGCAGCTGCACAGGACTTTTACGTATCCGGCGGTCTGGGGCTCAACTTCCAGGATGACACTTCCAATCGCGGCGCTCTCGTCCGTCCATTCACCACTGGCCAGGTCACCGGCGTAACGCCGCCACTGACGCTGCCGGTCGGTGCACCGGTATCCTGGTCGACCCAGTACGACGACGGCGGGTTCTACAGTCTGGCGTTCGGCCGGAAGTTTGAATCGTTCCGCCTCGAAGCCGAGTATTCCTGGACGCAAGCTGACATCGACGGCCACCGGGGTGTCAACGCCGGCGGCATTGATCTTTCGGCGGTCGATGCCGGCGTATTGATCACCGGCAATGTGGGGAACCTTGGCGTAAGCACTGCCGCACTCGTGGCCGACGGTCGGGGTGACATCGACACGGACACCTGGATGCTGAATGCGTACTACGACTTCGATCTCGGCAGCCGCTTAACGCCCTATGTCGGAGTGGGCCTCGGGCTCAGCGAAAGTGAACTCGTGTTCAATCCGTCCGGTGTTGCCGTACTCAGCGACGAAGACCGCGTATTTGCCTGGCAGTTGATGGGAGGCGTCAGCTACGCCTTCAGCGACACGCTGTCCTTGTATGGCAACTACCGCTATCGCACCGCAGATGACATGGAGTTCTCCGCCTCACTGTTGCCGGCCCGCTTCAATATCGATGTTGAGTCACAATCCCTGGATATCGGCATCCGTTACGGCTTCTGATCCCGCGATCAGTGACGAACAAGAAAAGCCCCCGGGGATCCCTGGGCTTTTCTCACTGCCAGCTGCGCAATCAAGAGCGATCAGCAAGCTAAAGAGTTTTTGTGCGCTGGACCACCAGTACTGCCTGCCAGAACTGCTGTGGTTTATCGACGTAGTCGATGACCTTGAAGTAGGGCGCCCATTGCTTCTTTATGTAGGAAAGCGGCACCACTGCGTCTCCGTACCGCTCTTCCACGCCCGGATTCGTGGGCATGAACACCAGGCCACCCGCGTCAAAGCTCCGGTAATACTCCGGCAGGCGGGGCTTGTGCATCATGAGCATCCGATACCACTCGTTGTCCGGTTCGGCCAGATTCGCAATGAAGTCCAGAAAGCGCCTTGGTTCCAGCGTCATGCAAAACACCCCGCCAGGCCGCATCACCCGCGCCAACTCTTTCATCCAGTGCTGGTGTGCCGATTCGGGTAAATGCGTGAACACGGAATACGCCATCGCCGCATCGAAATGCGCGGTGGGCCAAGGCAAGGCGCCGAAGGGGTCGATGTGCGCGAGGTGGCCTGGCACATTCAGAGTCTTGCAGAGATCAATGATCATGCCGTCGGTGTCGCAGCCGTACAGATTGCCCTCGCTGACATCTTTCCAGAAGAAGCGCAGGTAGCGTCCCCAGCCGCAACCGAAGTCCAGAAAGCGGCTCTCAGGCCGCAGTGGCGCCCGCGCCTTGCTCGCGGCCTTTTTCAGGAATTGATAAAACTGGAAGGCTTCGGTGAGGGTGGTACGGTTGGCGGAACCGACAAACATCGTCTGGATGGCTTCCGAGGGAAAACCGGGAAAGGTGATTCCCGCGACGGTCGGTGCATCCACGCTGGCAAGCAGGAGCTCAAACCATTCTTTGTCGCTGTACTTTCGACCCTCATCGGAGAGCGTCAACATTGGTAACTGGGTTCCTTTCACATGTGCCTCTCTTTGTCGGAGTTTGCGGTACCCTTCGATCCCCTGAGCCTTGGCTTTCAACCCGGGGCTCGACTAAGCTTCGGGCAAGCGTATCACCCGCCTGATGTTCCCGGAGAATCAATTCAATGCAGCGCGACAAGTATCAGCAATACCTCGACAGCTTCAACGACCGCGACTACGACAAGGTGCTGGCCTTCTGGGCCCCTGAGTTTGTGGTGACGCTGCAGGGAGAAGTGCTGTTCGACTCACCGGAAAGCCTGAAAAGGACCTATGCGTTCCTGCACGACCACGTCTCCGAAGAGATCTTCGTGCAGCATTACCTGGCGGATGCCGACAAGGTCTTCCTTGAAGCCATCGTGCGCATCACGGCACAGAAGTCCATCACTGCCGAAGCACTTGCTGCGCACGACGTTCGAGGCGTATTGCCCATTGAGGCTGGCGTGGCAATCGACATCCCGCAGTGCATCCACTACCACCTCGAGAATGGCCGATTCAAGACAGGGGCGTGTCTGATCAGTGGAGTGCCGCGACCGGTAGCGACTCGGTAGACACGATACGGCCTGCGATCTCAAACCTGCGCCGCCAATCGGCTGCGCAGGCTCCGCAGGCGTTTCCACAGCAGTGCAAGGCGCCGCTGAAGATCATTGCCTGCAACGAAGAACCGGTGGTGATCGGGAAGATCCTCAATCACCTGAAGGCCAAGGAAGCCAACCCAGCTCCCCCATCCACCCAACTGCCTCCGCCACGGGCACCCTCCGCCGAATAAACGCCACGGCAGCGGAAAGCCGTCCACAAAAAAGCCCGCCAGGAATTGCTCCCTGCCGGGCTTTTTCATTCCAGTGTTAAACGAGGCTGAACATCGCGAATCCCGCGACGATCGTACATACGACGAAATAGGGAAGTGCCATCCAGATCATGCGGCCATACCCCAGTCGAATGCGCGGCGCGATCGCCGACATCAGCAGGAACAGGAACGCCGCCTGGCCATTGGGTGTCGACATGCTGGGAATGCCGGTACCGAGTACTACTGCGACCGACTGGGCATCGAACATTTCGCGTGACATCTGGCCCGCATCGAACAGCGCACGGATCTGGTCCATGTAGATCGTTGCGACAAACACGTTGTCGCTGATCGCGGACAACAGGCCATTGGTCAGGAACACCATCAGGATCTGCTCCTGGCCATCGAGCGTCATCACGTACTGCATGACCGGTGTGAACATGCTCTGGGTATGGATCATCGCAACGATGACGTAGAACACGACCAGCAGCGAGGCAAACGGCAGGCCGGGGGCAAAGGCTTCAGCCAACCGGTGCTCATCGGTAACGCCGGTCATCGCAGTGGCCAGCACGATCACAGCGAGACCAATCAGACCGATCTCAGCGAGGTGCAGCGACAGTGCCGCAATCATCAATACGCCGATCACCGCCTGCAGGCCCATGACGAAACGGTCGCCGGAGGTAGTGGCTTCGCGCAGTCTGCGGTCTTCCTCAGCCAGAATTGCGCGCACGTTGACCGGCAGTTCTGCGCCGTAGCCGAACCAACGGAATTTCTCGATGATGAAGCAGACCGCAAAACCTGCGAACAGCGTCGGGATCGTCGCTGGCGAGACCATCTGGATGAAGGTCATGAAATCCCATCCGGCTGCGCTGCCGATCACGATGTTTTCCGGTTCGCCGACCAACGTGCAAACTCCGCCGATCGCAGTACCGATCGCGCCGTGCATCAACAGCCCGCGCAGGAAAGCACGAAATTTATCCAGGTCACTGCGATGCAGTTCGTCGATGATGTTGTCGTCCGGATTGGGGTCATCGTGGTAGCCCACCTGGGAGGCGACTTTTTCATAGACATCGTAGAAACCAGTCGCAATGGCCACCAGGATCGCCAGGATCGTCAGCGCGTCAAGGAAGGCGGACAAAACCGAGACTCCGACGATGGTGACCATGTTCATCGTCAGCCGGGATTTGATACCCAACAACACATGGTTGATCATTCGGAACAACAGGTCACGCAGGAAGTGCACGCCGGCGACCATGAAGATTACCAGCAGGATCACCGGCAGGCCGTGCTCGACCTCTTCGAAAACAGTATGGGTATCGGTCAGCGTAAGTAACAAGGCCTGCAGGGCAAGCAGGCCGCCGGTCTGCAGCGGGAAGCACTTGAGAGCCATCGCCAGCGTACCGATGAATTCGAGCAGGAGGAGCCACGAAGTGGCCAGCGGACCGGCGGTGAAATAAACGGCCACGTTCAGGGCCAGCGCAAACAGCACGGCCTTTTTGTACCAAACGGGAGTGTTGCCAAGGAACATCCTTAGCGGCGAGGAAGAATTCTGCGTAACGGTCATACGTGTCTCCGACTGGGTTGCAACTGTTTCGACTTACGAAAGGTGTACCGGACGAAAGGTGTACCGGAAATGAAGAGAGTGGAAAGGGAGGGCTCAGACCAGCACTTTCACGGATTCATTTCGCGGCTGGAGAATAATCCACTTCCCTGCCGGGTTCAATTTGTAAACGTGAAAATACCTTCATGCTTGAGCGCGGCATCCAGCGCCCAGCCCTGATGGAACGGATGCCGTCATGTCTCTTACCGCCGAAGCACCTCGGCTGGCCACCCATGTCCGGCCCGACCCATGTCATCTTCGAGCCTTTGGATTTCATGGCGAAGCTGGCGGCCTTGGTCCCCAAACCCAGGGTGAACCTGACCCGCTTCCATGTGACCCGCTTCCATGGGGTATTCGCCCCCAATAGTCACCACCGCATGACTATTGCCCCGTCAAAACGTGGCAAGGGGGCAAAAAGAGGAGCGAACACCGAACCCGCCTCTCTGTCCAAGCCGGACGCCCGCACACCGATGGAACGACGCGCCGCCATGACCTGGGCCAGACGCCTCAAGCGGGTCTTCAACATAGACATCAGTGAATACGAGAAGTGCAAAGGGCCGGTGAAGGTCATTGCCTGCATCGAGGACCCCATCGTCATCGAGAAGATCCTCAATCACCTGAAGGCCAAGGAAGCCAACCCAGCTCCCCCATCCACCCAACT
>JBIIWP010000082.1:0-13938 GCA_044338855.1 Pseudohongiellaceae bacterium | reverse complement strand
GTGCCGCCGCGCATCATGTAGTCGGCGAAGCGGCCGCGGCCATTGCCGTTGGGACGCATACGCGTGAGTTCGTGGTTCGGGTCCACACCCATGCCGATCAGGCGCGTGGCGACATCCAGGGCGGTGGTCTTGTTGGGTTCGCGCGGCGCTGCCGTTGCAAAGCCGAAGCCGGCACCAAAGCCGCGCAGTGTGAAAGAGTTCATGTCCACCGCCACGTAAAGCGGCGTGCGGCCGTTCATGTCCCAGGTATCAGCCTTGGCGCCCTTGTCGAGCAGGTACATCGCAATGTCGAAGCTCTTGTTGTCCAGCGCATTGATCAGTGGCGTGATGCCGTCAGGATTGGGCTGGTTGATATCGGCACCAGATTCGACGATGGCGACGGCACAGCGGTAGCAGCCCGAGCGCGTGGCGTAGAGCAGCGCGGTGAGACCACCAGTGGGGCGAAACTGTGCGCGCGGCTCCGAGGTCATCTGGCGTGGCCAGTCGTCATGCACGGCTCGCACACTCACGTCGGCCTTGTTCTCGACCAGCAGTTCGACGATGTCGGGACGGTTCTCGGCAGCTGCCCACATCAGCGCCGTCTGGCCACGGAAGCGCTCGATGGCGTTGACGTCGGCACCGGCGTCGATCAGCAGTTCAGCGATTTCCAGCGAACCGAGGTTGGACGCCAGCATCAACGCCGTCTGGTTGTCCTGGTTAGCCGAGTCGGGATCAGCACCCGCGTCCAGCAGCATGCGAACCAGTTCGACGTCTGCCAGTTTTACCGCCTCCACCAGCGGCGACGAGCCAAATCGATTGGCAATGTCGGCCTTGGCACCGGCATCGAGCAGCGCACGCACCAGTTCCTTGTCTACGGCATAGGTAGCCCAATGCAGCGCAGTAGAGCCATCAGGCTCGGCTGCATTCACGTCGATGTCTGGTGACGTAATCGCTGCCAGCACAGCGTCGCGCTGACCGGCACGCACGAGATCAACCAGCGTCTGCTGCGCGACTGCCACGGACGACAGCGCCGACATACCGAGCGTCAGCAGGCCGACGGCCGCGAAGGTGCGGGATTGCTTGAGACTCCTGTGGCTCTTGTGGCTCATGGGCTCTGCCTCTTGATCAGGTTCTGGTGTGACGCATGCTTATGGTATTGAAAAGCGCGCAAATCAAACGATATTGCCGCCGAAATTGGTGTAGTGGGCCCAATGGCCCTTGGCCACGTCATACAGGAATCGATAGGGATCATCGAACTTGCGATCTACTTCATCCAGCACGCCAGCCTCCAGCATGTCCTGTGCACTGCGGCCCTGGCCAGTCAACGCGGTGGTGCGCTCATACAGTTGCAGCATCATGTCGCGTTCGGCCTGCAGTTGTGCGCGCATCATCACCGGTCCGTAGGCAGGCACGATAAGGGTGTCGTCATTCGCGAGTGCCAGCAGGTCATCGAGCGCATCAACGCGTCCACCGAGCCAACCGCCGGCAAACCAGTCGTGCGCAGGGTCACGCAAGGGCGACGCGACATCGCCTGCCGCCAGTACATTGGAATCGCGGAAGAACACATAGATGTCGCCGCGCGTGTGCGCTTCCAGCAGGTAGCCATACTCGATGCTTTCCTCTCCCTGCGTGGTCTCGCCCTTGTCGCGGAAGGTTTCCACGGGACGGCCAGCTTCGGCCAAGGCCGGATTCCAGCTGTCGCTTTCGGGCATGTAGTAGTCGGCACTGAGCCACTGACGCGTGATGACGTGCGCATGGATCACGGCACCCTCTTCCCCGAACAGCACGTTGCCGCCGCTTTGGTCAGCGTGATAGTGCGTATTGAACAGCGTGTGCACGCGTGCGCCTTCCAGCGTGGCCTGTACCGAGCGCGCCAGATCCGGCGCGCCGCTGTCGACCAGCAAAACACCATCGCCAGCGGTCAGCGCCAGCACATTGCCTGGTGCGCCATTGATCAGGCGCAACCTGTCGCCCAGCGCCTCTACCGGCAACTTGGCTGCCGGTCTGGAACAGCTGGCAAGTCCACCCAGCAAGGGCACACAGGCCAGACCGAGGCCAGCCTTCAGAATGCTTCTACGATCATTCATTTTCATGCGTCTTCACACTTCCGAAAGCAGGCCGGTACTGTTGCCGAAGCTGTCCTGCGGGATGCCCAGCCGGTCGAGGATGGTCAGGTGCAGGTTTGCCAGCGGAGTACGCTCGGGCAGGATCAGGTTCTTGCCGCCCTTGATGCGGCCGTTGGCACCACCGACCAGCACTTCCGGCAAAGGATAGTTGTCGTGCTGGTTGCTGTTGCTCATGTTGGAGCCGTACAGGAACAGCGAGTGGTCCAGCAGACTGCCGTCACCATCCGGCGTGGCCGCCAGCTTCGTGACGAAATCGGCAAAGCGCTGCATGTGGTAGCGCTGGATGATCGTGAGGCGACGGATGCGCTCGCGGTCGTTGCTGTGGTGGCTCACGGGATGGAAGCTGTCGGGCACACCCACGTGGTTGTAGGTGCGGTTGGTACCTTCGGCCACCATCACATACGACGCTACACGCGTGAGGTCGGCCTGGTAGGCCAGCGCGATGAGGTCGAACATCAGCTTGACCTGCTCGTCAAAGTTTTCGAGTTCGCCGACGGGCGCATCGGGTACTTCCACGCTGGCGAGGTCACGCGCACCGGCCATCTCCACGCGGCGCTCGATCTCACGCACGGTGTCGAGGTAATCCGACAGCACAGCACGGTCGCCAGCTCCCAGATCCTTGCGCAGCGAATTGGTACGTTCGGCGATCATGTCCAGCACGCTGGAGTTCTTGCGCAGCAGCGCGTCGCGCTCGGCCGCGGTATCGCCTTCACCCATCAGCTGGATGAAGACCTTGCGCGGGTTGTATTCCATCGGCAGTGGTGCATTCGGGCCGGCGTAGGACAGGGTGGACGCGTAATAGCACCCGGCACCGCCGCAGGCAGCCACCTGGATTGTGGTTTCCGAGGTGACTTCGAGCGACGGCAACGCCGTAGACTGGCCGAGTTGCTGCGCGATCACCTGGTCCAGCGTGATCGACATGCTGGCGTTCTTGGCCGCCGTATCGGGACGCACGCAGGACAGCCACGTGGCAGGGTTCAGCGTATGCACGGAGCCCTGCGCCACCACGTTCTCGAGATTCTCGAAGGTGGTGACGTACTGTTTCAGTGGTTCGAGAGGATCAAGGATGTGGCCGAGTTTGAAAGCATCACCGGAGCCACTGGAAGTCCAGGCATCGACCTCCTTGCCATAGATCGTATTGTTCATGATGGCGCCGTGCGGGATATAGAAAAAGCCCGCGCGCAACTTGGGATTGGCCGCCGTCTGTGCCAGTGCCGTACTGGCCGGCACCATGGCTTCCAGGAACGGCAGGCCAAGGGCTACCGCACCGCCGCGCAACATCGTGCGTCTGGACAGATGCTTCTTGCTGATGAACTTTGCCATCGCCTGCCTCCTTTCTCTCTTGTGTATTGTGATGGATATCCAGCGTTGGTCAGGGCAACAAACCTGCGTGCAAGTCCCGCAAGGTTGCGGCTGCTACCTGTTCCTGCGCTTCCTCGTGCTCTTCGGGTCCCTGCCGGCGGAACGCTTCACTGTTCACGATGCCGGTGACCAAGGCCGAAAAGCGGTATTCGTCCTGCGCAGCGCTTTGCACGATGTCGCGGACCTGCGGCATGTCAAAGTATTCAATCTCGCGATTCAGCGCATACATCATCAGGCGCCTTGCCACTGTCAGGGGGAACTGGTCCGGACGGCTCAGGATGTAGTTGCGCAGGTCCACAGGACCACGCAGCACAGTGCCATTCGACAGCGTAGCCGTAGCATCGATGGACTCGCCGGCAGCCTCGTCACGGTCGCGCCAGCGCCCAGTCACATCAAAGTTTTCCAGCGCGAGGCCGGGCGGATCAATCACACCGTGGCAACCCTGACAGGTGGGATTCTCGCGATGCGCTTCGAGACGCGCACGGACTGTCGTGGGCTTTTCCCCTTCGCGGACGGAGAGATCGGTTTCCACGTTCGGCGGTGGCGGTGTGGGCGGCGTGCCGATGATACGGTCGAGCACCCAGGCGCCACGCAGCACCGGTGAAGTGCGATCGCCGTAGGAAGTACGCAGCAGCATCGCTCCCTTGCCGAACAGGCCCCAGCGGTTTTCATCGGCCAGTTGCACACGGCGGAACTGCGGACCCAGTACGCCAGTGATGCCGTATTGGCGTGCCAGCGCGTCGTTGACAAAGGTGTAGTCGGCTGTCAGCAGTTCGTGTACCGGACGATCCTTCAGCAGCACGCTGGCAAGGAACAGGCGGATCTCGGCTTCGAAGTTGCCACGCATACCGGAGTTGAAGGACGGATCGATCGGTTCGATCTGCTCGAGTTCGTCGAGGTTCAACCACGACAATGCAAAGTTTTCCACCAGGGCCTCTGCGCGCGGATCAGCGAGCATATGCTGGACCTGCTGCTCCATGGTGACGGGATCACGCAACTTGCCTTCAGCAGCCAGCGTGAGCAGCGCTTCATCGGGGCCCTGACTCCACAGGAAGAAGGACAGGCGCGAGGCCAGCTCGAGGTCGTCAAGTTCGCGCGCTGCATCGGGCTCGGCTGCAGAGCGGATGGCGCGGTACAGGAAGTCAGGGCTGGACAGCACGGCTGTCACGAGCTCAGTGACCCCGACATCAAAACCACCCTCTTCCTGGCGACCAGATTCATAGAATGGCATGAGCCAATCCAGATCTTCGTCCGTGACCGGACGGCGGAACGCCTGCGTGGCAAGGTTGCGCGCAATACGTTCAGCGCAGGGTTGTTCTTCTGCAGCTTCCTGCGGCTGGCACACGAAGATGCGCGAGCGGCTCTCGCTCATCGAAAGTCCCACGGACTCAAAAGGACCTTCGACTTCGATACCGTCCTGGATGCGCGGCATGCCCGATACGCGGCCACCACCAGTGCTGTCGTTGCTGGCTGCCCAGGAACGCTCGATGAAGGTTGCAGTCACCTGGTGTGCACCTGCTGTTACCTGCGCCGGGATACCCGCGAGCTTGGCCATGATCGCCGCACGACCGTCAGGACCGTCGCGATCAGCAAGTGCAAGGTCTTCCGGACCACCGATATCAAGACGCGCGGCTTCTTCGCCATCCACCAGGATGACCAGCGTCGCGGCAGTCTCCATACCGCGCGGATACAGACCCGCGTCGACATCGAGGATGTTGAAACGGTACTCACCATCCGCCGGGAACACATGCATGAAGCTCATGCCACCGCGGGTGCCGAGCGGAAAGCCATCGCGATGCGCCGTCTGACTTGCCGTTGGTGCGCGTTGAGTGCCACCGTCGGAGGGATAATAAATGCTGGAGAATTTGGGTATCGGCTCGCCCACCGCGCGCCGTGCAGCGAGACGCGCGGCGGAGAGATACTGTTCGAGGAATGACGGCGACACGCCGAGGGCACCGGCGATGTTGTCGAAACCTTCCACCTCTATCTCGGTAGGCAGCACCTGATCGGGATCAAGCTCGACACCAATCAGTCCTTTCACCGCGGCAGCGAATTCAGTGCGATTGAGGCGCTGGATGCCCACGTGGCCGACTTCCGTGGCAACCGTTTCGGCATCGATGGTGGCTTCGAGATGATCGATGGCAGCACTTACCTCGGTCTGTCCCGGCTGGTCAGCGCCGGCCGGTGGCATCAGTCGGCCGCGCAACTTGGTGATCACCTTCTCCCAAACGTCGGGATGCTGGCCAGGCTGGCTCACATCCAGCAGGTCCATCGCCAGGGCACCCGCCCAGTCCTCGGCGTTGTGGCACTCCATGCAGTAGTCCTGCACGAGGTTATTGAATACTTCGCTGGAGCCCGAAGCCGTGGCGTCTTGCGCCATTACTCCCGGTGCTGAAAAGGCAAACCAGGCAACGGGTGCACAAGCAAAGGCCAATGCACGATGGCGCAAGCACAGTGCAAAGCGGGCACGGGTGCCCGACTCGACCGGATTCGCGGATGAAACAGCGCGCTTGCGCATGAACTGCCCCTTCATACTGCCTGGCTCCTGCGTTCTTTTTGTTTACACTTTTCATCGCGCGCAGCGATGACGCTGGAGAATAAGCAATCGGACTGCAGGCGTCCAGCCGTAAGGGCATGCAACGGAGACAGCAATAAAAAGCCCGCCCTGAAACCAGGCGGGCTTTGCTTTCGGGGCGGAATCGAGGCGTGGAGAAGAACCTTGTCGCTTAGCGCGGTGGTGCATCCAGGCTGGCAATGATGACCGCTACCCGGCGATGCTGCTGGCGACAGGATTGACTTCATCCAGCCCGCAGGCCGAAAGACCTGCGCCTTCGATATTGCGCCTCTCCAGACAGGAAAGCACAAAGACTATTGTTGCACTCACCACTGCCAACGCTGTCGGAGCGGTCAGCATAACGAGCTGGCGCTACTGATGGCTTGTTCGTAAACAAATGCAGTCGTTGTTGAAAGCTTTGGAAAGACCGGTCAGTTACCGGCTGCTTCATGTGCGCTGCCGTACAGACCTCAGCGCTTGCGTTTCCTTAACGTTGCAGTACTGCTGCAGTGCTGTATCAGCGGACCTGGAATCAAACCCCGTGCAAGTCGAGGAGACTGGACATGAAAGCAATCAAGTGTTTTTCCGTTGTGATGATGAGTATCGCCCTGATGTCAGGTGTCGTTGGTTGCACCTCTACGCGCACCCAGTCGAGTGCCGGCGAATACATTGACGACACCGTCATCACCACAAAGGTCAAAGCGGCCATCTTCGATGATCCCGACCTTAAATCCATGGAGATCAACGTCGAAACCTTCAAGGGTGAGGTCCAGTTGAGCGGCTTTGTCGGAACGCAGGCAGAAATCAACAAGGCAGGGGCAGTTGCCCGGGCCGTAGGCGGCGTTACGTCGGTAAGAAACGACATAAGCATCAAATAGGGAATGGAACGGCGGCAGGCAGGCTGTGGAGTGGGTGAAGGCGCCCCCCCCTCCGCAGCAGCACTCGACTTTAGAGCCCGGAATTATGTTCTTCTGAAAACCGCTTCTCCCGGTCCAATCTCCCGGCTGGCGTTATTGGACTCTAAACTCCGGCGCTACCCAGTTACGTGGAAGGGCATCAAGGAATCGGATGAGATGGGCGAGGACGGCTGAATAGCTGCGTATTCATGATGTTTATGGTGGGTCAAGCCACGGAAGTGGCAACAAATCATCAGCTTCAGGAAAGCGATTAGCCCCCTCTATATCTCTGGTATATGGCAACAATTCATTGTGGACATCGATGGACGAACGCCACACCGCTTCCTCAAGGTCGTTGGGCAGCTTCTTCATGCTCAATTGAATACGGGTATAGGCCGATTCAAGGTCAGTTTTACAGATTTTTTCCTGAAGAGGCTTTTTGTTCCAGGAGTCAGGCAGCTTATGTGAAGAAGCCTTGGGAACCACATGGCTTTGCCCAACTTTCGAGATTGGGGCGCCCAGACGTTTCCAGTAATCTCCGCGTTTCATTGACTACAATCCTGTTACGTCCCAAAGGCCTACACTTCTAATCTTTTCTTTGGAAAAAGAAAACTGGTGGCAAACTGACACCAGTTTTTGCTACCTCAGGCAGTGGCCATACCCCTCTATCACCTTTGGTGAAAGATACTCTATTGCGGCCGAGAGCACGTCCTGCTTGCGGAGGTGCAGCGACACATCTCAGAAGCAACAGGGTTTGGCGACACCGAGGCGTCTGGCACACTACTCGGAATGGAGCGGGTGAAGGGAATCGAACCCTCGTATGCAGCTTGGGAAGCTGCCGTTCTGCCATTGAACTACACCCGCACAGCGGCAAAGTGATTGTGCCTGTGCGACTCTCAGTCTGGCAAGCAAACGCTACTGCAGGAAACCACTCTGCAAACCGGAGCGTTTGACCTGCGGCAAGCTGCCTCGGGTGTAATTTCAGGCGTTCCCCCGTATTATTGCCCACCTTCGGCCCTGGCAGGCGCCTTTTGCAACCCCGGTGAGCGCCCCTTCAAAGCCGCAACGCATCCACAACCAGCATCGCACCAGGAGCATCGCATGGCCAAGATCATTGGCGGTTTCGCCACGTCACACACCCCCACCATCGGCTTTGCCGTGGACACCAACAAGCAGACCGACCCGGTATGGGCGCCGATCTTCGAGGGGTACGGACCGGTGCAGAAGTGGCTGAAAGAAGAAAAGCCCGACGTGATCTTCTACATCTTCAACGATCACATGACATCCTTCTTCATCGACCACTATTCGCAGTTTGCGTTGGGCGTGGGTGACACCTTCCCCGTGGCCGACGAAGGCGGCGGCGCGCGCGATCTGCCGCCGCTGAAAGGCCATCCTGCCCTCGCCGAGCACATCGCCATGGGCCTTGTGGCTGACGAGTTCGATCTCAGCTACTTCCAGAACAAGGGCCTCGATCACGGCTGCTTCTCGCCGATGTCACTGCTTTTCCCCGAGCACAAGCAAGGCTGGCCCTGCAAATTGATCCCCTTTCAGGTGGGCGTGCTGATGGCACCCAGCCCCAATGCGGCGCGCTGCTACAAGCTTGGCAAGTCGCTGCGCAAGGCAATCCAGAGCTTCCCAGAAAACATCAAGGTGGCCATCGCCGGCACCGGTGGTTTGTCGCATCAGGTTCACGGCGAGCGTTGTGGCTTCAACAACACGCCGTGGGACATGGAATTCATGGACATGCTCGAAAAGAATCCGGAGAAGCTCACGGAATACACCATTGCCCAGCTGGCCGAGCTTGGGGGCATGGAAGGCGCAGAAATCACCATGTGGTTGATGATGCGCGGTGCGCTGTCGGAGAAGGTAGAGACTGTTCACAAAACCTATTACCTGCCATCGATGTGCGCCATCGCTACCCTGATCTTCGAAGAGCGCTCCAGCGAGCAGAGTGCCGAAAGCACCGAAGCCTACCTAAAGCGCATCAACCACGAACTCGACGGTATCGAGAAGCTCGAAGGAACCTATCCCTTCACCATCACGCGCGCCGTCAAGGCCTTCCGACTCAATGAGTTCATCCACAGCCTCATCAAGCCGATCCCACGCAAGCGTTTCCAGACCGATCCAGAACCGCTGTTCACCGAAGCCGGTCTCACGGAAGAAGAGAAGGACCTGCTGCGTCGCCGCGACTGGCGCGCCATGATCCACTACGGCGTAAGCTTCTTCATGCTGGAGAAACTCGGTGCCGTAGTAGGAAGCTCCAACCTGCACATCTACTCCGCGATGAAAGGCATGACGCTGGAGGATTTCCAGAAGACGCGTAACGCCCAGGTGATGTACTCGGTGGCTGGCAAGGACACGGCTGGCAAGACCGATTGGGACAAGAGCCAGCAGAAATAGCCAATGCCTTACCTGATTGCAGGACTGTTGCTGTTCATCACGAACCATTCGATGCGGCTCGCCGCACCCGGCTGGCGCCAGCGCTTTATCGATGGCTATGGCGCCAACACCTGGAAAGTCCTGTACAGCCTGTTTGCGCTGGCAGGGCTTTGCCTGATCGTGTCCGGTTATGGTCTGTCACGCGACAACCCGGTGTTCCTGTGGAATCCCCCTCTGGCCACGCGACACATCGCCATCCTGCTCAACTGGATCGCGTTCATCCTGTTGGCAGCCGCCTTCATCAAGGGCAATCACTTCAAGGCGAAACTGGGGCACCCCATGTATGCCGGCATCAAGATCTGGGCCTTCGCCCACCTGATCGCCAATGGCCGACTCGGTGACGCAGTATTGTTCGGGACATTCATGCTGTGGGCCATTGCCGGCTTCAGCCTGAGCCGTCGCCGGGATCGTCGTGACGGTGTGGTGTTGGCGCCTGCAACCATGTCGCGCACTGCACTCACCATGGTAGCTGGTAGCGTGGCCTGGGTGGTGTTCACCTTCTGGTTGCACCGCCTTCTGATCGGCGTTCCACCCATCTCAATCTGAGCGAGACATTTCAAGATTTGCTGCTAGAATAGCCGCCCTCGAACGGCCGCACGCCTCCGCGCGACACGTCGCACGGTAGCGCTATCGGGCCTTGTCGGGTGCAGTGGAGAAGTGATTCGCAATGTAGTCGCAATGTAGTCGCAATGTAGTCGGAGTGTAGCTCAGCTTGGTAGAGCACTGCCTTCGGGAGGCAGGGGCCGGAGGTTCGAATCCTCTCACTCCGACCATTATGATCTTTTTGCCCTCCTGGTTATGCGCCTCACTCGTGCTTCTGCAACTTTTTCCCTGCAACTCTTTTTGCTGTTGCTGCAGCTCCTGCAGCCCTGCTGTACTCCTGCCAGCTGATTGGCATCGCTTCGGCTCGCTGTTCAACTTCATGTATTCCCCTGCCCCATGCGGCGTCCACCCTTACGATGAGGCCGTTCGCTGCTTGTGGTTTAATTGCGTCTCATTTTCCGGAAGTCCAGCATGACCGCTACCATCACACTTGAACCGGGCCGCGAAAAATCCCTGCTGCGCCAGCATCCCTGGATTTTCACCAGCGCTATTCGCAACTACAACGGCAAGCTGCACAGCGGCGAGACCGTCGACGTCTTGTCCGCCGAGGGCAAATGGCTGTGCCGCGGCGCATGGTCGCCGGCATCCTCCATCCGCGTGCGTGCCTGGACGTTCCGCCAGGACGAGGTGATCGACAATGCCTTCTTTCTGCGTCGTATCGAGACGGCGCTGCAGGCGCGTGAAAGCCTCGCTGCAGTGAGCAATGCCTGCCGCCTCGTGGCGGCAGAATGCGATGGACTGCCGGGAATCACCATCGACCGTTATGCCGATGTCCTGGTGTGCCAACTGCTCAGCGCCGGTGCGGAGCGACATCGCGACAAGATCGTGTGGGCCCTGCGCAAGTTGCTGCCTGACTGCTGCATCCTCGAGCGATCCGACGTAGCCGTGCGCGAGAAGGAAGGCCTGCCGTCACTGACGCAGGTGCTGCATGGCGAGGTACCTGACGAGGTGGAGATCCACGAGAACGGCCTGCGTTTCATCGTGGACGTAAAGAAAGGCCACAAGACCGGCTTTTATCTTGACCAGCGCCACAACCGCCAGCTCATTGGTCAGCAGGCCCGCGACAAAGAGGTGTTGAACTGCTTCAGTTACACCGGCACCGTGGCCAGTTACTGCCTTGCCAATGGCGCGAGCCACGTTACCAACCTCGACGTTTCCGAGCCATCACTGGCCCTGGCTGTCCGCCAAAACGCCCTCAATGGCCTCGACGCCAGCCGCTGTACCAACCACACTGCGGACGTTTTCCACGAACTGCGCAGCTACCGCGCCGCTGGGCGACTTTTCGACATGATCGTGCTCGATCCCCCCAAGTTCGTCGAAAACAAGCAACATTTGACGCATGCTTGCCGTGGTTACAAGGACATAAACCTGCTCGCCTTGCAGCTTCTGCGACCGAATGGCCTGCTGGCCACGTTCAGCTGCTCGGGCCTGATGCCGGAAGACCTCTTTCACAAGGTGGTCGCGGACGCTGCGCTGGACGCCGGACGCCAGTTGCAGTTCCTGCAGAAGCTGAGCCAGGACCGCGACCATCTGGTGCTCTCCACTTACCCGGAAGGCTACTACCTGAAGGGACTGCTGTGCCGGGTCGTCTGACCCTTGCGACCGACCGATCCAACACCTCTGTGATGACGTAACCACGATGGTGCGATACGCTCGTAGGCAACTGAAAATTGAGCAAAAATTGAGGAAAGACTGACCCCGGCTGGCACACGCGAATAGCTAAGGGCATACTGCATTCGAGAATCCGCATTCCGGGCGCGCCGATCAAGGCCGATCAATCCTGCCGAGCGGTGCGAAAGCGCATAAAAAGCGCATAAACGGCATTAGTGAGAGCAACATGATGAACGTCAAACGTCGTATCCATCTGGCAGTGATGACCGCGTGTGCCGCCTTGGCCGGCAGCGCCGCTCCCACCCTGTTCGCACAGCAGGCTGGCTGGGACGTGATCGAAGGCTACTGCTTCCAGTGCCACAACGACGAGGACTGGGCTGGCAGCATCGCCTTCAGCGTCATGGACCCGGACACGATCCCGCAGAATGCCGAAGTCTGGGAGCACGCCATTCGCAAGTTGCGCGGCGGCCAAATGCCACCGCCCGGCGCCGAGCGCCCGGACGAACACGAACTGCTAGTTTCAACCGCAGAGTGGCTTGAAAACACCATCGACAGCGTTGCCGAAACCACGCCGCCCGGCCGTATTCCGCTGCGCCGTCTGAACCGCCGCGAGTACGCGTATGCCATCCGTGATCTGCTCGGCATGGAAATCAACGCTCCGGCGCTGCTGCCGCAGGACGACCTCAAGCACGGCTACGACAACAACGCCGAAGCGCTGCAGGTCAGCCCGGCCTTCATCGACCAGTACCTCAATGCTGCCCGCACCATCGCCCATAACGCTGTGGGCGATGCGCGCCCCATCCCGATCATGGAAACCTACGGCAACGTAGCGGACATGATCATCTCGCTGCCCGCACGCGGCGTGGATGGCACCGGCTCGCAACAGCGCCATGTCGACGGCATGCCCTTCGGCACCCGCGGTGGCGTGACCGTAAAGCACACCTTCCTGGCCGACGGTATCTACGAGATGGACATCGGTGACCTCGCACTGGCACGCGAAGTACCCAACCTCGAATTCGAGCACACGCTGGTGGCGCTGCTCAATGGCAAGGAGTTTTACCGCACCACCATCGGCGGCGAAGCCGACCACAAATGGATCGACCAGATTCTTGATGACGCCGTAGCGCAGATCAACAACCGCCTCAAGCGTGTACGCTTCCACGCCACTGCCGGCCAGCATGAAGTCAGCGTGACCTTCGTACAGCGCAGCATGGCCGAAAGCGACGAGCGTTCGCGCCCTGTCGCGATGGAAGGCGGCCAGGCTCGCGTGCCGGCCATCCATGCCCTGCAGATCCGCGGCCCGGTGGAAGTCACCGGTATGAGCGAGAGCCCCAGCCGCAAGAACATCTTCGTATGCTACCCGCGTGAAATAGCGGAAGAAGCTGCCTGCGCCGAGCAAATCCTCACCAACATGGCCACGCGCGCATTCCGTCGTCCCGTTACCGAAGAAGACATCGGCCCGCTGATGGCCTTCTACGAGCGCAGCCGCCAGACGAATGCGTTCGAACTCGGCGTGCGTGACGCACTGAGTGCCGTACTGGTGAGCCCGCACTTCATCTACCGCGCCGAAAGCGGCGACTTCGAAGGCGAAGCCCAGGCGGTCAGTGATTTCGAGCTCGCCTCGCGTCTGTCGTTCTTCATGTGGAGCAGCCTGCCTGACGAGGAACTGCTGAATCTGGCCAACGAAGGCAAACTCAGCGATCCCGCCACGCTGCGTACGCAAGTGCAGCGCATGCTGGCCGACGATCGTTCCGCCTCGCTGATCAAGGACTTCAGCTCCGCCTGGCTGAACCTGCCCAAGCTCGACGAGATAGCACCGAATCGCGGCATCTTCCGTCATGCCAGCGGCCGCCTCGACCCGCGCCCGATGTTCCGCCAGGAGCTCACGCTGTTCATCGACAGCGTGCTGCGCAGCGACCAGCCGGTTACGAGCCTGCTTGATGCCAACTACACCTACCTCAACGAACGTCTTGCCATGCATTACGGCATCGAGGACGTGAAGGGCAGCAACTTCCGCAAGGTCACTCTGGAAGACCCGAACCGGCATGGACTGCTGGGCAAAGGTGCCATCCTGACACTGACAGCCAACCCCAACCGCACTGCACCAGTACTGCGCGGCGCCTGGATTCTTGAACGCATCCTCGGTACCCCGCCCTCCGAGCCGCCGCCGAACGTGGAAGCCTTCCCGGAGAACGCCGTTGGCCAGGCACCCAAGACCGTGCGTGAACGTCTGGCGCAGCACGCTGCCAACCCGAGCTGCTTCGGTTGCCACGGCGTCATGGATCCTTTGGGCCTGGCTCTGGAGAACTTCGATACCGTCGGGCAGTTCCGCACCTTCGACCCCGACACACTGACGAACATCGACTCG
>JBIIWP010000168.1:0-4210 GCA_044338855.1 Pseudohongiellaceae bacterium | reverse complement strand
TTCTCCCAGTGGCTGGATCTTGTCAGGGCCCACTGCCAGTACCAGCGAGCGGCCCTCGACATGCACCAGTACCAGACGCTGACGCAGGCCAATATTGATTTCACCGCACAGCTCAATGGCAGGATTGGCGCTTCCGCTGCCGTAGAGATAACGGTCTCGGTAACGACGCAGCAACCACAGAAACAGCGCAAGCAGGCCGAATACGACCAGAGCAGCGCCGAAGCGCATCGGCAGATCCAGGGCTTCCATACTCAGATCGTCTTTAGGCGTTCAGCTGGCGGGACAACCTGGGTCAGACGGACACCATAGCGCTCGTTCACCAGCACCACCTCGCCCTGTGCGACCAGAGTATTGTTCACAAGCAGGTCCAGCGGCTCTCCTGCCAGACGCTCCAGCTCCACCACAGAACCCTGCGTCAAACGCATCAGATCCCTTATTTTCAGGGAAGCGCGACCTACTTCGACCGAAATGGTTACAGGAATATTGTTTAGCAGCTCAAGATCGATCGAGGGCTTTGCCACAAAAGAGTCGATGCCGGATCCGGAGGCATCTCCAGTGACCAGCAAATTGTTGTCTGTCATTTTCTGTCTTCCTGGGATTTGAGTTCACGGAAACCGACAACGCGGACTGCTGAATTGGTACCGAGGCTACCCATGTCGACATCGAACAGGGCATAGCCAGATACAGCAGCCCAGGCATGATCGGGCTTGTTGAAAAAGAGTACATCGCCCTCCCGGAAGGCCTTGACCTGGGCAATCGTCGCGGGGATTTCAGCCAGCTTCACCTGCATGCCCAGTTTTGCATCAAGACAGGCTTCGCGCATTTCCTGCTGCCAAAGCCTGGTTTTTTCGTCATTCTCTTCACTGGACTGGATGCGGCTGCGCAGCAGATCCCGGATGGGTTTCAGGGAAATGAAGGGATGGACTATGGTGATGCTGCCATCGACATTGGGCCCGAGATTCAGACTGAAGGTACTGGCAATCACAAGATCATTTTCATCAGCAATCTGGGCAAACTGCGGGTTGATCTCGGACGCTACCGGCATGAAGGACAGAGGCAGTACCGGCGCCCAGGCTTCCTTGAGAGCACCGAAAATCAGATTTAGCAGGATGTTGATGATGGAGGTTTCGGTAGGCGTAAACAGACGGCCTGGAGGCAGATCACCAATGCCCTTGCCAAAGCCTCCGAAGAAATTGTCGAGGGAGGAGAATATCACCGTAGGCTCTATGATTATCAGCGAGTAGCCCCGCAGGGGATCTATCTTGATAGTGTTCACGGAGAGGGGCGCTTTCAAATCCTGCAGGTACTGCTGATACCGGACAGTTCTGACTTTTTCGATCTGGATGCGGGGAGTGGTTCGCAGCACATCAACAAGGCCGGCACGCAGTTGCCGCGAAAACCTTTCGTTGATCATGTCTAATGCTGCATCGTTGAAGCCAATCGACACGTCCTCGCTGGCCAGATCGTGTTTTACTACGGTCATCGGTAGGTCAGGGCTGCCATCATCCACATCCGGACCTGCCTGCAACATTGCCAGTTCTTCCTGGCTCAGCGCCACGTTGGTATTGCCCATTTTCACCCCTATTGCACCAGATACTCGACAAACAATACTTTTTCGATTCCACCGAAATCTTCCTGCTGTTCCAGCACCTCGTTGGCAGCCAGCTTGAGATTCTCGGCAAGATCATCCTTGAATTCTGGCGCCATCAGCTGCTCTTCGGTCACGGAGGAAATCACGGCAAGCATGGCGGAGCGCACCTGCAATTCGTGCTTGACCACGCGGTCTATCACCATCTGGTCATAATGAGTCATCAAGGCTACCGTAATCTGCATCACTTTGCGTGACGCGGTCACATTGGACGTCAGCGGCCGGGCCATCTCGTAGTAGAGTGTTTCCAGACGGCTGGGATTCGGCGTTTCCAGCAACTGTGGTTGGGCGGGTGCCTCCGCCTGGGCTGCGGCTTCCTCGTCAAGCTTGGCCAGTTCCGCCTCCAGTGGCGTTTCATCGCTGAAATATCCAGTGAAATACAAAGCGCCCACCACTGAGCCCACGCTCAACAGCACGGAAATCATTACGCCGATCAGCACTGGAACCACGATGGATCGGGGTTTGTCCCGTACTTCAGTCTGTGCTTCTTCTGCTGCCATCGCTGCACCTCTTATACATAGATATCAAAGTTGTTGTCTTGATTAAGCCGTATCTTGACCATCCTGGCCTCAGGCTTGTCCTGGGGAGGGGCCTGATCTGGTTCTTGTTCCCGTCTGCGACCACTACTACCGTCACGCGTCGCCACGTCGATACCGATCGTGATGCGGGTGGAATCGTTGCGCGTGAGCAGCTCCCGCATCACGTGCTCTGATTCGCGCAAGGTGGCCACTGCCGCATCGTCTCTTGCAAATATGCGGACATCAAGCGAATCCGCGCCTTGTGTCACCTCGATTTCAAGGTTACCCAATTCCGGCGGGCTGACTTCCAGGCGCAAACGAGTCACTGCGCCTTGCTCAGGGAGCTCCAGTTGCTCCGTTGCAAAATTCAGCAAGGTATCGGCAAATTCCTGGCGCAGAGCGCTGCTGACTGGCACCGGCCTGCTTGCCGCTGCAGTCTCCAGAGGAGCCTGCAGGTTCCCGCTAGCCGCACCCGGGTCGCGAACAACCGGGGCGGATGAGAAGTCAGCGGCTTCAACACTCAGGCTTTTGGCCTGGGCCTCGCCCTGTAGCGTGGCAGCCAGCGGCTCTGCAACTGCGGCCGTGAAGACTGGGGCAGGAGCGCCCGCTTCGCGGCGGGGGTCGGCTACGCTGCGGCTTTCGCCAGAGTTATTCTCGCCAGAGCTGTTACCAGGAGCCGCACTGTGGCCGCGAGTATCGCTGTTGCCGGTCCCAGGGTCGGAACTGTGGCTGCTTTCAGCCAACACTCCCCCCAGCAGCGGGCTGGAGCGTTGTTGCCGCAACTCCGCATCAACGGTTGGTGCTGCATCGCGCGTTACCATGCCCTCGACCAGCGCCAGTTCCGCATTGCCCACCTGACCCTGCGAAAGGTCAACAGGCACCCCGTGATCAGCGCCCTGCTGCCAGAGCGGCTGGGGCCGGACAGTCGGGATGCCCAGTGGCGCAGCCGGCGCAACTGGCAAATCCTTTTTACCCGAGACCGCAAATGCTGCAGCGACCTCTCCTGGTATCGGGCTTGCAGACTGCGACAGCGATATTTCCGCTACGGGACTGGTTTCGGTAGTGCTGCCTGCTGATGCTCCGCCTGACAACGCGGCACCTGCAGCTACAGCCGCTTCAGAGCTTGGTACGGCTGCCGGATCCGCTGTGGCAGCGGCAGCAATGCTGCGCTCGGCGTACAGATAGCTGACAGTGCTTGTCAAAGTTGGTGTGGCAGCAGGCTCACGCGGCAGCACAGCAGCCGCCTGCTTCAATTGCTGCCAGGCCAGCATACTGGTAATCCCGGCATCAAGCCCACTGCGTGCTTCACCGAGAGGCGCTGCTACATTAGCTGCTTCCCGATCACCAGCACTGTGGATATCAAAATCATCATCCCATTCGAAGGGTTTCGGTTCACGCTGGTTTGATATGGCATTCCCATGCACCAGTGCCATGACGCCCGACAGACTCTGCGCCGGATGAGGCGGACTTTCATCCTGCCACCATTGGGGCAAGCCCTGCTCCGCAGGTTCCGCCACATCCACCGGAGTAATCAGTATCGTACGGCCGCTCAGAAAGTTGATAGTTGCCAGCTGCAGTGGCGGCTCGATTGCGACCCCAGCAGCATCTGCCGATTTCCCGGCGTCAGCCTGCAACGCGCCCTCATCCGAAAGCGGCATGATGGCGCCACTTTCACTGATTGCGGAGGAAGTCATGCCGCTTTCGCTGCGGGCAGTGGCCTCCATGGCGGCGTCCAAAATACGTGAGAAATCTCCAGCGTCAGCGCTGACCCCAGGAATTACCCTTGAAACAGAAGGAGTTGCGGAAAGGCTCTCGATAATCTGAGCGAGATTGAATTCAGTACCTGTTTTCATTTGATGGCAATTTCCTGTTGCATATCCATGTCTGGCTGGTACTCCAGCAATTAACATGCCACGCCTAGTTATTGCCTCTCCGGTTGTTGTAATGCATTAGGTTGTGGACGTCTTCCTCGCGTTGCACGAGGCGCTCAGTTTCGCGCCGTAGCCGGTCAGACTGTGCTATGTCCAGTTTATCGAAACGCTGG
>JBIIWP010000167.1:0-4234 GCA_044338855.1 Pseudohongiellaceae bacterium | reverse complement strand
TCCGATCTCCTGCAGCGCCTGCTTGTCATTCGCGTCATCGTCTTACTGTGCCAGGTCGCGGCCCTCGCCTACGCACGCTTCGGGCTGGAGCTGGAGCTGGACTATACCGCCATCATCGCGATCTTCGTGTTGCTGGCGCTGCTCAACGGCGGCCTGTACCTGCGTCTGTTGCGGGGTCGCACACCCGGCAAGCATGAATTCTTCGCACACCTGTTGCTAGACGTGGCCGCCCTGTCAGTGCTGTTGTATCTGAGTGGCGGCGCCGGCAATCCGTTTGTGTCGTACTTTCTGGTACCGGTGACCATTGCGGCGGCAACACTGGGCCGGCGCTACACCGCTGTGCTGTCGGTGCTGGCGCTGGCCTGCTACACCGTGCTGCTGTTCCATCACCAGCCGCTCGATGTGCTGCTGCCGGGGGCGCTTGATGCCCACGCCGCGCACCAGCCGGATGGCGCCGGTATGGGCAGCGCTCTTAACCTGCACATCATCGGCATGTGGTTCAACTTTCTCGTGAGCGCGGCCTTGATCACGTGGTTCGTGGTGAAGATGGCCGAGGAAATCCGCCGCCAGGAAGAGCGCCTTAGCCGCTATCGCGAGGACACGCTGCGCAACGAGCAGATCCTGGCGATTGCCACACAGGCCGCCGGGACCGCGCACGAGCTGGGTACGCCGCTGGGCACCATGGCCGTGCTGCTGAAAGACCTGCAGCTGGATCATGCCGACCAGCCGGCACTGCTCGCCGACATCCACATCCTGCAGCAGCAGGTGGAGGCTTGTCGCTCGGCCTTGCAGCAGTTGTCGCGCAAGGCCGACTTCCGCAATTACCAGCCAGAATCCGTGCCTCTGCAGGTACTCCTGCGCGAGCTGCTCGATCAATGGCAGCTGTTGCGACCTGAGGTGTTCTGCTCGCTCACACTGCAGGAAGGGCCGCCGCCACAGATCAGCGTGGATCTGACCCTGCGCCAGGCACTCATCAACCTGCTGAACAACGCCGCTGATGCCAGTCCCTCCGGTATCGAATTGAATGTGGCGTGGAGCTCCACGGAATGGAGGCTGCAGGTGCGCGACTTTGGCGCCGGCATCATGCGCGAGATCCAGGAGCAGCTGGGCACCAGCATCATCAGCACCAAGTCCGACGGCATGGGAGTGGGCCTGGTGCTGAGCCAGGCCACCATCAATCGCCTCGGCGGCCGCGTGAGCCTGTTTCCGCTGGAAGGCCGCGGCACGCTGACGGAGATCGAGCTGCCGCTGCAGGCCGTGCGGGAGCAGAACGATGCCTGACACGCCGGTGATCCTGCTGTTGGACGATGATGCCATGTTTGTCGACGTTCTCGGCCGCTCACTGGCACGCCGTGGCATGACGGTGTTGAAGGCCTGCGACCTCAGTACCGGCCTTGCCTTGGCGCAACACCAGCGGCCCGACTACGCGGTACTGGACCTGAAGCTGCAACAGGAAACGGGGCTGGATGCGATCTCGCCGCTGCTCGCGCTGAATCCGGCCATGAAGATCCTGATGCTGACTGGCTATTCGAGCATCGCTACTGCAGTGGCGGCAATCAAGCAGGGTGCCATGGACTACGCCTGCAAACCGCTGGATGCCGATGCGATTCTCGCCAAATTGAGACTGGCAGAGCACAGCCCGTTGCCGGTGGCCGTACCCGAACAGCCACTATCGGTAGACCGCATGGAATGGGAACATATCCAGCGCGTGCTGGCCGAACACGACGGCAACATCTCCGCCACCGCCCGCAGCCTGGGCATGCACCGGCGCACCTTGCAGCGCAAACTGCAGAAGCGCCCTGTCCGCTCCTGAGCCCTACAGCTCTCGGCGTTTACGCGGGATCGAGGTCGATATAGCAGCGCTGCTCGAAGCGCGGCGAGCAGATGGCGAGGAACACGAGATCAGCAGCGCCGGTATTGCGGATGCGCTGCGGACAACCCGGCGGGATCAGCACCACAGCGCCTGCCGCGACATCCTGCGGCGGTAGCAACCCGACTTCCACGCGCCCCTGCCCTGCCAGGATCACATAGCGCTCGGCGATGCCATCGAGCTTGTGCCAGCGCGTGACGGTATCCACCAGTACGCGCGCTTCGGCGATGGACACCGCGGGGTCTGTGGCGATATTGGAAAGTTCGTTTATGTAGCAGCGTTCGTCGGTGTAGTACTCCGCCCCGGGATTGCGCTGCAGTATTTGCGGTTGCATGGGTTCGTCGCTGGTCATGGTCGGCCCTTCCGATAGCTTGCCTTGCAATGCTAGAGACGATCGATGAACGCCTGCACTTCTTGCGTCATCGCCTCATAGTACGGATTGAACGCGATGCGCTCCAGCACGCCGGCCTGGCGATTCGCTTCAGTAGTCTCGCCATACCACGCACGCTCGCCGTTCTTGCAGGCGACGAAGGCGGGGTTCGCACGCGAGCCATAATGTCCACAACTGCGGTACTGCCCGTCACGGCCATAGTAGGGATTCGCCGGCGAATTCATCAGCCCCAGATGCGACAGGCTCAGGATTCCCTGCGTGCGATCCGTAGCGGGCACGACCTTGATGCGCTCGCCGCCGACATGTTCGTGCTGGCTGTACAACAAGGTCATGGAGCCGGCATTGGTGTTGCGCTGCATGAAATCGAGAATCGCAGGCGTGCTCACGGTGGTGTCTTCCATGCTGGCAATGGCAAATACAGGCAGAGATTGCAGCTGCTCGTTCTCGGCAGCACGCACCGCCTGCAGTAGTGACCAGGTTTCGGACGCTGCCGTGAATGGCAGTGATTCATAGCGATACAAGGCTTCGTCTTCATCCACACCTACCCACGCTGCTTCCGGAAACATTTCCCCCATTGGCAACAGGAAACGCGCGTAGCGTGCGGAATCGGTGATTGCCAGCGCTGGTGCAAACAGGATCAGCGCATCGATGTCGGAGTTGCGCGCAGCTTCGAGAATGGACAACGCACCACCGACGGAATGGCCACCGAGCAGTACCTGCTCCGCTTTGCTGCCCAGCACGCGCGCGCCAAAGGCAACCGCATCGCGGTATTCCTGCCAGTCCGTGCTGAGGAAGTCGCCGGGGCGCGAGCCATGGTCCGGCAGCAGCAGGCCCAGTACGTGGAAGCACTGCGACTGCATGAACGCACCGAACTCGCGCATGCTGAAGGCTGATTCCAGCAGCCCATGCGTGAGCAGGATGCCGCGCTGCGCCTTGCCATCCTCGCTGCGTGGACAGTCGTCGGCTGGCAGCAACTCGAAGGGACTGAGATTGTCGAGCATGCCCTGGTCCAGCGCGCCAACGCGCGAGACCAGCAGGCGCGCCTGCGAGTAGAGCCTGTAGTCATCGAAGCTGTCGCTGTTGTAGTCGAAGGGCGGCTCATCGAAATCGATGTGGCGCTCGGCCAGGGTCTTGCCGCGCGCAAGCATGAAGCCGGCACCCACATACAGCAGCGGCAACAGCAGCAGCGCAACGAAGAAGACTTTCAGCTTGGTGGACATGGAAGCTCCGGAAGAAAGAGTGGGCAGGGCTCAGGCCGGTTTGCGGTCCAGCACCAGAAAGTCGTAGGCGTAGGGATTACGCGCGCAGGCAGGGTGCTCTTCACGCGCCACTTCCTGCCACTGCTTGCGATCGAAGGGTGGGAAGTGGGCATCGCCTTCAGGCTCGGCGTGCACCTCGGTAAGGTAGAGGCGCTGCGCCAACGGCAATGCCTGCGCGTAGATCTGCGCGCCACCGATGATCATGAGTTCGCTGTCGGGACCGGCATCACGCAGCAGTTCAGTACCCAACGCCAGTGCCGCGTCGAGTGAATGCACGACCGTGGCGCCATCTACTTTATAGCCCGTATTGCGCGAGATGATGATGTTGGGGCGCTGCACCAGCGGCTTGCCGATGGACTCGTAGGTGTTGCGGCCCATGATCACCGGCTTGCCGAGCGTAACGCGCTTGAAGTAGCGCAGGTCTTCCGGCAAATGCCATGGCATCGTGTTGTCTTTGCCAATGACGTGGTTGCGCGCCATCGCAACGATGAGCGCGATCTTCATACAGCCACCGGTGCACTGATGTGCGGATGGCACTCGTAATTCTCGATCGCGAAATCGTCGTACTGGTACTCGAACAGGCTGTCGGGCTTGCGCTTGATGACCAGTTGCGGTGGCGCGAACGGCGTGCGTGCAAGCTGGGTCTTCACCTGCTCCATGTGGTTCGTGTAGATGTGCGTATCGCCGCCGGTCCACACGAAGTCGCCCACACCG
>JBIIWP010000081.1:0-14142 GCA_044338855.1 Pseudohongiellaceae bacterium | reverse complement strand
ATCACGTAGATCTCCGGCCCCATCGATATTGCACCGTTGGGGCACTCGGGTTCGCAGACATCACAGTTGATACAGTGATCCGTGATCTTCAGCGCCATCTCAGTCCTGGACCTCACGCATGGCCTTTGCCACCGCGGGATGCACGAATTTGCTGATGTCACCGCCGTAGGCTGCGATCTCGCGCACCAGCGTCGACGAGATGTAGGCCAGCTGTTCGGCCGGCGCAAGAAACACCGTTTCAATTTCGGGTGCCAGCACGCGGTTCATGCCCACCAGCTGGAACTCGTATTCAAAGTCCGCCACGGTGCGCAGGCCGCGCAGGATCAGCTTGGCCTTCTGCGAGCGCACGAAATCCGTCAACAGGCCAGTGAAGCCATGCACCTGCACATTGGGCACGTGGCCCAACACCTCTTTGCACAGCTCCACCCGCTGCTGCAGCGACATCGCGCTGGCCTTCTGCGTGCTGGTGCCCACGGCGACAATCACCTGGTCGAAAATACCCGCTGCCCGCTCCACGAGATCGGTATGGCCGTTCGTGATGGGATTGAAGGTGCCGGGATAGACTACAGTTTTCATGCGGGTTTCTCTGGAAGCCGGGCGGCGATTATACCCCAGCGAATTGGTGGTCAGTGCTTGTCGCAGCGAAGCACGGGAACTCCGGGCCGGGCGTGTCAGGCTGCTGCGCGAAACAGTCCGTAATGCACGTCACCGGCGCGCTTTTCGCGCTGCAGCTGCCAGCCCGCCGGCAAACTGAAGCTGTGCAGGGGTTGCGCGGCTTCCACATAGACCAGCGCCCCGGGTGCCAGCCAGCCACGTTCCTGCAAGTACTGGAAACAGGCTTCATAATAGCCCGAGGCGAAGGGCGGATCGACGAACACGATGTCATACGGCGATGGCGCGGCGCCGTGCTGCAAACGGTCCATGGCATTGGCCTCGATGAGCTCCAGCTTGCGTGTGTCCAGCTGCGTGCAATTGGCGTGAATGCCCTGCGCCGCCGCGTGGTTTTGCTCGAAAGCTGTCACCAGTGCCGCGCCGCGCGACAGTGCCTCGAAGCCCAGCGCACCACTGCCGGCAAACAGATCCAGACAGCGCGCACCCGTGATCTCGAACTGCAGCCAGTTGAACAGCGTTTCGCGAATACGGTCCGGCGTCGGCCGGATGTCCGGCACCTCGGCAAACTGCAGCACGCGGCTGCGCCAATCGCCGCCGATGATACGCAGGCGATTGCGGGCAGACCCATTGGCCGGTTTCCTCATATAAACCCCATCTTCAACAGGCCCGCATTCTAAACGTAAAACTTCGTAGGGGTGGGCCCCCGTGCCCGCCCGTGGTCCGATTAACGGCCAACCTCGGACGGGCAAGGGAGATCGAGTCACTCACACCACGGGCGGGCACGGGGGCCCGCCCCTACGGAGCGATGTGGCTTTGATTTCCCCACTGGCGCCCGTCTGTTAGGATTGCGGCACCAGTAAATCCAGTAGTCCCCTCATGTTCGGATTCGGCAAAAAAAGTACGCCTGCGCCACCAGAACCCTCGTCGGAAAGCACCAGCCATGATTCTGGAGAGGAAGCCGTCCAAGGCGCGGTGACGGCTGCGCCGGAACCGCAAGCTGCGCCGGAATCCCAAGCTGCGGCTGAACCCGCAAAACAAGGCTTCTTCTCGCGCCTCAAGGCCGGCCTCAAGCGCACGCGCGACAGCTTCGCCGGCGGCCTCGGCACGCTGCTGCTGGGCAAGAAGACCATCGACCAGGCCCTGCTCGACGATCTCGAGACCACGCTGCTCTCCGCCGATGTGGGCATGAAATCCACCACCGCCATCCTCGACGAGCTCGCTGCCCGCCTCAAGCGCAATCAACTGGCCGATTCCGGCGCGCTGTACGACGCGCTGCGTGAAATTCTCACCACGATGCTGAAGCCCGTGGAGCAGCCGCTGGTGATTCCCGCCGGCCTCGGCAAACCTTTCGTCATCCTGATGGTCGGCGTCAACGGCGTCGGCAAGACCACCACCATCGGCAAACTGGCCAAGCGTTTCATGGGCGAAGGCCACAGCGTGATGCTGGCCGCCGGCGATACCTTTCGCGCCGCCGCCGTGGAACAGTTGCAAGCCTGGGGCGAGCGCAACAAGGTACCCGTGGTCGCGCAGCACACTGGTGCCGACAGCGCCTCCGTGATCTTCGATGCCTACCAGAGCGCTGCCGCCCGTGGCGTCGACATCCTCATTGCCGACACTGCCGGCCGTCTGCACACCAAGAGCAACCTCATGCAGGAACTCGAAAAGGTGGTGCGCGTGCTGAAAAAGCTCGACGCCGACGTGCCACATGAAATCATGCTGGTGCTCGACGCCACCACCGGCCAGAATGCGCTGAATCAGGCGCGCGCCTTCACTGATTCAGTAAAGGTCAGCGGCCTTGTTCTGAGCAAACTCGACGGTACTGCAAAGGGCGGCATGGTGTTCGCCATCGCCGGTGAACTCGGTCTGCCGCTGCGCTTCATCGGCATCGGCGAGAAAGCCGAGGACCTGCGTCCCTTTGCTGCCGAACCTTTCGTCAACGCTCTTTTTGCCAACGATAACGAATGATCAAATTCGACGATGTCAGCAAGCGTTACCCCGGTGGCCACGAAGCACTGAGCCACATCAGCTTCCACTTGAAGCGCGGCGAGTTCGCGTTTCTCACTGGCCATTCCGGTGCCGGCAAGAGCACCTTGCTCAAGCTCATCATGCACATGGAGCTGCCCAGCAGCGGCCAGGTCATCATCAACGGCCAGAACCTCAACAAGATGTCGCGCCAGCAGGTGCCGCTGTACCGCCGCAACATCGGCTTCGTGTTCCAGGATCACCAACTGCTGTTCGATCGCAGCGTATTCGATAACGTGGTGCTGCCGCTGCAAATCAGTGGCTATGACGCGCGCGAAGCCGCCCGCCGCGTGCGCGCCGCACTCGACAAGGTGGGCCTGCTGCACAAGGAACACCAGACGCCAATTGCGCTTTCCAGCGGTGAACAGCAGCGAGTGGGTATAGCGCGTGCCGTGGTCAACAAGCCCGCGCTGCTGCTCGCCGACGAACCCACCGGCAACCTCGACCCTGAACTGTCGCAGGAAATCATGACCCTATTCCGCCAGTTCAACGACGTCGGCGTCACCGTGCTGATTGCCAGCCATCATCGCGAGCTGATCCAGCGCATGGACCGCCGCATCCTCACGCTGGACCAGGGTGAAATGCTGGGTGGCGATGAAGACGCAGAGGGAGCGGTGTAATGGCGCAAAAACCCCGCTCCGGCAAACCTGAACACCGCAGCACCGCGCAGAGCACTCGCCCGCAGCAGAACGTCGTGCATGCCGCGTTCGAGCAACACCAGGCCACTGCGGTCGATTCGCTGCTGCGTCTCATCAACGAACCGGTCGGCAGTGTGCTCACCTGTCTCGTGATCGGCATCGCACTGGCGCTGCCACTGTGCGTATTCCTGTTGCTGCAGAACCTGCAGCAGCTCGGTGCCGGCCTGCAGAGCGACAGCTCCATTTCCCTGTATATGGACACTGCAGTTGAAGCGCCGCAGCTGGAAACGCTGGTAGCCGAGCTCAGCGAGCGCGACGATATCGACGCCGTACGCCTCATCACGCCGGACGAAGCCCTCGCCGAGTTTGAAGAAGAGTCCGGCTTTGCCGACGTGCTGGAAGGCCTCGACGATAACCCACTGCCGCCGGTACTGCTGGTGACGCCTGCCGCAGGCACTGCCGGTGAAGTCACCACCTTGCGTGATTTCCTCGCGCAACAACCCGGCGTCGTTGAAGCGCAGCTCGACCTCGAATGGCTGCAGCGCCTCAATGCCGTGGTGAGTTTCGCACTGCGGCTCACGTATCTGCTGGCGTTGCTGCTGGGTCTGGGCGTACTGCTCGTCATCGGCAACACCGTGCGCCTCAGCATCGAAAACCGCCGCGCCGAGATTGTCGTGATCAAACTGGTTGGTGGCACCGACGCCTGGGTTTCGCGTCCCTTCCTCTATACCGGCTTCTGGTACGGCATGGGCGGCGGCATTGTGGCGCTGGCGCTGGTGGGCTTCAGCCTGATGGTGCTCAGCGGCCCGGTATCGCGCTTGATCTCGGCCTACGAAAGCGACTTCGACGTCATTGGCCTCGGCCTCAGCCAGGGCTTCCTCGTGCTGATCGTCGCGGCCGTGCTGGGTTTGGCTGGCGCCTGGATTTCAGTCCTGCGCCACCTGCGCGCGATTGAACCGCGCTAGCCAGGCTTCTCCATTCACATACGAAAGCTGGGGGCAAAGCAGCCCTGTGCCACGCGCCCGGCGGTAGTCTGCGCCCCGCCATTCTTGCTAAGCTTGCGCGCACGCGAGGCAAGCCGTGTCCATCCGTACTGACGTCGTACAGCCAGCCGTGAGCGCAGACAAAAATCCGTGATGCCACGGGTTCATAACAAGAGGAAATGGCGATGACGATAGAAAATCTGATCTTGATCCTGATCCGCTGGGGACACCTGCTGTTCGGTATTGCCTGGATCGGCATGTTGTATTACTTCAACTTCGTGCAGGGCGGCTACTTCAAGGCAGCCACTCCCGACGCGCTGAAAGATGCCAAGGCCAAGCTGGCGCCCAGCGCCCTCTGGTGGTTCCGCTGGGGCGCGATGTTCACCTTCATCACCGGCTTGATCCTGCTGATGGGTGTACTGCATGGCGGCCAGGTCAACGGCTACATCGTCGTCGGCTCGCTGCTGGGCACCATCATGTTCCTCAACGTGTGGCTGGTGATCTGGCCCAACCAGAAGATCGCGCTCGGCATCGTGCCCGGTGGTGACGCCGCGGCCGCTGGTGCCAAGGCCGCACTCGCCTCGCGCCACAACGTGCTGTTCTCCGGCCCCATGGCTCTGGGCATGCTGGCAGGTCCGCACTTCATCGGCGGTGCCGGCTATGGTTATGCGCAGCCCACGCTGGGCTGGTGGCTTGCCATTGCCCTGGTGCTGGTGCTGGAAGCCAACGCGTTGTTCGGCAAGCAGGGTCCGCTGACTTCAGTGAAGGGCGTGATCCACTGCAGCCTTGGCCTGACCATCGTCATGATCGCGCTGCTTGAACTGCTGAAGTAAGTGGCGCGTACCACGTGCGTCGCAGTACGTGTTTTTGAGCACAGAAGCCGGTACCCGGGTCGGGTACCGTAACTGAACAACCATCAGGCGGGCCCTTGGGCCCGCCTTGCCACGGAGCCAGAACAACGCAGGTGCAGGGCCTCTCAAGCAGCGCGCCGCCAGCGGCAGCGCCCCCGCAGCACGCGTGAATCGTGAAGTTTGTTGTACGTATTCAACCCACCCGCAAGGAGACCCCACATGGCCTTTGAACTGCCCGCACTGCCCTACGCCCAGGATGCCCTGGAACCGCATATCTCGCGCGAAACCATCGAGTACCACTACGGCAAGCATCACAACACCTATGTGGTGAAGCTCAATGGCCTCGTCGAAGGCAAGCCGGAAGCCAGCATGTCGCTTGAAGAAGTCGTCAAGACTTCCAGCGGCGGCGTATTCAACAACGCTGCCCAGGTGTGGAACCATACCTTCTACTGGAATTGCCTCAGCCCTAATGGCGGCGGCGAACCAAAAGGCGCGGTAGCTACTGCCATCAACACCAGCTTCGGTTCCTTCGCCGAATTCAAAGCCAAGTTCACCGACAGCGCCATCAACAACTTCGGCAGCAGCTGGACCTGGCTGGTGAAGAAGAGCGACGGCACACTCGCCATCGTCAACACCAGCAACGCTGCCACGCCGCTGACGGATGCCAGCACCAAGCCCATTCTTACCGTGGATCTGTGGGAACACGCCTACTACATCGACTACCGCAACCTGCGTCCCAAATACATGGAAGCGTTCTGGGCGCTGGTGAACTGGGATTTCGTGGCCAAGAACTTCGGCTGATCCTGCGCGACTGCGGGCGGGCGCAGGGGCCCGCCCCTACGGATGAACGGTTGGGCGGACACGGCGGTCCGCGCGTGTTGTAGGGGTGGGCCCCCGCGCCCGTCCGTCTCTGGGGCTCCTCGCTACCTGAATATGCACGCACCAGGAAAACCTTGTGACAAATCAACCAAAGCGAGCCACCCGGCTCGCTTTTGTTTTATGTAAGGGGTATTTTCAAAACATCATTAAATGCCCTGCCTCCCCCGGAGGAATCCCGATGCGCAACTGTCTCAGCACACTCGCCGTCCTGCTCACCGTATTGGCTGCACCTGTTCTTGCCCAGAATCTTGCCCCCGCCAACACGGTCCCCCAACCCGACGGCTGGGACGCCGGCCTCGCGCTGCCGCAAGTAGTCGACCTCAACCCGGACCCCGCCATCCTCGAATTCAACCTCGAAGCCTCCATCACCGCTTTGGAAATCGTGCCTGGCACCACCACTCCCGTGTGGACCTACAACGGCGGCCTGCCCGGCCCGCTGATCAAGCTGAACGTGGGTGACCGCCTCATCGTGCACTTCACCAACAACCTGCCCGAACCTACCACCATCCACTGGCACGGCGTGCGCGTGCCGAACGAGATGGACGGCTCGCCCGGCTTCACGCAGCAACCCGTTGCACCCAACGGCGGCACCTTCACCTATGACTATGTCGTGCACGACGCCGGCACCTTCTGGTACCACCCGCACAGCAATTCTGCCGCGCAAGTGGGTTGGGGTTTGTACGGGCCGATGCTGGTCAGCGATCCCGCCGAACGCAACGACTTCGGCGACGAGCTCGTGCTGATCCTCAGCGACATGAGCCTCGATGAAGAGGGCCAGTTCCTGCCCGTGGATGTGGGCAACGCCTTCGGCGACCTGTTCGGCCGCGAAGGCAGCGTGCTGCTGATCAACGGCAAAGTGAAGCCGACCTTGAACGTGCGCCAGGGCAAGCAGCAACGCTGGCGCGTGATCAACGCCGCGCGCTCGCGTTACTACACGCTGCGCTACAAAGGTGAACCGCTGTTGCGGCTCGGCGGCGACAACGGCTTTGCCGAACGCACGCAGATCGTGGACCAGATCAAGCTGGTACCCGGCGAGCGCGCCGACTTCGTATTAACGCCCACCGACGTTCCCGGCACGCAGACGCGCTTCCGCTGGTACCCCACGGACCGCGGCTACGGGTCTACCTTCAACCGCCTGGCCGAAGACATGATGACCATAGTCACAGTCGATGCCCCCGCCGTGCAGCCATTCGCCTTGCAAGACGGCATGCCGCTGCGCGAGATCGTCCCCATCGATACCACCGGCGCGCTCGAACGCGAGATCAACCTCACCATCGAAATGAAAGGCGACAACACCGTGGAGATGGGCATCAACGGCGTGCCCCACCACAAAGCCAAGCCGCTGGTCGCGCACGTCGGCGACACCGAAGTGTGGACTGTGAAGAACGCCACGGACTTCTCACATCCCTTCCACCTGCACGGCTACTTCTTCCAGGTGCTGGATGACACGCGCGTGCCGGAGTGGAAGGACACCGTAGATGTACCAAGCAAGACTGAACTGAAACTCGCCGTACGTTACGACGACCGCCCGGGGATGTGGATGTACCACTGCCATATTCTGGATCATGCGGAGATCGGCATGATGGGGCATCTGCAGGTGTTGCCGGCGGGAGTTACAGCAGAGCAGCCTGCCGTCAGTAGTCACGAACACAACTGAAAATTCGGCGAAAACTGCCGGTGATTGCGCATAAGGATGGAGAGCACTGCCAGCCACCGCAATTTCGTACATCCTGCAGTTGCGCGCCCGGTTACAATTTCAGGCCAGCCCGGCGACGATGCTAAGCTTTACCAAGTCCGGGCAGTGTTGAAAGCAATCGCGGAGGTCCGCAAATGAAAGAAAGCGCCAAGTACGTGAAGATCGTTGAGTGGTCCGACGAAGATCAGTGTTATGTCGGCAGCGCGCCAGGTCTGATCTTCGGCGGTTGTCATGGCGCTGACGAGCGCGTCGTTTTTGATGAGTTGTGCGAGATCGTCGAGGAGGCTATTCAGACTTACAAGCTCGACGGTAAGGCGTTACCACCAGCCACGGCAGGGCATGACTTCGCCAACAAGCTGCAGTCGGTCGCTTGAGAGAAACTGCCATTGACTACGAATCTACGAGGCAACATCCCATGCAAGCCTATTCCAGCACCGAGCCACTCCGCGCCGAAGTTGATGCGACCAAGGGCTCCCTGCTGCTGGAGTTCGGCAGCAACGGTTGCGGCATCTGCCGTGCCACGCAGCCACTATTGACAGAAGCACTGGAGGGAAGGGAAGCCCTGTCCCATGTCCGTGTGGAAGACGGCAGAGGCCGTCCGTTGGGGCGCTCGTTCCGCGTCAAGCTGTGGCCAACATTGATCTTCATGAAGGGCGGCGAGGAAGTTGCACGGCTGGTACGCCCGGAGTCGGCAGAGGCGATTCGCGAGGCGCTTGCGCAGATCTGAGGAGCCATCGCGGGCTGCAGCAATCTACATTTTCCAAACCGGCGCCTGTTGATTATGCCGCAGCCGCATCTGTTGCAGCAGCAAACCAGAGAAGACGTCTTCCGGGGTAAGCGCGGGCACACCAATAGTCGGCAAGGTCGCGCGGGCTTCCATTTCGAAGCGATCCCTCATCCACGGCTGCTTGGCTGCAAGATACCCGCGCTCCCACCACTCGATAATGGCGCCCTGCCGTCTTCGCAAAAGTCCGACAGAAGGGAGTCGATCGCCTTTGCTGCGATTCACTGACGGATGCACTGGCAGTAGATTCCACAAGTCATCGCATGACCAGACTGCAAATGGAAGACAGTGATCCATGTCGAGCGTATTCGGTGAGAGCGGCTTTTCAGACCAAACGCAGTGCAACGGCCCGGACTCGATCATGGCCAACGCTTGCTCTCGCGCCATACGAACATCACGATCTGGATCTGGCCAGAACATGCCACGGCGGATCGCTCCATCGTCAATCGTGCGCTGTTGCCCCTCAAGGAATCGCTTCATCAAGCGTTCCCACTCAGCTTCGATGGCAGGTTCAATCCACACGTTGAAGCGCTGCAAGGCCATCCACAACGAGACAGGCACCAGCAGATCTCCAAAGCCAGCGAGATAAGGTTCATCCAGCCGCAACTGCTGCTGAGGCTTGCATGTAAGGCGGACTGTCTGGAACAAGGCCTTTCCATCAGCGTAGGTCGTATAGCGAGCCGGCATTTTGACTATGGTGTTGATGGCATCGCGCAGTGCGCCGTGCAGGGCGTTCGCGATTTCTGGTGAAAACCCAGCCATGCCCACACGCAGATCCAGATGCGAGATTCCTTCGAGTGCCAAATAAGGCGCGCCTACGAATCCAAGTTTGGAAAAGCCGACATTATCGGCACGCTGGGGCAGATTGGCGGCAAGCAGGGGCTTGAACAGTCTGAGCCAGTAGAGTCCCACCAGACCCAGTGGCACCGCTACAAACTCATCACCCTGAGATCTCGTCAGGCCTGCGGCTCCGTCTGCGATCCGGGCCAACGCTCTGAGTAGCGCCAGTTTGTAGGTAGTTTCCTTTTTGTCATTGAGGATGATTTGCCGCAGTAGAGGCAGTGCACCTGTACCATCGTCGGGCAGACGCACTACCACCTGTGTCCAGCTCACCTCACTGCGTCCGGTCTGATCCGGTACGGCATGATGCACGCGCTCGACGTATGCACCGTGGGCGCGGGCCAGGCCTTCGATTTCAGCGGCCGACACCTCGTGTATTACTTGTCCATCCGCTGCCGGTCCATGACGCAGGGTCATAGCCAGACGTGCGCCGGGCTTCATCAGCGAAATAATCTTGCGGAAGGCTCTGGTGCGCTGCTGCACGGGCACATGCATCCAGACCGCGCTCAACAGAATGAAATCAAAAGCCTGTCCACGTCGGAGGGTTTGCTCGAGACCAGGCAAAGAATCGCCCTCGACCCAGTGGATTGCTGTTTCAGCGTGAAGACGACGCGCCTCGCGTACCATGCCAGCTGCAGGCTCTACCGCTACGACATCAAACCCTCTTGAAGCCAGCCAGGCAGCATCGCGCCCGGAGCCGGCGCCGATATCGAGCACACACGCAGGAGCGGAAGGGAGAACATCAGCGAACCACGAATTGAGCTTGTCTGCTTCCACGAGCTCGTAGGTTACTGTGAGCGCCGGTGCATTCGTCTCATAGTAGTCTGTGGTCGAGTAAGGTGCGGATGGAGAAGACATCGTGGGGTTCGTTCAACTCCGGTGTTTGCCTCACTCCCACCTTAGCCAAACGATGCAGGGCAGGTCAACGAAATGCAAGGTACGAACAGGCAACTGCGCCGCTTCACTGCTGGACGCCACGCGCGTGCCGGAATGGAAGGGCGCCGTAGATGTACCAAGCAAGACCGAACTGAAACTCGCCGTGCGCTAAGACAACCGGTCGGGGATGTGCGTACCGCTTCAGCTGTTCTGCATGTACACCAGTGAGGCGTTAGCTGCTGACGTCTATACTGGCTCCACCGCCTTCGTCGGCTTGATCACGCGAATCAGTGCAATTGCAGTAAAGACTGCCGCGACTACCCCGACTGCACCCGCGAATGGCACCACGCCCAGCCCCAACATCATGGCAGCGGCATTGAGCAACAGTGCACCAAGGCCGACCAGCGCGCCGGCCATGCGCCACACACCAGCGGCAACGGTCTGCCACAGCTCCATGCCCAGGATGATTGCTGCCAGGCCCAATGCGGCTTTGGCAGCGAAGTAGAGAAAAAAGGACATGCGCAGCACGGGGAAGAAGACAGGATTCGGCGGAGTTTCACCGCCATAACCCAGCTGGTAGAACATGCTCAGCCCGATTCCTGTCTGGATCAGATTGAATATGCCGCCGACGGCCAGACAGCCCCCGATCAGCGCATGGTGCTTGACGATGACGAAGGAAAACAGCGCTACGACCAGCGCTGACAGCGACTCTATCCTCCAGATGGGATAGGCGATATGCGAGTTTCCACTGCCGCCAAGAACCACATACGTCATCTGGGTTATTGCCGTCACGATGAGGGCTGTTGCAACGAGTTGAGCTGCGTGCCTGGCATTGAACGTCATTTTCCGCGTCCTCTTGATGAGCGGGAAGAGTATGCGACGATACCGGGGTAGTCCAGCGGACTCCTTTCCTGAGAGGCAATCTGGCCCCTCAGATAGGGGCCCTGGATTGACCAGTAAGCGATCACTGACTTTTGGCAAGGAGTACACGATGAAGGAGCGCAGCCGCTGCTGGTGGTCCGGCACCGACCCGCTGATGCAGCATTACCACGATGTGGAGTGGGGCGTGCCACAGCATGACGAGCACACCCTGTTTGAATTCCTGATCCTCGAAGGCGCCCAGGCCGGCCTCAGCTGGCAGACCGTGCTGCGCAAGCGCGAGGCCTACCGCAAGGCCTTCGCCGGTTTCGATCCGCGCAAGGTGGCGAAATTTGACGCCGCAAAGCTGGAAAGCCTGATGCAGAACGAGGGCATCGTGCGCAACCGCCTGAAGATCCACTCTGCCGTGGGCAACGCCAAGGCCTTTCTGGCGGTGCAGAAGGAATGCAGCAGTTTCAACGACTATTTATGGAACTTCGTCGATCAGGCACCGATCCAGAACCAATGGGCAGACAAAAGCCAGGTGCCGGCCGTTACGCCGCTGGCAACAGCGCTGTCCAAGGACCTGAAAAAGCGCGGCTTCAACTTCGTGGGGCCGACCATCATGTATGCCTTCATGCAGGCCGTGGGCATGGTCAACGACCACACCACGGACTGCTTCCGTTAAATAGAGGTGCGCAAGTTGGGGCGCTAGCCCCGCTCGTCGGGAACGTAGTCCGAGGCGTTGGCCGGCTTGAGCCCGGGATAGGGGCGGTAGCGCTGGCGGATCTGCGCGATTTCCGTATCCACATCCCCGCCAGGCTGGTGCTGGCCCAGCAAACACAGGCGCTTGGCTGGTGCGTCGATCACGGCCAGCAGCACCGGCACTTCGGCGGCGCAGGCAATGTGCCAGAAGCCGGTCCTCCAGCGTGCCACCTTGCGACGAGTACCCTCAGGCGCTACGCACAGCACCAGCTCCGGATTGTCGCGCAGCTGTTGCGCGGCCTGTGCCACCTGGTTGCCGGCCTTGCGGCGATCTGTGGGGATGCCGCCCAGCCACAGCAAGGGGCCGCGTAGCAGCGGGTTGCGGAACAGGCTGTCCTTGCCCAGCCAGCGGGCGTCCAGGCCCAGGTCCAGCAGCGCTGCCACCATCAACAGGAAGTCCCAGTTGCTGGTATGCGGGGCCCCGATGAACACGAAGGGCGGGGCGATGGGCAGGACGATATCCACCTTCCAGCCGGTCGCGCGCAATCCGGCCCGGGCGAGGGCCCGTAGGCACGGTGTAAGGATCGGGGTACGAAAAGCGCTGGCCACGTTATGTCTTGATTCCGCAGGGTAACTGGATTACTTTGAAGCACTTTTTCGCACGAAAGTAACGTTTTTTCCAACGCAGTTTCATCGTAGTTTCATCTAAAGTTCTAAGTAAGGGGGAGTTGTTATGGCAACTTTACGAGTAAACGGACAAACCTTGGATGTGGGGGATATCGATCCTTCCACACCGCTTCTGTGGGCCCTGCGTGACACGCTCGGACTCGTCGGCACCAAATACGGTTGCGGTATCGCCCAATGTGGCGCGTGCACTGTACATCTGAACGGCGCGCCAGTGCGCTCCTGCCAGATCCCGGTTGGCAACCTCACGAATGAAGAGATCACCACCATCGAAGGTCTCGCTCCTGCCGGCGGCGCGCTCACTGCACTGCAACAGGCCTGGATCGACGAAGACGTGCCGCAGTGCGGCTACTGTCAGGCTGGCCAGCTGATGACCGCCACCGCCCTGCTGAAGAACAACCCGACTCCCAGCGACGCCGACATCGATGCTGCCATGTCTGGCAACATCTGCCGCTGCGCCACCTACACCCGCATCCGTCGCGCCATCAAAGTGGCTGCCGGCGCCGCCAGTGCCACGGCGTTCTATGATGCTGCTGCCCCCAAAGGTGAACGCGTATGAACATGAAACACGATCAACTCCCCCTGAACGAACTGCCCGAGTTTTTCCGTGAACTCGTTGGTGCTGACCCGCAGGCTGCCGTGATCGAAGTAAAGCAGCCCGAAGTGAACCGTCGTCAGTTCATGAAGTTTGCCGGCATCGCCGGTGGCGGCCTGGTACTCGGTGGCCCCGCACTCGTTGGCAGCAAGCGCGCGTTTGCGCAGGAAATGATGGCCGATGGTGTACAGCCCGTGGTGCCCGAAGGCACCCTGACGCTCAGCGCCTATGTGCAGATCAAGCCTGATGGCCGCATCACGCTGTTCTCCAAGAACCCAGAGTGTGGCCAGGGCATCAAGACCGGCCTGCCACTCATTATCGCCGAAGAGCTCGACTGCGCCTGGGAAGACGTGGACGTAGTGCAGGCTGACGTCGACGCTGCAAAATACGGCGGCAACCAGTTCGCTGGTGGTTCGCTGTCCACGCCGATGAACTGGATGACCATGCGTCAGGCCGGTGCCACCGCACGCGCCATGATCCTTGCCGCTGCCGCACAGCAGCTCAGCATTCCCCTTGCTGAACTCACCACGTCCGACACCAAAGTGCTGCACGCTGCGTCCAACCGCGAATGGCGCTATGCCGAATTCGCCGAGCTGGCCGCCACCATGCCGGTACCTGATGTTGCCACGCTGACCTTGAAAGAGCAGAGTCAGTTCAAACTGCTCGGCCGTCGCTGGACCGGTGTGGACAACGTGGCGATCGTCACTGGCAAGCCGCTGTTCGGTGCCGATGTGCGTCTGCCTGACATGGTCTACGCCACCTTCACCAAGAGCCCGCAGATTGCCGGCAAGCCGGTGTCGTTCAACGAAGCCCACATCAAGGCCATGCCCGGTGTTGTCGATGCTTTCATCATCGAGCCCTTCCTGGATGCCCGCTTCTTCAACGCCAACAGCGGTACCCACTTCGGTGGCGTAGCGATCGTGGCAACCAACACCTGGGCCGCCATCAAGGCCAAGCGTGAACTCGACGTGGTCTGGGATACCAGCAGCGCTGAAGTCGCCACCTGGAACCAGATGGCTGCCGATGCCCTTGCTGGCAAAGATACTGATGGCACACCCATCACCATCATGCAGGGTCCTCCGGGTCCCAACGCCACGCGCGTGCCAGCCGACCGCGGTG
>JBIIWP010000080.1:0-14365 GCA_044338855.1 Pseudohongiellaceae bacterium | reverse complement strand
TTCCTGCTGACCTCGGTATTGGCGCCGCTGATAAGGCTGTCGTACGGGCGCATGGTGTTGCTGGCTTTGCCCTACACCATTGTGTTGACCATTGTTGGCTTCGTTTGCGTGTAGGTGTTTGGCGGATAGCAGTCTGGCAGGCATGTCCCCGGCGCAAAGCCGGAGACAGTGTTGTCAGTTGATGACCAGGACGTCGACCTCGAGTTGATCGAGGATCTTTTCGGCAGTATTGCCCAGCAGTGCACCTTTCAGTCCCTTGCGTGCCTTGGTCCCCAGGATCAAGGCTTGCACGCCGAGTTCCCTGGCGGCAGCCACGATGACTTTGTCCGGTGCGCCCTGCTTGACATGCACCATGGCGGGTTCTACGCCAAAGCGTTCGGCGATAAGTTCCTGCTCCGTCCGTATGCCCTTCTCCTTGTTGATGTGCAGATCGAGCAGCTTCTCGAGGTTCTGCTGGTCCTGCAGGGCGGCCACAATATGCAGCTCCGAGTTGGCTCCGCGCGTGATCTTCTTGGCTTGTGACACGATGCGATTGTTGAGACCGCTGTGGTCCTTGTTGCCTTTCTCGATGGCGACAGCAGCCAGGACCTTGGTGAGCTGATGGGACGCGCCTGACTTTGTCATCAGCACCGGACAGGTGCTGTTGCGGATCAGGTAGAAGTCGGAGCGCTCGGACAACGGATGGCTGCGGCCCTTGTGCGAGTAACTCGACTTGATGATGAGGTCGGATGCTTCGCGTGCGGCGGCATGTACGGCAGCCTGGTACCACCCCTGATTCCATATTACCTCGGTAGATACCGACAGGCCTTCAGCGCGCAGTGGAGCGGAGAGCTCTTCCACGAGGTCTTTGGCCTTTTTCAAGGTTTGCTTCTTGGCGTCGCTGCGCGACTTGAATGGGCCGAGAGCTTCTCTTTCTACATAGTCACAGCAGAAAATGTGCAAGTGCCCATTCATCTGGCGCGCTATGTCGACGGCGCGCACGAGCGCTGGCTGCGGCTCGCGGGTGGGATCTATGACGACGAACAAACTGTTGCTGGCCATGGGATTTTCCTGTGTTGCCGGAGTGATTTGGGTAAATGATAAGGGGCGCGTGCACAGACGCAGCCTGACCTGAATCAAACCTAGCATAGACAGTAAGTGAATTTTTAAAGTGCAGGGGATTCATGGCGCCGCCAGTGCCAACCGGCACATCGGATCAGTGCGGCGCCAGCTCATGTAGTTACTCGGCGAGCTGTTGTTCAATCGCATACGCTTCGGCTTCCACGTCCTGCGGTGCCGCCACGTAACGCTCGGCAAAACCACGCACGCCCCAGTCCATGAACTGACGCACGTGCGTCAGTTCATGCAGCCAAAACTGAACGTTGGCGCGGGCATCGGCCTCGTTACGGAACAGGATCACATCAACCAGCGTGATGGCCTGTACCGTCTTGCCATCCAGCAGGTTGCCGTAATTCATTGCGACGTGGCCGAGATTGAGCGTGTCGCCATACCCGACCTGATAACGGGCTGCATCGAGTACGGCGTCCGGCACCAGGCCCTGCAGTTCACGGCGGATCAACTCAGGCATTGGCCTCGACTCCAGGTACACCTCGTTGCGCGAGGACAGCAGCCAGGTTTCCAGCACGGGTGCGCGCAACTGTTCCAGCGTATCCAGGGCCTGTGCGGCCATGGTGGCCAGATCGCCACTGAAAGCGGGCAGACACAGACAGTTGTCGTCAATGCAGAGTGCGGTTTCCGTGGCGGCACAAGACTGGGCCGCAACCTGTGTTGCTGCAGCCAGCAGGGTTGCTGCCAACAACGCTGCGGTTGTTCTAGTCATCCCAATGCCTGCCGTCGCGCGCGATCAAGGTGATCGACGAGGTTGGGCCCCACGAGCCGGCCTGGTAAGGATCGGGCATGTCGCCGCTCTGGTCCCACAGCGTGGTCATCACATCCACCCAGCGCCATGCTGCCTCCACCTCGTCGCGACGCACGAACCAGCTCTGGTTCTGCTGCATCGCTTCCAGCAGCAGACGCTCGTAGGCATCCACCACGCGCTTGTTGCCGAAGGATTCCGAGAAACTAAGGTCGAGCTGGTTTCTCGCAATGCGGGAAATCTCGGTGATACCGGGCACCTTGTTCATCATCTGCAGTTCGATACCCTCGTTGGGTTGCAGGCGGATGGTGAGCTTGTTGGGTGGCAGTTCGGGATAGCTGCCCTTGAAGATGTTGTGTGGCTGCGGGCGAAAGTGGATGTTGATCTCACTCTGCTTGCGCGCAAGTCGCTTGCCGGTACGCAGATAGAACGGCACACCGGCCCAACGCCAGTTATCGATCTCGACCTTGAGTGCCACGAAGGTTTCGGTGCGGCTGTGGCCGCCAGCGCCAGGTTCTTCGTTGTAGCCGGGTACTTCCTTGCCCTTGATGTGGCCGGCGGCATACTGCCCACGAACGGCATACTTGTGGATATTGTCGCGCGTGATGGGGCGCAGGGCCTTCAGTACCTTGAGCTTTTCGTTGCGGATGCTGTCGGCATCGAGATCGGCCGGTGGCTCCATCGCCAGCAGGCACAGTATCTGCAACAGGTGGTTCTGCACCATGTCGCGCATCTGCCCGGCCTTGTCGTAAAAGCCCCAGCGGTCCTCCAGTCCCACGCTTTCGCCCACGGTGATCTGCACGTGGTCGATGCAACTGTTGTCCCAGTTGCTGGTGAACAGCGAATTGGCGAAGCGCAGCACCAGCAGGTTCAGAACTGTTTCCTTGCCGAGGTAGTGATCGATGCGGTAGATCTGCTCTTCCCGGAAATGCGCGGCGACCGCGTCGTTGACCAGGCGCGAGCTGGCCAGGCTGTCCCCAATCGGCTTCTCCATCACCACCTGGCTGTCAGGACGGATGAGGCTGGCATGCTGCAGACCTTTGCAGATTTCTGCATACAGTGCCGCCGGTGTCGCGAAGTAGAAAATGCTGCGATGTCCGCGCGGTTGGAACCAGTCCTTCAGGGAATGGAAGTGTTCCGGTTCATTGAAGGACAGGCAGCGGTAGTGCATGCGACGCTGCAGGCGCAGCAGGCTTTGGTGCTCAAGAGTGCCGCCCACGAATTGTTCCAGCGAAGTCAGTACGAGATTGCGGAAATCGTCCTGGCTCATTTCGCTGCGACCAAGGCCAAGGATATGGGTATCCGCGTGCAGCAGGCCGGCATGGTCCAGTTGGTACAGTGCTGCCAGCAGTTTGCGCCGCGACAGATCGCCCGTGATGCCGAACAGCACCAGATTGCAGGGGGCGGGTTGGGGTGTCGAAGTACTCATAAGGCTCCTGTTACTGCGCTGCTCGGTTTCAGCCAAGGTTGCCGTGGGTCATGCAAGAACCGGCCCAGCTTCAAGGGTGGGAATCTGCGGCTCCATCGCGTAACTGCAGGAGCTGGGGGCCCAGCTCCTCCAGTCCTGGTTTCTGGAGCAATTCGCTTGCCTGCAGACCGCACAACTCGTGCGGGAACACCAGCCAGGCACTGGTTTCGTGCAGATAGTAATCCGGCAGGCGGTTTGTAGTGTTCTGCGTGGGCTTGTACCAGGGTACCGCAATGCGTATCTCGGGCTGCTGGCTGCCACACATCAACTGCAGTTCATCAATGAGGCGTGCCATGCTCTGGCCGCTGTCGAACACATCGTCCACCAGCAGCAGGTGGCGCTTGCCTTGCACCTTGTGCAGGAGGTAATCGAGACCCTCTACCTGAACGGTCTGGCGCTGGTTGATACCGGTGTAAGACGTGATGCGGATGGACAGATGGTCACAGCCCTTGCCGGTAAACTCGAATGCCTCATGCACTGCAATGCCCACGGGTGTGCCACCGCGCCACACGCCAACGATAAGGTCAGGTTGGTAGCCACTGCGCAGCACCAGCAGGGCCAGAGCGAAGGAATCACGCAGGAGTTGGTCGGCACTGATGCAGGTTTTCTTCATGACGCTTTCCAGTATCATCCCGGACAATAACATCCGCTGCAGTAACATTCACTCCACAACCAACTCGACCGGGCGTGAACTTCGGTCCCCAGAATAACAGGGTACACATGGATAGCTTCAACGGTTTTTTGTTGCAACTGGATGTCTTGCTTGGGGGCTCTGCCTGGTTCCCCTTTGCGTTGTTGGGCGTCGGTCTGTTCTTTACCATCTACCTCGGTTTTCCGCAGTTCCGCTATTTCTCGCATGCCTGGCGTGTGACTGCCGGCAAGTATGATGATGCGCGTGATCCCGGTGACACCACGCACCTGCAGGCACTGTCCACCGCGCTGTCCGGTACTGTGGGTACCGGCAACATCGGTGGCGTTGGGCTCGCGATCTTCATTGGGGGGCCGGCAGCACTGTTCTGGATGTGGGTGACGGCTTTTCTCGGCATGGCTACCAAGATGGTTGAAGTGTCGCTTTCACACAAATATCGCATTGTCGACGAGCAGGGCACCATGGCGGGCGGCCCGATGTTCTACATGGAACGCGGCCTCGGCATGAAGCCCTTGGCCGTGTTCTTTGCCATAGCTACTGTGATCTGCGCTTTCGGCACGGGCAACCTGCCGCAGAGCAACAGCATTGCCGTCAGCGTCCAGGCCACCACCGGCCTGCCGGGCTGGGTGACAGGAGCCATATTGGCCACGGTGCTGGGTCTCGTCATCGTCGGTGGCATCCACCGTATCGCCCGCGTGGCACAGACCATCGTGCCTTTGATGGCAGGGATTTATCTGATCGGTGCGTTGGGCGTCATCCTTCTGAACCTGGAACAGGTGGTGCCGGCTTTCGTGCGTGTTTTCTCGGATGCCTTTACGGGCTCGGCTGCCACTGGCGGATTTCTCGGCGCCAGCTTTGCCTATGCATTCAATCGCGGAGTCAACCGTGGCCTGTTTTCCAACGAGGCGGGGCAGGGCTCGGCTCCGATTGCACACGCATCGGCCAGGGCACCCGAGCATGTCTCCGAGGGCATGGTGTCACTGCTGGAACCCTTCATCGATACCCTGATCATCTGCACCATTACAGGGCTTGTGATCCTGGCCTCGGGCGCATGGACCATGAAGTTCGAGAACGAATTCCAGCAGGCCGACATGGTGTTCCTGGCCGGTACCCTGGATGAAGCGCAGGAGGCTGACCGCACGCGACTGGTTGATTATCTCGTCAACGGCAATGACGAGGCGGTGACGCTGTTTGACGGCAGTATCGGTGTGAGTGACGGTCGCGTGAGCGAGGAAGCGCCCACCGTAACCGTCATTCACGCGCGCAGCGTGGCCGAGGATCTGTATTTCAGCCGCGATGGAGCGGCCTTCGACGGCAATGTGCGCGTCGCAGCGGGCAAGCTGGCGGATCCGGCGCTGACGGTCAGCGGCAAGTCCTTGCTGCATTCCGCGGCGCTGACCACGCGGGCCTTCGGATTCAGCTACTTTGGTGAGGCGGGCCAGTACATCGTGGCCTTGTCGCTCGTGCTGTTTGCTTTTTCTACCAGCATCTCGTGGTCCTACTACGGGGATCGGGCAATCACCTACCTGGTCGGTACCCGCTGGGTGCAGCCTTATCGTGTGGTGTACTGCATCGGGTTCTTTGTGGCGGCGATTGCAGACACTACGGTGGTGTGGAACATCGCTGCTGTTGGAATCGTGGTGATGACATTACCCAACCTGCTGGCGCTAATGCTTATGCGCAAGGAAGTGCGTGGCATGGTCAGCGAGTATTGGCAGAACTTCCGGAAATGACGTGCCGGGTGCTGGTCGCGGTTTATTCGCTCTCTGCGCCGGGAGCCGTGCCGGGATCACCCATCATGCCCACGGTGAGGATGTTGAGCCAGGAGCGCCTGCGTTCGATTTCCGGCAGCTGGATATTGTAGTCGGCACGGACAGGGCGCTTGGTGGGGGCCAGTGGTGTGTCCTTTTTGTTGGAGCCCACCAGGCCGAAGGTCATTGAATAGAGGAAGGAAGGATCGGTGACCTGCGTGGACACCATGAAGTTACCGCTGTCATCCAGCTGATTACTGTCCGGATAGTTCTGGCGCAGGATTGTCAGCGAGGCATCGGCCAGGTCATTGAGCCCGATACGCAGATACATCTCGGTCATTATTTCCAGTCCGCGCGGCACCGCCGGCGCACCCTGATAGTTCTCCACCACGAAGCGCGCACGGTTCAGCGCAGACAGGTAAGCCTGACGCTGGATATAGAACTCCGACACATGGATTTCATAAGCCGCCAGCAGATTGCGCAGGTAGATCATGCGCGCCCGTGCGTCAGCGGCGTAAGTGGATTCGGGAAAGCGCGACAGCAGCTGGGAGAAGTCGGAGAAGGACTCGCGTGCTTTGCCTGGATCACGCTTGCTGGGATCGGTAGGCAGCCAGCGCGCCAGAATGCGGGCATCTTCGCTGTAGTAGGCCATGCCGCGCATGTAGTAGGCGTAGTCCAGATTCTCGTGGTCGGGGTAAAGACGGATGAAGCGGTCCGCAGCGGCGCGTGCGGCTTCGGCCTCGCCGTTACGGTAATAGGCAAAGATCAGTTCGAGCTGCGACTGCGCCGCGAACTGGCCAAAAGGAAACTGCGCCTCGATCTGTTGCATGATGGCAATGGCACGCGGCCAATTGCTCACTTCCATTGAGCGCAGACCTTCCCGCCACAGGACATCTTCGCCGGTGTTGGCGAATTCATCTTCGTTGGAGGAGCAGCCGACCAGTATCGTGGCTGAGACCAGCAGTAAAATCAGGTACTTGTTGAAGAATTTCACGGAAGTAGGGGGCTTCTCAAGTATAATCAGCGCGCAAGTGTACTACGAATACACAGACCACGAGAACCAAGGTTCCCCGCATGAGCAGTTCCCCCGCCATCTCCCGTACCATCGGCTACGAATACAGTGGCCTGCGCCTCGATCAGGCTGCCGCCCAGCTGTTCCCCGAGTTCTCGCGGGCCCGCCTGCAGCAATGGATCAAGGACGGCGAGTTGTGCCTCGATGGCTTGCCAGCCCGAGGCAAGGACAAAGTGCTGGGGGGTGAAGAACTTACGCTAACGCGGACACAGGAAGCGGCAGTGGAGGCCGAGGCCGAGGAACTGGGGCTGGACATCGTTTACGAGGATGAGAGCCTGCTCGTGATCAACAAGCCGGTAGGGTTGGTGGTGCATCCGGCCGCCGGCAACTATACGGGGACCTTGCTCAATGGCCTGCTGGCCCATTGCCCCGAACTCTCAGGCTTGCCGCGCGCCGGCATCGTGCATCGCCTCGACAAGGACACCAGTGGACTCATGGTGGTGGCCAAGACCCTCGAGGCCCATCAGGACCTGGTAGCCCAGTTGCAGGAACGCACCGTAAGCCGCCTCTATGACGCGGTAGTACAGGGGGTAGTGACGGCTGGCGGCACCGTGGATGCCCCGATCGGGCGCCATCCTGCCAACCGCCAGAAACGAGCCGTCAGCAGCGAGGCTCCGGATGCCCGCCCTGCCGTGACGCATTATCGCGTGAAAGGGCGCTACCGCAGCTACACCCACCTGCAGTGCAAACTCGAAACCGGACGCACGCACCAGATCCGTGTGCACATGGCGCATATCGGCTATCCCATCGTGGGCGACCAGGCCTACGGCGGGCGCATGAAATCGCCCAAGGGCGCTGCACCGGAATTGCTCGATTTCCTGAAGAACTTCAAACGCCAGGCGCTGCACGCGCGCGTGCTGGGGTTTGCGCATCCCGCTACGGGTAAGTACGTGGAGTGGGAAAGCGAACTGCCCAAGGACATGCAGCAGCTGCTGGTCCTGCTGGAGCAGGATCGTGGCTGAAACCTCCCTGCTGCTGCCGGACTGGCAGCTGCCACCGGGAGTATTCGCCTGCGTGACCACGCGACGGGGCGGCAGCAGCAAACCACCCTGCGACAGCTTCAACCTCGGCAGCCATGTGGGTGACAGTGCCATTGATGTGGCGCTTAACCGCGCCCGGCTGCACGACCTGCTGCTCCAACACACAGGCCTTGCACAGGTGCCAGTGCAGTGGTTGCAACAGGTACACGGCACGTCAGTGCTCAGCCTCACTGGCTGCCAGCCCCTGCAAATCGCTCCCGAGGCTGATGCCATCCATACCCGTTCGCGCGGCATTGCTTGCGCGGTGCTGACAGCCGATTGTCTGCCGGTACTGCTCTGCGCCGACGATGGCAGTGAAATCGCTGTGGCACATGCCGGCTGGCGTGGACTTGTCAGCGGCATTCTGGAGCGCAGCGTGCAGCGGTTCGCCGTGTCACCGGAGCGCATCCGCGCCTGGCTGGGTCCCGCCATTGCCGCTTGTCATTTCGAAGTGGGTCCGGAAGTGCGCAGCCAGTTCATTGCTGCCGCAGCGGCGGGTACAGAGGCTGCCACTGACGCCGCCTTCCGCGCCGCCGGCAACGGCAAGTATTTCGCCGATCTCTACGCGCTGGCCCGCCTGCGGCTGCAGACTGCGGGGGTGCAGCAGGTGGCAGGGGAGCCGCGCTGCACGGTCTGCGCTGCCGACCAGTGGTTCTCCTATCGCCGCGATGGCGCTACTGGTCGCTTTGCCACGCTGATCCTGCGGCGCTGAGCATCCCGCTCTTGCGCTGCCTCCCTTCTGCTTGACCCTGGTCAACACAGTTTTCCACCGTTCCTCTTGAATCGATGCCGTGGGCTCCCCATCTTGAGGGAAACCATCTTCACCCACAGGTATTCGACATGCGCATGGACAAACTCACGAGCAAGCTGCAGCAGGCGCTGGCAGATGCCCAATCCCTTGCCGTGGGCAAGGATCACAACTATCTCGAGCCGGTCCACCTGCTTACCGCGCTGATTGACCAGAAAGGTGGCTCGCTGCGTCCCCTGCTGCAGCAAACCGGCTTTGATGTGGCCGCGTTGCGCAAGGGCCTGGACAAGCTGCTCGGTGAGCTGCCAGTCATCGCCAGCAGTGATGGCCAGATCAACATCAGCCCCGACATGAGCAAACTGTTCAACCTGGCCGATCGCATGGCGCAGAAGGCCGGCGACCAGTTCCTCTCCAGTGAGACGGTGCTGCTTGCCGCGATGCAGGACAAAGGTGCGCTGGGAAAATTCCTCAACTCCTTCGGTGTCAGCCAAAGCGCGCTGGAGAACGCCGTCAAGAACTTGCGTGGCGGCAGTTCGGTGAATAATCCCGAGGCCGAAGAAAGTCGCCAGGCTTTGCAGAAATACACCGTGGACGTCACCGAGAAGGCCGCGCAAGGCAAGCTCGACCCCGTGATCGGCCGTGACGACGAGATCCGCCGTACCATCCAGGTGCTGCAGCGCCGCACCAAGAACAACCCCGTGCTGATCGGTGAGCCCGGCGTGGGCAAGACCGCCATCGTGGACGGCCTGGCGCAACGCATCATCAATGGCGAAGTGCCGGAAGGCCTCAAGAACAAGAAGATACTCGCGCTGGATATGGGTGCGCTGATTGCCGGCGCCAAGTTCCGCGGCGAGTTCGAGGAACGCCTGAAGGCGGTACTGAACGAGCTCTCCAAGCAGGAAGGCCAGGTGATCCTGTTCATCGACGAGATCCACACCATGGTGGGCGCCGGCAAAGCTGAGGGTGCCATGGATGCCGGCAACATGCTGAAGCCCGCGTTGGCACGAGGTGAGTTGCATTGTGTGGGCGCGACCACGCTGGACGAATACCGCCAGTACATCGAGAAGGACGCTGCGCTGGAGCGCCGTTTCCAGAAAGTTCTCGTGGAAGAGCCGAACGAAGAAGACACCATCGCCATCCTGCGCGGCCTTAAGGAGCGCTACGAACTGCATCATCAGGTAACGATTACCGATCCGGCCATCATCGCCGCTGCGAAGCTCTCTGCGCGCTACATCACGGATCGCCAACTGCCCGACAAGGCCATTGACCTCATTGATGAAGCGGCCTCGCTGATCCGCATGGAGATCGATTCCAAGCCGGAAGACATGGATCGCCTCGAGCGCCGGTTGATCCAGCTGAAGATCGAACGTGAAGCGCTGAAGAAGGAAACCGACGAGGCCTCGGCCAAGCGCCGCACCAAGCTGGAAGAGGATATCGACAAGCTTGAGCAGGAATATGCCGATCTCGATGAAATCCTGCGCGCGGAAAAATCCTCGCTGCAGGGTTCGCACAAGATCAAGAGCGACCTGGAGCAGGCACGTCTTGATATCGATACTGCCCGCCGTGCCGGCGATCTCGCGCGCATGTCAGAGTTGCAGTACGGCGTGATACCTGCACTGGAAAAGCAGCTGCAATCCGCGACCGGGCCTGAGCAGACCGAGTTGAAGCTCCTGCGCAACAAGGTCACTGAAGAAGAAATCGCCGAAGTTGTGTCACGCGCCACCGGCATCCCGGTGGCCAAGATGCTGGAAGGTGAAAAGCAGAAGCTGCTGCGTATGGAGGATGAGCTGCACAAGCGCGTGATCGGCCAGGGCGAAGCCGTGAACGCAGTCGCCAATGCCGTGCGCCGCTCGCGCTCCGGTCTGTCCGATCCGCGTCGTCCCAACGGCTCCTTCCTGTTTCTCGGACCCACGGGCGTCGGCAAGACCGAGCTGTGCAAGGCGCTGGCGCAGTTCCTCTTCGATACCGAAGAGGCCATGGTGCGCATCGACATGTCCGAGTTCATGGAGCAGCACTCCGTGGCCCGCCTCATCGGTGCGCCTCCCGGTTACGTGGGCTATGAAGAGGGCGGTTACCTGACGGAAGCCGTGCGTCGTCGTCCCTATGCCGTGCTGTTGCTCGATGAGGTGGAGAAGGCGCATCCCGATGTATTCAACATCCTCCTGCAGGTGCTGGACGATGGTCGTCTCACCGACGGTCATGGCCGCACGGTGGACTTCCGCAACACTGTCATTGTGATGACGTCGAACCTGGGTTCGGACCGGATCCAGGAGTTGATGCAGGACGGCAGCAGCGATGATGCAACCTACGACAATGTAAAGAGTGCAGTGATGCAGGTGGTCACGCGCCACTTCCGTCCCGAGTTCATCAACCGCATCGACGAAGTGGTGGTGTTCCATCCTCTGCAGAAAACGCAGGTGCGTGGCATCGCCGACATCCAGCTCGGGTTGCTGCGCAAGCGCCTGGGTGATCTCGACCTGCAACTGGAAATGGACATGCCTGTTCTGGACAAATTGGCCAGCCTTGGTTTCGATCCGGTCTATGGTGCACGTCCCTTGAAGCGTGCCATCCAGCAGTGGCTGGAAAACCCGCTGGCACAGGAAGTCCTGAAGGGCACCTACCCGCCAGGCAGTACGATCCATGTGCGGCTGGTGGGCGACGACATCGCCTTCAGCCGGAAGTAATCGGCCAAAAAAAACGCCGGCAAGTTGCCGGCGTAAAGGGTTCCTGAGGGGAACTCAGGCACTGGCGGGAATGAGGGTACCGGTGTCAATGGCCCGCTGCACGGCTTCCAGGGCGACTTCGCGCGTGCTGTGGTAGTTGAACTCGAAGAGATGCTTGTCGGCGTCCAGCGCCGCGAGAGTATCCCGAACCTTCTGCGACATGCCGCAGACATGCAGCGCGCGGCGATTGTGGTGGGCATCATCGGCAATGGTTTCCACCGCGCGAATCGCTGAGACGTCAAGGAAGGGCACACTCGAGAAATCCAGGATCAGCGCCTTGAGCTCGTTGTTGGTGTAGAGACTGCGGGCATGATGGCCAAGGTCGGCCGCTGCACCGAAGCTCAGCGGGCCACGAAATTCGAACACGTTCACGGCATCACCCAGTTTCTGCAGCAGCTCTTTTTCACGCGGCGTGGCATCGGACAGAGCACCACGCGACTTGAGGTTCTGCATCTGGTCCTTCGCCACCTGCTCGACAAACGCGATGGCAGCAAGCACCACGCCGACTGCGACGGCGGTGATCAGGTCGACGAAGATGGTCAGCCCCAGCACCAGTACCATCAGCAGGAGATCCCAGCGCGGACCGCGGTGGGCGTTCTTCAGATAGGTCCAGTCGATGATGTCTACGCCCACTTTCAAAAGGATGCCGGCCAAGGCGGCATTGGGTATGTAGCTGGCCAGCGAACCAAGACCCAGCACTACGGCGAGCAGGAATACCGCATGGGTCATGCCGGAAATGCGGGTCTTGCCGCCGGTGCGGATATTGACCACGGTACGCATCGTGGCGCCGGCACCAGCGGTTCCGCCAAAGAGGCCGGCAAAGGTGTTGCCGATGCCCTGTCCAATCAGCTCCTGGTTGGAGTCATGGCGGCTGCGGGTCATGTTGTCAGCCACCAGCGACGTCAGCAGGCTGTCGATCGAGCCCAGCAGCGCGAGGATCAAGGCAGCTTGCACCACGAGGTTCAGGGTGCCCCCACCGAGCTGTGGCATGTAGAACGATGGCAGGCCTGAGGGAATGCTGCCCAGAATGGGCACGCCGCCCAGGGTGAGACTGATCAGGGTACCGACGATCAGCGCTGCCAGCGGGCCTGGCACGTATTTCGCCAATTTTTTGGGCCACTTCATCGCGATACCGAAGGAGGCAAGACCGATCACCAGTGCCATCAGGTTTATGTCCGCGAGGGCGGTCGGCGTATACATGAGTGCATCCACGGTGCCGGCAGGCGAGGGATGCCCAAGCATGGGGCCAATCTGCAGGATGATGATGATACCGCCGATGCCGCTCATGAAACCGCTGATGACCGGGTAAGGTACAAGGCGGATGTACTCTCCCATGCGCAGCAGGCCCAGACCAATCTGCATGAGGCCGGCCAGCATGATGGCTGTGAAAATGAGGCCGATGTTCTCGCTGCTGCCGGTGGCGGCCGCCAGGCTACCGGCAAGGCCAGCCACCACCACGGTCATCGGACCGGTGGGGCCGGACACCTGTGATTCCGTCCCGCCGAACAGGGCGGCAAAGAAGCCTACGAAAATGGCGCCGTAGAGGCCGGCGATCGGGCCGAGGCCAGAGGCCACGCCCATGGCCAGCGCCAGTGGCAGGGCCACAACGCCAGCAGTGAGGCCACCGAAGAGGTCGCCCTGCAGGTTGGAGGTAGTCAGCTTCAACATCATGTTTCTCTCAAGTTGGTACGGTTTGGTTCAAGACGAAATTACAGACTCAGGCGGCGCTTTAGTCGTGACTAGCCGAGTGTTCGACCACATGCGCGTAGTGTTCATGCACGGATACGAATTTCCGGGAGTTGGCTTCATAGCAGTAAATGCCACCATGCTCGATGTCGTAGACCCAGCCGTGCAACATCACGGATTCCCGGCCGAGCGCAGATGCGACACTCGGGTGGGTTTCGAGATGCTTCAATTGCAGGACCACATTTTCCTGAATTAATTCCAGCATCTGGTCGTGGCCGAGGATCTTGCCGCCGTGGCGACCCTTGACCTTGGCCGCGGCAGCTGCCGCATTGGAAATCCAGTGATGCACGTGATGCAGGTGCTTCACAGAGTCAGGGTCCATGGCGCCTTTCATGGCGCCACAGTCGGTGTGGCCGCAGATCACGATATGACGCACTTTCAGCACTTCCATGGCGAACTCGATGGTGGCATCCATGTCGGTGGTAGCCTGCGAGTAGTGCGGCGGCACCAGGTTGCCGGCGTTACGGGCAATGAACAGGTCGCCAGGTTGGGTCTGGGTGATCAGGCAGGGGTCAATGCGGGAGTCCGAGCAGGTAATGAATAGTACTTCCGGGCTCTGGCCCTTGGACAGAGTCTTGAAAAGTTCTTTTTGATGCTGGAACTGTTCCTCCTGAAATTTGAGAATGCCTGAGACCAGTCTTTCCATGGTGTTCGCTCCAGAGTCCAATTATCGGTATGACTTCCGAATGAGAACAGAATTCGGCCCGAAGTGTTCAACGGGTTCGGCTGTTTTTGTGATAGGAAAAAGCTTCCATGCCGGGCGCTGTATGGGTAATATATATCCATGAAAGACCTGAACTTCTCTCTCAAGCAATTGCGTTACTTCCTCGTCGCGGCGCGGCACAAGAGCCTGCGCCAGGCGGCGTCGGAATTGGGCATTACCCAGCCCTCGCTCAGTGCGCAGCTCAAGGCGCTGGAGGAGTGTCTGGAAGTGGAGCTGTTCGAGCGCTCGCGTGGCGGTGTCGCCCTGACGCCCATAGGGCGCAACATGCTCACTGAAGCCAAACTGGCAGTGAATGCCGCTGAGGCCATTCAGGAAGCTGCCCAGCTCGCTTCCCACGGTCCGAGCGGTACCTTTCGCCTGGGGGTTGCCCCTTCACTGGGCCCCTATTCGTTGCCGTGGATACTACCGTCGGTGCGCGATGAATACCGCGGGGTAAAGCTGTTCGTGCGCGAAGCCGTGACCACTCTGCTGGTGGAAGGCCTGAAAGCCGGCAACCATGACCTGATTTTCACGCCTACACCCGTGGACGATCCTGCCCTTACAGTAATGCCTCTGTTTCGCGAACAGGTCTTTCTCGTCGTTTACAAAGGGCATCCATTAGCCAGCCGCG